>CAMDNC010000023.1 GCA_945902755.1 Flavipsychrobacter stenotrophus
GGGTGGGTAAGGTGGTGAAGGAGTAAGGTAAACTAAATGACTAACTAAACTATAAACAAAACACTAATGAAAATAGTACTACAGGTAAGTGGTGGTATAGGGAAGAGTATAATAGCCACTGCAGTGTGCAGTGCCATAAAAAAGCACTATAAGGATGCGGAACTGATAGTGATATAGGGCTATCCGGATGTGTTTGCACCTAATCCCAATGTTAACATGTCGCTTGGGCTGAATAATCTGAATTATTTTTATCCGCAGCATATAGAGGGTAAGGATACATTGTTGTTTTTGCACGACCCGTATCATGCTACTGACTTTGTGTATCAGCGTGGGCACCTGATAGAGGTATGGTGTGCACTGTGTGGTGTGCCGTATAATGGTGAGCTACCCGAAATATACCTGACGGCTAAGGAGAAGAGCCAATATGCACCGATGTTTGCATCGCAAAAGCCGATACTGGCACTGCAAACGAATGGTGGGGTATCGAACCAGACAGACAAATACTCTTGGCCCAGAGACCTGCCAGCGGCTACAGCACAGCGAGTAGTAAATGCTATGGCACAAGACTATAATGTGGTGCATATACGTAGGCAAGATCAGCTAGGGCTGCAAGGGGTGTACCCAGTGCAAGCTGAGTTTAGGGCACTGGCGGTGCTGATACAAATGAGTGCTAAGCGGTTGTTTATAGATAGTTTTGCGCAGCACACAGCAGTAGCTTTGTTTAAACCATCGGTAGTGTGCTGGATAGCTAATACGCCCAGCCAGTTTGGGTATAATATGCATACTAATATAGTGGCTAAAGCCCCGACAGTGAAGCCAGAGTTGCGGAATTCGGTGTTTAGTAAGTACAATATAACGGGTCAGGTAACGGAGTTTCCGTACCAGAGCGAGGATGAAATATTTGATGCTGATGAGATAATAGCTGCACTGCGTAGTGAGGTGGGTGTGCCTAAGATGCTGGCACATACTGCGGCTGTGTAGGTATAATTAATTAGATTATTGCCCTGAGGATAGTGTAAGGCTATTTTCGGGGTTTATTGTTGGTGTGAATGAGCGCAGCCCTTACCACCCCAGCCACAAAAACTGGCTACGCCAATGTTTTTGTGGCATCCCCTCTTAAAAAAGGCGGGGAATTCCTGCATTACCTGCTCGTGGGTTGTGTGTTCCCCCTCAATTCGCGAGATTGCCACACCCCGAGGGCTGGAGCACAGGGCTAGGCTCGGGGCTCGTAATGACCCTCCTATTTTATATTTTTAGGTATTATAGGGGAAAGCTCCTCACTGCCCCGCCCGTACAAGAGCGCGACGCAAAGCCCGCTGCTAGTAGTGCTTTGGCTGGTGCCGCCAAAAGAGTAAAAATATGGGATGAGTAGTATGAAAACAAGATGCGAGTGGGATACACACAATACGTACTCATTTAGTAACTTTGCGCACAAATATATATAATACATTTCTGTATGGCATATACGCTACAACATAAAGTAAGGATAGTAACTGCGGCTTCGCTGTTTGACGGGCATGATGCTTCTATAAATATCATGCGCCGCATTATGCAAGCAAGTGGTGCTGAGGTGATTCATCTGGGACATGATAGAAGTGTGCAAGATGTGGTGGACTGTGCGATACAGGAGGATGCTAATGGTATAGCGATAACATCGTATCAGGGTGGGCATGTAGAATACTTTAAGTATATGTATGACTTGCTGCAAGAGGCGGGTTGCGGACATATAAAGTTGTTTGGAGGTGGAGGTGGTGTGATACTGCCCGATGAAATAAAGGAGCTGGAGGCCTATGGCATCACCCGTATCTACTCGCCAGATGATGGCAGGGCAATGGGGCTGCAAGGGATGATAGATGACCTGCTGATGAAGTGTGACTATGCTACGGGCAATGAGCTGAGTAGTGAGGCAGACAGGGTGAAGGACAGGGATGTGAAATCGATAGCGCGACTGATATCGGCGGCAGAAAACTATCATGATGTGCCTGAAACACAAGCTGCACTGCAACTAATGGTGCAACAGGCTGCGGCGAGTACTACACCGGTGCTGGGCATAACAGGTACGGGTGGCGCAGGTAAGAGTAGCCTGGTGGATGAGGTAGTGCGGAGGTTTCTGCTAGACTTTAAGGATAAACACATAGGTATCATATCTGTAGACCCATCGAAAAGGAAAACGGGCGGTGCACTGCTGGGTGACAGGATACGTATGAATGCGATAAGGAGCAAACGCGTCTACATGAGGTCGATGGCGACGAGACAGAGCAACCTGGCTGTATCGAAACATATACATGATGCAGTGAACATACTGAAGGCGGCACACTATGACCTGATAATACTAGAAACATCGGGGATAGGGCAGAGCGACACACAGATAACTGACCACTGCGATATGAGCCTGTATGTGATGACGCCCGAGTATGGGGCGGCTACACAGCTAGAGAAAATAGACATGCTGGACTTTGCGGATATAGTGGTGATCAACAAGTTTGACAAGCGAGGTGCTATGGATGCGCTCCGTGATGTAAAAAAACAATATCAGCGCAACCACAAACTGTTTGACAAAAATGCGGATGATATGCCGGTGTTTGGGACGATAGCGTCGCAGTTTAACGACCCTGGTACGAACACGATGTACAGAACGCTGATAGATGCGGTGGCTGCCAAGACGGGTGCGCCGCTGAAATCGGAGTTTATGGTGACGGATGAGATGAGCGAGAAGATTTATATCATTCCTCCGCACCGTACGCGTTACCTAAGTGAAATATCGGAAAATAACAGAGGCTATGACCTGCGTACCCGCACACAGGCTATGGTGGCACAAAAGCTATACAGCATCTCTAAGACCATAGAGACGGTGCAGGGAATGGACGTAGAAGATAAGGACAGGCTGGTGAAACAACTGCAAGAGGCGTATGCCAAAACAGAACTGGAGCTGGACCCCAAAAACAAGCTGCTGCTGGAAAAGTGGGAGGATAAGAAGAAAAACTACACGGACGAATACTACACATTTAAGGTAAGAGATAAGGAAGTGAAAGTGAAGACGCACACGGAGAGCCTATCGCACCTGCAGATACCTAAGGTGGCGGTGCCGAGGTATGAGGCGTGGGGCGAGGTGCTACGGTGGGCACTGAGCGAAAATTTCCCGGGTGAGTTTCCGTATGCTGCGGGTATCTATCCGTTTAAGCGTGTGGGAGAGGACCCAGCAAGGATGTTTGCGGGAGAGGGTGGACCGGAGCGCACTAACAAGCGGTTTCACTACGTATCAGCAGGGTTGCCAGCAAAAAGGCTGAGCACGGCGTTTGACAGTGTGACGCTCTACGGGCAAGACCCCGACCACAGACCTGATATATATGGTAAGGTGGGTAACTCGGGCGTGAGTGTGTGCTGCCTAGATGATGCCAAGAAGCTGTATAGCGGTTTTAATCTGGCTGATGCTATGACATCGGTATCGATGACGATAAACGGGCCGGCACCTACTATTACTGCGTTCTTTATGAATGCAGCCATAGACCAGCAGTGCGAGCTGTATATAAAGGCTAATGGACTGGAAGAAGAGGTAAATAATAAGATAGCTGCAATATATAAAGAGAAAGGACTAGAACGCCCCTACTACAACACAACGGGTGGTGGACTGCCAGAAGGTAATGACGGACTAGGACTGATGCTGCTGGGTGTGACGGGTGATATGGTGCTGCCAGCAGATGTGTATGCGGAAATAAAAGTCCGCACACTGAGCTCGGTGAGGGGTACGGTGCAGGCAGATATACTGAAAGAAGACCAGGCACAGAATACCTGTATCTTTTCGACAGAGTTCTCGCTGAGGGTGATGGGCGATGTGCAGCAGTACTTTATAGACCAGAAAGTAAGGAATTTTTACTCGGTATCTATAAGTGGCTATCATATAGCAGAGGCGGGTGCTAATCCGGTGTCGCAGTTGGCGTTTACGCTATCAAACGGGTTTACGTTTGTGGAGTATTACCTGAGCAGGGGGATGCATATAGATGATTTTGCGCCGAACCTTTCGTTTTTCTTCAGCAATGGTATAGACCCTGAGTATAGTGTAATAGGCAGGGTGGCGCGCCGAGTATGGGCGAAAGCTATGAAGCTGAAATATGGTGGCAATGAGCGGTCGCAGATGCTGAAGTATCATATACAGACATCTGGTAGGTCGCTGCACGCACAAGAGATAGACTTTAACGATATACGCACTACGCTGCAGGCGCTGTATGCGATATATGATAATTGCAACTCGCTACACACGAATGCATATGACGAAGCCATAACTACCCCTACAGAGGAAAGCGTGCGTAGGGCAATGGCAATACAGCTAATCATCAACAAAGAGTTGGGGCTGGCAAAGAATGAAAATCCGCTACAGGGGTCGTTTATAATAGAACAACTGACCGACCTGGTAGAAGAGGCAGTACTGCTAGAATTTGACAGGATAACAGAACGTGGTGGTGTGCTGGGTGCTATGGAAACCATGTATCAGCGTGGTAAGATACAGGAAGAGAGCCTGTACTACGAGACTCTGAAACATACGGGTGAGTTTCCGATAATAGGAGTGAATACGTTTTTGAGTTCGAAAGGCTCACCGACAGTGATACCATCGGAGGTAATACGGTCTACAACAGAGGAGAAAGAGTTTCAGATAGCTACGGTGCAGAACCTGTGGAAGCGCAGCGAAGATAAAAGCGAAGCGGCACTTAGAGAACTGCAGCAGACGGCCATAAGAAACGAAAACATATTTGAAAAGCTGATGGAGGTAGTGAAGTACTGCTCGCTGGGACAGATAACGAAGGCGTTGTTTGAGGTGGGTGGACAGTACAGAAGGAATATGTAAATACACGAGAAGTAACATTACAGTGCCGCTATGCTGAACAGGTGTAGCGGCATTTTTGTGTATAATTGGGCTGCGATAGGTGCGTGTGTGAAATATGTAAGGCATCTTTTGAAGGGTGTATGTACCTTCATCTGATTGAACGAAGGGGTAAAATAGATGGGTTGCCGGTAGGTAGATTAAATGTTATGATAAGCGAGTATGCGTAAGGTGTTGAAGGTTACGCTATATGTGGTTTGCAGTATACTATTAGTATTGCTGTTGGCGCTGCTTTGGCTGAACTCGGAGTGGGGACAAAATGTGGTGAGGGGCAAGGCAGAGGCATACCTGAAGAAGAAAACGGGCACAGAGGTGAAGATAGGTTTTCTGGGTGTTGGCTTTCCGAAGTACGTGGTGGTGCGCGAGATATTGCTGAAGGATCTGGGCCATGACACACTGCTGGCTGTAGGTGAACTGAAGGTGGACCTTGCCATGATGGACCTACTAAACAAACACGCCAATGTGCAGCAACTGGTGCTAAATGGTGTGCATGGGCATGTGTACCGAAATCTGGGTGATACTGAATTTAATTACGGCTACCTAATAGCTGCTTTTGCTGGTAAAGGACCAGATACTACCACCACTACGAAAGTGAAAGATACAAGTAAAGCCCCCTTCAGGCTGACGATAGGTACTGTGCGGCTGAGTGATATACATGTGCGGTATGACGACTACATGGGAGGGGTGCAAATGGCTGTGGACCTGGCGCAACTGAACCTGCGGATGAAGGTGACAGACATAGCCAATCAGCGGTTTGAGGTGAGGGAATTGAAGATAAAGGGACTGCAGGGTAGCTTTGTAGCAGATACGTCTTATCTGCCTACTTTGCCCAAAGAGGAAGGAATGCCACCTAAGCTGGTGCTGGCTGCGGATGATGTGCGGCTGGAAGATGTAGGATTTGAATATGGCGATAAGCAAAGCGACCTGTGGTTTGGGGTGAATGTGGGTGAATTGCAGTTGCAGTTGGATAGGTTTGGGCTGAGGGAGCAACAAATAGCAGTGAAAAAGCTGGCTATAACCAACACTGATGCGAGGCTGCGCATGGGTAAAAACAAAAAGACGACCAAAACAAATGCCGATACTACAGTAGCTGACGAGGCAACTGCGGCATGGCGCATACTGGCTGATTTTGTAGACCTAAGTGATGTGAGCTACCAAATGGATAACGACAATGAGGTGAAGCTGACAAAGGGTATGGACTATGCGCACATGTACCTGAAAGATGTAGCCCTAAGTATGCGTGATGTGCAGTATTGCACAGATAGTATAACGGGTGATGTGCGGCACCTGGCAGCAAAAGAGCAATGTGGGCTGGTGGTAGAAGAGCTGAAAACGAAGTTTGTTTACAATGCTCATGGTGCGGTGCTAGATGGGCTTTACCTACAAACACCGGGTACGCTACTGCAACAAAGGGCTGCAGTGCATTATGAATCGCTGGGAGGGCTGAAAGAACACCCAGAGGAGCTGCAACTGGATATAAATCTTACGGAAAGCAGGGTAGCAATGAGCGAAGTGCTACTACTAGTACCCCAACTGGCTGAACAGGGGCAAATGAAAAAAATGGCTAATATGCAACTGCGGTTGGACGCTGTGGTGAATGGTAAGCTGGGAGATATGAACATAGAGCGCCTGTATGTGGGCGGAGTGGGTAGTAGTGCTGTAGATGTGAGTGGGAATATTATAGGACTGCCAGAAGTTAAGGATATAAAGTATAACCTGCTGATAGCAGGGGTACAAACAGGTGCTAAGGATATAGCGATGTTTGTGCCAGATACGATGCTAGATGCTGTGCGAATACCAGACAGGCTGCGAATAACGGGTACTGTATCGGGTACGGCAGAGGATTATGTGGCTAATTTGTTTTTGACCAGTACAGATGGTATGGCTCATATAGAAGGTGGGTTGCTGCTATCGCCTGGGAAAGGGAAGGAAAGATATGATATGAGGGTGGGTGTGGCACACCTGAACCTGGGCAGGATACTACGACAAGACTCGTTGATGGGGGCTGTTACTTCAAACTTTGTAATGAAAGGGACAGGTTTTGACCTCAAACACATGGTGGCAACTGTTGATGGTAAAGTAACAGAGGCACAATTGATGGGATATAAGTACCATGATGTGGCACTTTATGCCCATGTAGCACAACAGCGAGCAAATGTAGACCTCATGAGCACCGATACTAATGTGCAAATGCAAGTGAAGGTAAAGTTGGATTTCGGTGGGGAGTATCCGTCGTTGCTCGCAGATGTGCTAATAGACAGTGTGAACATGAAGGCAATAAAAGTGAGCGAAATGCCACTAAAGCTCAGCCTGATGTTACATGCTGATATACCTGTGCTGAACCCTGATTACCCCAAGGGACGAGTAATAATATGGGATCCAGTAATAAATGCGAACGGGAAACACTATCACATGGATAGTATGCTGCTGGTATCGGCACCAGGCGCCGATGGCAGTCAGCACATAATGGCAGATCTGGGATTGCTGACGGCGAGTGTAGATGGTAAAATGCCCTTGACAAAAATTGGTATGGCTGTGCAAGAGCACACAAACAGGCATTATTTTTTGCAAAACAAGGATAGTTTAACAAACGAAAAGGGACTGAGGGATAGTGAGACATTGCCAATGGCATATAATCTTAAAGCTTCATTGGTGGTGAAGGATAAGCCGGTGCTCAGAGGTTTGTTGCCCGGGCTGGCAGAGTTTGAAGATGTACATGCTACAGCCAGTCTTACTAATGAGCAAATGAAAGCAACCGTACAACTACCCAATATAGTATATGGTAGTACTATTATTGATGGTGGCGTGGTGCATGTGCAAGAAGAAGATAGTGCGATAAACTGGAAGGTAACTGTGGCAAAAGTGGCGCAGGGAGATATATCGCTGTGGGGAACTAATATAGCCGGAACAATAAAGGAGAATAGCATAACTGCGGCACTGAGCATAACAGATGAGGCAGGTAAGGAACGTTTTGCGCTATCGGGGTATATGAGTAGTGTGGCAGACTCGCAAATAATACACCTGAATGAGGGGCTGAAACTGGACTATGCACCATGGGAGGTAGCGCAGCCCAATAGGGTTGTACTGTCCAGAGGGGGACTGTACGTGAACAACTTCAGGGTGAGTAATAATGGGCAATACATAGCTGCTGTCAGTAAAGGCAACTATATTAACGCTCCACTTCGGGTAGATTTGGGGCATTTCAGGTTATCTAATCTTACGAAGGCGATAAGCAAAAGTGATACACTAATAGCAGACGGAGTAGTAAATGGCCAAGTGGATATGGAGGAAATGTCGCCGAGAATGAAGGTGACCGGAGACGTAACTGTAGCAGGAATGACTGTACTGGGCGATGCGCTGGGCGATTTGCAGATAACGGTAAGCAATAAGAAAGAAAATGAACTGGCTGCCAATGCTCGACTGAAAGGACTGGGGAATGACATAGCACTGAATGGCAGTTATTACCTGAAGCCTAGTGATGGGAATGACTATGATATGGCAATAAAGGTGAATGCACTGGCCCTAAAAAGTGTGGAACATCTGAGTGGCAATCAGATTAGGAATAGTAGTGGATATGTACGGGGATTGCTGCACGCAAAGGGCACTGTGACTGCTCCTATAATAACAGGTAGCTTGAGGACCGACAATATAGCTACAACAGTGAGTCAGTTGAATGCAGTGTTTAAGTTGCCTGCCGAAGAGGTGAGTTTTGAGCAAGGGCAGATTAAATTTAAAGATTTTACAATACAGGATGACAATAAGAACAAAGCCAATGTAAACGGTGCTGTTGACATCAGTGACCTTGCAAATATGAATATAGACTTGAGGCTGAATGCTAAAAATTGGCAGGCGTTGCACTCGACCGAGAAGGAAAATAAAACGTTTTATGGCGACCTATTGCTGACTGCAGACATCCATGTCAAAGGTGCTTTGATGGCACCCAGAGTGGATGGTGAGTTGAAAATACTGAAAGGAACTAATGTTACGGTTGTGAATCCAGAAAGCAATCCTGAGATAGAAAGCCGCAAGGGTATAGTAGTATTCAGAGATATGAGAGATACTGGAAGAAAGAACCCATTGCCATCAACTACTAAAGGGAAAACAATTGAAAGTACAAATAAGGCTAGTGCAGATGTGAATGTGAATATAGCTATTGACAAAACTGCAGAGTTTAGCCTAATAATAGATAAGTCGTCGGGCGATTATCTAAACTTTAAAGGAGAAGCAAACATTAACGCCTCATTGACCCCGGATGGGGCTATAAACCTAGCGGGCAATTATGCGTTGACAGAGGGCGCCTATCAGCTTAATTATAATCTGGTGAAGCGGAAATTTGGGATAAAGGCGGGCAGTATGATCACCTTTGCCGGTGACCCTGTAAAGGGAACAATGATAGACCTCACAGCAGTATATGCAACCAATGTGGCACCATACGACCTAGTGCAGCGACAAGTGACTGATGCAGCCCAACTAAACTATTACAAACAACGACTGCCTTTTGATGTGAATATGTACATGAAAGGAGCAATTTTATCGCCCAGGCTCACATTTGACATACAACTACCCGAAGGAAAAACGAACAAACTGACATCAGAACAAACCGGCATAGTGCAAGGTAAACTGATCCAGATGAGAACGGATACTTCAGAGCTGAATAAGCAAGTTTTTGCATTGCTGATATTGAACAGATTTGTATCTGACGATCCTTTTAGTTCGGGAGCTGGCAGTAATCCATCGTTTGTAGCATTGCAAAGCGTGAGTACATTTCTGGGTGAGCAACTAAACAAAGCAGCAGGAAAACTGGTAAAAGGAGTAGATTTTTCGGTGGATCTGGCAACAACCGAGGACTATACCACGGGTAGCCTGAGACAGCGAACCGACTTGAACCTAGCAGCATCGAAACAACTCCTTAATGATCGATTAAAGTTGACTCTTGGTAACAACTTTGAGATCGAGGGAGCACAAAATAATACTACGCAAAGTAGTTATGTACCTTCCAATTTGGCAGCAGACTATATGTTATCGTCAGATGGTAAGTATATAATGCGAGCTTATCGTAAAGCATATGATGTAGGTGTGCTACAGGGATATGTGACTGAAACAGGGCTCAACTTCATCATGAGCCTTGACTATAACAAGTTTAGTAGAGAACTTAAAAGTAAAAAGCGCAGAGAGCGGGAACGACAAGAAAAACGCGCCACAAAGAAGTAATAGATATGTCGTTATTTGTAAGAAAAATAGTATGTTTTGTGTTGGTTGGTTACTTGCTTAGTGCATGTAGCAACACCCGTCATTTGGCTACGGGTGAGCAGTTGTACACTGGCAGTAAGGTGCAGATAACAGACAATGAAGCAGATAAAGATGTACTGAAAATACTGAAAAAAGACATAGGAGGACTAGTGAGGCCGGTTCCCAACTCTAAAACCTTGGGGCTGATAAGGACGAAACTTACCATCTATAAAATGGCTGGCAAAAAGGAAAAAGCAAAGGGTGTGCGGCGATGGATGAGGAATAAAGCAGGTGAGGCCCCTGTGCTGGTAAGTAGTGTGCTACTGAAAACCAACAAAGAATTGATAGAAAATTTTTTGCAAAACAGAGGGTTCTTTAACGCAAAAGTGGCTGCAAAAATCGATACCGCAGGTAAGCGGAAAATGATAGCCAATTATTCGATAACTACAGGCAAGCAGTATATGGTAAAGTGGGCATACCTAATGGATGATACTGCGGCAATAGTGACAGCCATAAGGCAGGATTTCGACAAGACGCTACTACATAGCGGCCATGCTTACAACCTAGATGTGATAAAGGCGGAACGGGAAAGGATAAGCAGACTGCTGAAGGAAAAAGGGTATTACTACTTTAAAGCTGACTACCTGCTGGTGATAGCTGATAGTGCCATAGGGGGCGATATGGTGAACATGTACGTGCAGCTGAAGAAAGAAGAAATACCAGCTGAGGCATATCGTAAGTATGTGATCAATGATGTGTACATCTACACCAATTATAAGCTTAAAAACAATGCACAAGACACCAGCAAGAAAGGGAAGATTGCCTTTGATAACTACTACATCATAGACGAAAAGAAAGCATATAAACCAGAGGTTTTTTCGCAGGCTATGATATTTGAGAAGGGGGATGTGTACAGTATGGACGACCAGAACACTTCACTAAGTAGGCTGGTGAATATGGGTAATTTCAAGTTTGTGAAGAATCGATTTGAGGCCAACGGCGACTCGTTGCTAGATGTATACTACTATTTAACCCCGTACCCCAACAAGTCGCTTAGATTTGAGGCAGGGGGGTTGACACAGAACGATAATAGAGCTGGTACTAGAGGCAGTGTGAGCTGGCGGCATAGGAATGCATTCAGAGGGGTGGAGGAGTTAATGATGAAGGTCAATGGTGGGTTTGAGGGGCAGTACAGCGGGCCAGTAAAACAACCCAATATCTATAGTATAGGTGCAGAGGCGGGCCTGTCGGTGCCGAGGTTTATTTTGCCATTTGTGCAGGTTTATACACCTGGCAGATATTTACCAAGGTCAATGGCAAAGGTGAAATATAACTTTGAGTCGTCTACTAAACTCATCAATATCAGCTCCTACAATGCTACACTAGGGTATAGCTGGCGAGAGGGTGCGAGGAAGGAACATCAGTTATATCCTATAAATTTCACTTATGTGAATACAGATACTGTAGGTAGTCCGGAACTGTCTGGGATATCGTATGGCAATTTGGTATATAATGGGATTATTATCGGACCCACATATGAGTTTACATACAATTCTCAGTCGGGAACAGCCAATAAGCATACTTTATTTTTTAGTGGGAGGATAGACCTCTCTGGTAACCTTTTAGGGCTGGCACAAAAGGCAGATTATGAGAATAACCCACAAAGTTTGTTTGGATCACCATATGCACAGTACATAAAATTACAGCCCGATTTAAGGTATTATCTTCGATTGTCATCATCGGCTGTGCTAGCTACCAGACTGATGGCTGGTATAGGGGTGCCCTATGGTAACTCGGCAGCCCTGCCCAATATCAAGCAATTTTGGGCAGGTGGCAACAGTGATATGAGAGGGTTTCCCTCCAGGCTACTAGGGCCAGGGACATTCAATGAATACGACACTGCAACGAACAGGAGTTATATACAGACATTGGGTGATATGAAGCTGGAATTTAATGTGGAGTGGCGTCAGCATATATATAAGTTTTTGAATGGTGGTGTATTTGCAGATTTGGGCAATATATGGCTGTATAGAGATAATCCAGCATTCCCGGGAGGGAAGTTTACGCCAGATTTCTACAAACAACTGGCGGCAGGTGTGGGCGTTGGACTGCGAATAGACCTGAAAATTTTGGTTTTGCGTCTGGATATGGGTATGCCTGTGCGTAAGCCTTGGCTTGCAGAAAACCACAGATGGGTGATCGAAAAAATAGCTTTCGCAGACCCTGATTGGAAAAAAAAGAATTTAATATTTAATATAGCAATAGGCTATCCATTTTAGTGTATTTGGTTGATTATCAGCATAGAACGATTTAGTATTAGGCTACTGACAAAAACCACAATAAATGATTAGCCTCCTACCTGATGCAAATTATTAGAGTTAAGACATTAATGGTTCTCGTAATTTATTGGGTAATAAATGAGGGTATATTAATGTTGGCAATAAATTTCTGTAAATACAACATTATTTTTTTGGGTAAACTGTTTGCTTTTACTTACCTTCGCGCTTCGAAATTTTACTGTTCACAGAATTCCTATTCTTAAAACAGAGGAAGATTGTAAAAGTGAGTAAGGGAGCAGATAGCAGCGGATTATACCAAGTTAAATAAACAGGTTGCAGCCAAAAGTATCTGAAAAATATTTCAAAAAATATTTTGCCAATCCAAATTGTTGCTTACCTTTGCAGTCCCAAATTTTAAGGGGAAACGAAGATATTTATAAGTATGTCACAGCGTATCAGAATTAAGCTAAAATCTTACGACCATAATCTGGTTGATAAATCAGCAGATAAAATCGTTAAGACGGTGCGCAACACAGGAGCAGTGGTTACAGGCCCTATTCCGTTGCCCACAGAAAAGAAGATCTTTACAGTATTGCGTTCTCCGCACGTAAACAAGAAAGCACGTGAGCAGTTCCAGCTTTGTACGCACAAGCGTTTGCTGGACATTTACACGTCTTCTTCACGTACTGTTGATGCGCTGTCGAAATTGGATTTGCCAAGCGGCGTAGAGGTAGAAATAAAAGCGTGATAGTAGCTACCCAAGGTTGCCGAAAGGCAATTCAGTAGTTTAAGTTCTTAAAAAAATAAAAAGTAGATAAGTCTTTTGCCCACTGGGTGAATACCTTTGAGGTAGCCTTTAAGGCGAACGAAAGGTGGTGATTTTGAAACAGTTCTTTTAAACATTGAAAAACAGCTTATCCCGGCCCACACAACATAGGACCCGGGCGCTAAGCTTAAACATAATAATAATGAAAGGTATTATTGGTAAAAAAATCGGTATGACCAGCATTTTTGAGCCTAATGGAAAGCAGACTGCCTGCACCATTATCGAAGCTGGACCTTGTGTGGTTACTCAAAAGAAAACCGTAGATACCGACGGTTATGATTCTCTCCAAATTGCTTTTGGTGAGGCTAAAGCAAAAAATACGCCTAATGCGCAAATCAACCATTTCGCAAAGGCCAACACTACTCCCAAGAGTGTTGTTAAAGAAATTCGCAATTGTTCCATTGATAAGAATGTAGGTGAAAGCATCACCTGTGAAATATTTACCGAAGGTGAAAAGGTAAGTGTCGTAGGCACCACCAAGGGTAAAGGTTTTCAGGGTGTTGTAAGACGCCATGGTTTTAGCGGTGTGGGTGAAGCTACCCATGGTCAGCATGATCGTCAGCGCGCACCAGGATCTGTGGGTGGTTCATCTTACCCAAGTCGCGTATTCAAAGGCATGCGCATGGCAGGCCGTATGGGTAACGACCGTGTAAAAATCAAAGCATTGCGTGTTGTAAAAGTATTCCCCGACAAAAACTACATATTGATTAGCGGTTCAGTACCGGGGCATAACGGATCTATTGTTTTAATTCAGAATTAATTTTGTCATGATAGTTGACGTATTAAATAGTAAAGGCGAAAAAACAGGCCGTTCGGTGGAACTACCTGATGAAATATTCGGTGCACAGCCCAACGACCATTGTATTTACCTTGCGGTAAAACAATACTTGGCTGCAAAACGCCAGGGTACTCACAAAACTAAGACGCGTGCAGAAGTGCATGGTTCGTCTAAGAAACTGCACAAGCAGAAAGGTACTGGTGGATCTCGTAAAGGTAATATCCGTAACCCTTTGTATAAGGGTGGTGGTACTATCAATGGTCCATTGCCACACGGCTACAACTTTAAGTTGAACCGTAAGGTGAAAGATCTTGCTAAAATCTCTGCACTGGTATACAAAGCTCGCGAAAACAAAATTGTAATCGTAGAAGACCAGAACATAGCTGCACCAAAAACTAAAGATTTTGCTGCAATGCTTGAAACACTTCGTGGCGAAAACAGAAAAACGATGTTTGTATTGCCAGAGTACGACACTAATGTGTACTTAAGTGCAAGAAACCTTTCATCAAACAAAACTGTGGTATTGAGTGATTTGAACACCTACGACATTACTAATGCAAGTGTGTTGATATTCACTGAATCAGCTGCAAAGATGTTTAACGAAGAGCCAGCTACAGAAGTTGCATAAGCACTTATAGCTGTAAGAAATAAAAGTAATAACAACGATAGCAGATAGAATAGAAAATTCGTACTGCATCGGCTAATAAAATAGATACAATGAAACTATCTGAAGTGTTGATACGGCCGGTAATTACCGAAAAAGTAAATCTGCAAATGGAACGCAGCGGTCGCTACACATTTGTGGTTGGTCACCAGTCCAATAAACTGGAAATCAAAAAAGCAGTAGAAAGTTTTTATGGTGTGCGCGTAGCAGACGTAAATACTATAGTAGTGCCTGCTAAGAGTAAGTCGAGGTTTACAAAAGCTGGTCTTTTGTCTGGTCGTAAACCATCTTACAAAAAAGCAGTTGTTACACTTGCTGAAGGTGAATCACCAATCGATTTGTTTGCAGGACAGTAGTATTTGACTGTATAGATTGATTGCTAAAAAAAGTTATAAACTAACATAATAACAATTAATGTGAACGGGTAACACCTGCTACACATTAGCTAACAGAATAAAAAATGGCATTACGTAAGTACAAACCGGTAACAGCCGGTACACGCTGGAGAATAGGTAACGCTTATGCAGAGGTAACTACTAATGTACCTGAGAAGAGCCTTCTTGAGTCTCAGTCTGGTACCGGTGGACGTAACGTTCAGGGTCGTCGTGCAATGCGTTATATAGGTGGCGGTAACAAAACCAAGTATCGTATCATCGATTTCAAACGTAATAAGACTGATATCAAAGCTACTGTTAAGACTATCGAATACGATCCTAACCGTACGGCTTTTATAGCACTGTTGAATTATGTAGATGGTGAAAAGCGTTACATCATTGCTCCTCAGGGTTTGCAAGTTGGTACTACTGTAGTCAGTGGTGCAGCAGCAGCTCCAGAAGTAGGTAATGCACTTCCATTGAAAAACATGCCACTAGGTACTGTTGTTCACAATATAGAATTGCAACCAGGTCGTGGTGGTGCTTTGGCTCGTTCTGCAGGTACTTATGCACAGCTGAATGCAAAAGAAGAAAAATATTGTGTATTGAAAATGCCTAGCGGTGAGTTGCGTAAGGTGTTGAGTACATGTATGGCTACAGTAGGTATCGTTTCTAACAGTGATCATGCGCTCCAGTCGATGGGTAAAGCAGGTCGTAACCGTTGGAAAGGTATCCGCCCACGTAACCGTGGTGTTGCGATGAACCCAGTAGATCACCCGATGGGTGGTGGTGAAGGTCGTTCTTCTGGTGGTCACCCACGTAGCCGTAGCGGTAAGTATGCTAAAGGTGAAATCACTCGTAGCAGAACTAAGTCTTCTAACCAATTGATTATACAACGCAAAAACGGTAAGAAGCTTTCATCTAACTAATATCTTTTGATAAAAGATGTAGGTGTTGGTTGGGTTTATAGTTTAACAATTAACAGAGTACTATACCAGGTGAAAGCCTTTCATCGGGTTTGGGGATATAAAAAATAAAAGAAAATGGCTCGTTCAATTAGTAAAGGACCTTACGTAGATGCTAACCTTAACAAGAAGGTAGAGGCAATAGCTGAAGGAAAGGCAAAAAAAGGTGTGATCAAAACCTGGAGTCGCCGTAGTACAATTACTCCTGATTTCGTAGGTCAGACGTTTGCAGTACACAACGGTAACAAGTTTATACCTGTATATGTAACTGAATACATGGTGGGTCACAAACTAGGTGAGTTTTCTCCTACACGTAACTTCAGAGGTCATAGCGGTACTAAATAGTATCATGGGTACTGTTGATATTGTACCTGCAATATATAAGAATAATTAAGTGATAATTTTGCCTCACAGCCACTTGTGGCGGGTGGCTAATAAAAAGTAATATAAATGGAAGCTGTTGCTCGTTTAAGAAACTTACCTACATCGCCGCGCAAAATGCGTCTTCTGGCGGATCTGATCCGTGGTATGGAGGTTGAAAATGCGCTGAATACTCTTAAGTTCAGCTCTAAGCATAATTCTGTTCCTTTGGAAAAATTACTCGTAAGTGCTATTGCAAACTGGAGAGTAAAGAATGAAGGAGTTGATGTTGTAGAAGCAAACCTGTATGTAAAGACAATATTTGTAGATGGTGGTCGTATGCTGAAGCGTATGCGCCCAGCACCACAGGGTCGTGCATACCGCGTACGCAAACGCAGCAACCACATCACAATTATAGTGGATAGCCGCAATCCGGTAACAGTAACTGAAAATACAGAAAACTAAAAATAATCAAGTTTAATAATCAACGTAATGGGTCAAAAATGTAATCCTATAGGTAACAGGTTGGGTATCATCCGCGGATGGGATTCAATGTGGTATGGCGAGAAAAGGGACTTCGGCCAGAAACTGGTAGAAGATCATAAAATTCGCAACTACCTCAACGCACGTATCAACAAAGGTGGTATCTCCCGCATAGTTATCGAGCGTACATTAGGTAAACTGATCATCACCATCCACACATCTAAGCCTGGTATCATTATAGGTAAGGGTGGTACGGAAGTTGACCGTATCAAAGAAGAGCTTAAAAACCTTACTAAGAAGGACGATGTGCAGATCAACATTATGGAGATTCGCCGTCCTGAGCTTGATGCAATGATTGTTGGTGAAACAATAGCTCGTCAGATAGAAGGCCGTGTTAGTTACAAGCGTGCTATCAAGATGGCTATCACTACTGCAATGCGCATGGGTGCTGAAGGTATCAAAATTAAAGCTGGTGGTCGTTTGAATGGTGCTGAGATTGCACGTAGCGAAGAGTTCAAGCAAGGTCGCACACCATTGCACACTTTCCGTATGGACATTGATTATGCTTCTGTATATGCAATGACTGTATATGGTAAAATTGGTTTGAAAATCTGGATTTGTAAAGGTGAAGTTTTAGGCAAGCGTGATTTGAACCCTAACTTCTCGGCAAACTCTGATAGTCGTGGTAACCGTCCTACTGGTGGTTTCCAAGGTGCTGAATCTCGCGGCGGTGAGCGCGGTGGAGAAAGAGGCGAGCGTCGTGGTGGCCAAGGTGGTGACCGTCGTGGTGGCCAAGGTGGTGGCGGTGATCGTCGCGGCGGTGGTCGTACTGGTGGCGGAGCTGCTGGTGGTGGACGTAGGTAATAATATTATAAGGATACTTTAATAAAAAATGTAACAATGTTACAACCGAAAAAAACGAAACATCGTAAGGCGCATAAAGGTAGAATCAGAGGTAACGCTCAGCGTGGTGCCATGATCTCTTTCGGATCATTTGGTCTGAAAGCACTAGAGCCAAAGTGGATTACCAATCGCCAGATAGAAGCTGCCCGTCAGGCACTTACCCGTCACATGAAACGTGAAGGTAATGTATGGATACGTATATTCCCTGACAAACCAATCACTCGCAAGCCTGCAGAGGTGCGTATGGGTAAAGGTAAAGGTAACCTTGAGTTTTGGGCTGCTGTTGTAAGACCAGGATTGCTTATGTTCGAAGTGGATGGTGTTCCTATGAAGGTTGCACAAGAAGCTTTAGAGTTAGCAGCACAGAAGCTACCTATCAAAACTAAGTTTGTTGTTCGTCATGATTATGTAGGCGAGTAATAGAGTAGGGCACTAGTAGCGGAATAATACTCCAGATACATAACAATATTTAAATACAGTAAAATGGCAAATGCAAATAAGGCGAAAGCGGATGAGTACCGCTCGCTGGATAACGAAGCACTGAACGAAAAGATTGCAGATGAAGAGATGCGTCTTAAGAAAATTAAGTTCAGCCATGCAGTTAATCCGATAGAAAATCCGTTGGCTATCAAGGGAATGCGTCGCCAAGTGGCACGCCTTAAGACAGAACAGCGCAAACGAGCATTAGGTTTATAATAAATTATATTGTCAATTATGACGACCGCAAGAAAAAGCAGGAAAACCCGTATCGGGGTTGTTAGCAGTAATAAGATGATGAAATCCATCACTGTTATTGTAGAACGTAAAGTGAAACACCCCATTTATGGTAAGTTTCTTAAAAAATCATCCAGTTTCCACGCTCATGATGAGCAAAACAATGCCGGTATCGGTGATGTTGTAAGGATTATGGAAACCCGCCCGTTAAGTAAGACTAAACGCTGGCGCCTGGTAGAAATTATTGAAAAAGCTAAGTAACCTTTTAAGATGATACAACAAGAATCCCGGCTCAATGTAGCCGATAACAGCGGTGCTAAAGAAGTACTTTGCATACGTGTGTTGGGTAATTCGGGTCAAGACTATGCAGGTATCGGCGACAAAATCGTTGTGACTGTTAAGGATGCCTTACCTGGTGGTGGCATGAAGAAAGGAACCGTCTCTAAAGCGGTAATCGTTCGCACCAAAAGTAAGTTACGCCGCAAAGATGGCTCATATATCAACTTTGATGATAATGCTGTTGTCCTGCTTAACAATTCCGACGACCCACGCGGAACCCGTATTTTCGGCCCGGTAGCCCGCGAATTACGTGATAAAGGATACATGAAAATTGTTTCCCTTGCACCGGAAGTATTGTAAAATTGTTGTACTTTTGCAGCCCGGTTGGAAAATCGGCACAGTATGACTTAAATTTTTAAACAGTGAACAAGAGATTCAAACCAAAGTTCAACATTAAGAAAGGCGACAGCGTAGTGGTTATTGCCGGTGACGACAAAAATCGCACTCAACCACGCACCGTGCTATCCGTATCACCCAGTAAAGGTAAAATCCTTGTAGAGGGTGTTAATATGGTGACGAAGCACCTGAAGCCTAATGCACAAAATCCACAGGGTGGAATAGTGAAAGAAGAAGCACTCATGAGCATCTCTAATGTGATGTTGTGGGATGCTAAGGCTAAGGCTCCGGCACGTGTAAAACGCGAGCGTACAGAAACAGGTTTTGTTCGTGTGTCTAAAAAATCAGGGGAGGTAATCAAATAATGGCAACTACTACAGCATATACCCCGCGCTTACAAAAGAAGTATAGGGACGAAGTGGCACCCGCACTTATGAAAAAATTTGGGTACAAATCGGTGATGGAATGTCCCCGTTTGGTGAAGATTTGCCTCAATCAGGGCGTAAAAGGTTCTACTTCTGACAAGAAATTGATAGATGAGGCGGTTAACGAAATGACTATCATTTCTGGTCAGAAAGCAATTCCAACAATGTCTAAAAAAGACATTTCTAACTTCAAGCTTCGTAAAAACATGCCTATTGGCTGTCGTGTAACGTTGCGTAGTGTAAAAATGTATGAGTTTTTAGATCGTTTGGTTTCAGTTTCACTCCCACGTGTACGTGATTTCAAGGGTATCAGTGAGAAATCATTTGATGGCCGTGGCAACTACACAATGGGTATCACGGAGCAGATTATCTATCCAGAGATCAACATTGATAAAATAACACGCATCAGTGGTATGGATCTTACTTTCGTAACTACAGCCAAAACTAACGAAGAGGCTTATGAGTTGCTGAAAGAGATGGGTATGCCATTTACCAATATGGAAAAAACAGGTAAATAAGCTATTACTTTTATTACAAAATATATCCCTGATCTGCTAAAACATATAAGGGAAAACTAAAAAAAAATATGGCAAAAGAATCAGTAAAGGCCCGCCAGCGCAAACGCGAACATCTTGTTGCTAAATATGCAGCTAAGCGTGCAGCACTAAAAGCAGCAGGTAATCTCGAAGCTTTAGACAAACTTCCTAAAAACTCTTCAGCTGTTCGTTTAAGAAACCGTTGTCAGTTATCAGGTCGTCCACGTGGTTACATGCGTCACTTTGGTGTATGCCGTAACGTATTTCGTGATATGGCGCTAGACGGCAAGATACCTGGAGTACGTAAAGCGAGCTGGTAAGTACGAGCCTGGTGTTAATTGGGCTAATGTTTCAAAGTCAGTAGCGAAACACCGTTGCTGATACTCGTAACAATTTTTATTTACATTCAACTTTTATAAAAAAATGGTAACAGATCCAATAGCAGACTTCCTTACCCGTATCCGTAACGCTCAAATGGCACGTCACCGCATAGTAGAAATACCAGCGTCAAATGTGAAAAAGCGTCTTACTGAAATACTTTACGATAAGGGTTATATACTGAAGTACAAGTTTGAAGATGATAACAAACAAGGTATCATCAAGATAGCATTAAAGTACGATCCACAAACCAAAGAACCAGCTATCAAATCGCTAGAGCGTATTAGCAGACCGGGTCTTCGCCAGTATGCTAAGCCATCTGAAATTCGTAGAGTGCAAAATGGTCTTGGCATCGCAATAGTATCTACTTCTAAGGGTGTGATGACCGACAAAGAAGCTCGTACGCAGAATGTAGGCGGTGAGGTAATGTGTAATATTTTCTAATAAACCGGTTCCTTGAACCAATAATATATAAGTAGCTGACAATATAAAGTTCTCTATACGGTGACTGAAAACGGCTTCTTAATAATCAATAACAAACAAACGAAAATTATTTTATGTCTCGTATAGGTAAAAAAGTTATCACCCTTTCAAAAGGTGTAACATTAACAGTAACTCCGGCCAATGAGGTTGTAGTAAAAGGTCCTAAGGGTGAATTGCGTCAGAATATAGATCGCGATATCAAAATTAGGGTGGAAGGCGATCAGGTATTTGTTGAGCGTCCTACAGATCAGATTCGTCACCGTGCACTTCATGGCTTGTATCGCTCTTTGATAGCGAACATGATAGTAGGTGTTACGGATGGTTTCAAAAGAACATTGGAACTGGTGGGTGTGGGTTATCGCGCAGCAGTTACTGGTCAGCAAATTGATTTGGCTCTTGGTTTTTCTCACAATATCATTTTTGAATTGCCAAAAGAGGTTACTGCCTCGGCGACAGCTGAAAAAGGTAAAAACCCAACAATCACGCTTGAGTCTAACGACAAGCAATTGGTTGGTCAAATAGCTTCTAAACTTCGTAGCTTGCGTAAGCCAGAGCCGTACAAGGGTAAAGGTGTTCGTTACTCCGATGAAATTGTTCGCCGCAAAGCTGGTAAATCTGCTGGTAAGTAATAAACCGTTGGTTCACAAATTTTATCTTTTTTTGAAATTTTTATCTCACAATATTGCTCAGATGCAGTAGCAAAAGAGCGAAAAAACTCGGTAGCCATCAGAAATGGTGAGCCCGTAACAAAAACAAAATCAAATGGCACAGGATCAAAAAGTAATACGTCGTCAGAAACTCCGTTGGCGCATACGTGCTCGGGTTTCAGGTACAGCACAAAAACCAAGACTTTCTGTATATCGTAGTAACAGCGATATATATGCTCAGCTTATAGACGATGCTACTGGTACTACCATAGCTGCTGCTAGCTCACGTGAAAAGGAAATTGCTGCAATTGCCGGTAACAAAGTAGAGAAATCAGTAGTTGTTGGTAAGTCTATAGCCCAGAAAGCGTTGGCTTTAGGTGTTTCAGCATGTGTTTTTGATCGTGGTGGTTATTTGTATCACGGTCGTGTTAAGGCTGTAGCTGATGGTGCACGTGAAGGTGGACTTAAGTTCTAATTCTGAGTACCTGCTACATTTTTACTTCATTTTTTACCGCTTAAAGACCTTGGTCAATAAGTTTTCTGAATAACAAAAATTATGTGTACTGTCTAAATGGCGGCAATCACATCAGCTAATAATAATAGTATGAAAACACAATTAAATCGCGTAAAAGGCAGCGATCTTGACCTTCAAGAAAAAGTAGTAGCTATTAACCGTGTGGTGAAAACTACTAAAGGAGGCCGTGCGTTCAGTTTCTCTGCTCTTGTAGTTGTAGGTAACGGCAATGGTGTTGTAGGTCATGGCCTTGGTAAGGCAAAAGAAGTACAGGAGGCAATTACTAAAGGTATTGATGATGCTAAGAAAAATCTCATCAAGGTTCCAGTAATGCATGGTACTATACCGCACGAGCAGTTTGCTAAAGAAGGTGCTGCTAAGGTGTTGATAAAGCCAGCGGCACATGGTACAGGTGTGATAGCAGGTGGTAGTATGCGTGCCGTACTTGAATCTGCTGGTATTACCGATGTTCTTTCTAAATCACTTGGTTCGGCTAATCCTCACAATGTGGTTAAAGCTACATTTGCTGCGCTTGGTATGTTGCGTGAGCCTGTTCAGGTGGCACGTCAGCGTAACATCAGCTTGAAAAAAGTATTTAACGGATAGTCTTTATATCGTAGTTGATAACTGCTTTATTAATAGTCTTATAAGAACAGAACCCCTAACAGGGTTCTTTATTTTGAAATATCTGAATAATTAATTGTTATGTCTAAAATTAGAATTACACAGGTGAAAAGCGGCATTGACCGTATGGAACGCCAAAAGCGTACACTTGTAGCATTAGGCCTACGTAAGCTGAATCGTTCAGTAGAAGTAGAAGCTACTCCACAAATTTTAGGTATGGTTCAGGCTGTACATCATTTAGTGAAAGTAGAAGAAGTTAAATAAGTATTTTCTAATTGATTTGCGAGCGGTTATACATTCCGCGCAAGTTTAAAAATTGTAAAAATTATGCAACTGCACAATTTAAAGCCAGCTACTGGCTCGGTAAAAAAAGGAAAACGTATCGGTCGCGGTGAAGGTAGCGGTCATGGTGGTACGGCTACTAAAGGTAACAAGGGTCAGCAGGCTCGTACTGGTTATCAGTCTAAAAGAGGTCACGAAGGTGGTCAGATGCCTATTCAGCGTCGTATGCCTAAGCGTGGTTTCATCAATCCATTCCGCGTTGAGTATAAAGTTTTCAACTTGGGTCAGATTGATTTCTTAGTCGAAAAATATAACTTACCTGAGTTCACACCAGATATCCTTTATATAAACGGCCTTATCAATCGTACGGATTTAGTTAAGATTCTTGGTACGGGCGAAATCAAATCTAATATTTCATTTAAAGTGAACGCAGCAAGTGCAAAAGCTAAAGAAGCGATAGCAGCAGCTGGTGGTTCTATAGAAATTCTCTAAGATAAAAGACGCATTTTTTGGTATAATGCGTCTTTTATTGTTTATTCGCATTTCATTTTTGATTAACAACAGTTACTGTGAAGAAATTTATTGATAAACTGAAGAATATCTGGAGCATCGACGAGTTGCGCAGGCGTATTGTCTATACAATAGTCCTCGTACTTGTTTATCGTGTTGGTTGCTATATAGCATTGCCAGGTATAGATCCTTCTAAACTTGTAGACAATGAAGGCCCAGGTGGCATATTGGGTATACTCAACATGTTTGCTGGTGGTGCATTTAGTCGCGCTTCTATTTTTGCTTTGGGTGTAATGCCTTATATATCGGCCTCTATTTTTATGCAGCTTGCTGGTATTGTGATACCTCAGGTTGCTAAGATGCAAAAGGAAGATAGTGGTAGAAGAAAGATAAATTCTTACACACGCTATCTTACAGTAATTGTTACTGCTTTCCAAGCCAGTGCTTATGTTGCTTATCTACGTTCGCCTCAGTACATCAATTCACTTGCACCAGAATATAGTGCATTCATGTTTTGGTTGTCAACTGTAGTTGTGCTCACTGCCGGTACTTTGTTTGTAATGTGGCTCGGCGAAAAAATTACTGACCGTGGTATCGGCAACGGTACTTCTCTCATCATCATGGTAGGTATATTAGCTCGTTTCCCACAGTCTATCCTTCAGGAGTTAGTAGCTAGCAATAAAGGTGGAGGCGGCGGCTTACTCGTATTCTTGATTGAAATCGCAGTATTTATTGCTGTTATCATAGGTCTTATCTTACTTACGCAAGGTGTACGTAAAATACCACTCAACTACGCACGTCGTATAATTGGTAGTGCTACTGCTGCTAAAGATGTAAATGGTGGCTCTCGTGATTTCATTCCACTTAAGGTGAACTCGGCAGGTGTTATGCCTATCATCTTTGCACAGGCAATGATGTTCATCCCTACCATATTTACTGGTTTTACAACTAATGAGAATGCAGCAGGTTTTATTCAGGCTTTGTCTAATAACACTTCTCTGTGGTACAATCTGGTATATGCTATAATGGTTATTGCATTTACTTATTTCTACACTGCCCTTATCTTCAATCCAACAGAAATGGCGGATAACCTGAAACGCAATAACAGTTTCATACCAGGTGTAAAACCCGGTGAAGACACTGCTAATTACATTGCTACTATTATGGATCGTATCACCTTGCCGGGTGCATTCTTTTTAGCGATTGCTGGTATAATGCCTGGCATTGCATCTTTGTTAGGTGTTACTAGTGGTTTCGCTTCATTCTTTGGTGGTACGTCCATGTTGATTGGTGTGGGAGTTATACTAGACACGCTGCAGCAGGTTGAAAGTTATTTGTTGATGAACCACTATGATGGTTTGATGAAAACAGGTCGGATTACCGGTCGTACAGCGCCTGCTACACCTACCACACGTGCATCGGTATAATGTTTAGAACCTCACGTTTAAGTGATTTAAAAATCTGATTTCAACGCATACATGATATATATAAGGAGCAAAGAAGAAATTGAAATTATTCGTAAAAGTGCTCTAATGGTTTCTGCCACCTTAACCGAGGTGGCAAAACTTTTAAGGCCCGGTCTTACCACACTGGAAATAGATAAAGTTGCTGAGCAGTTTATTAGGGACAACGGTGGTATACCATCTTTCAAAGGGTACAATGGTTTTCCCGCATCGGTATGCATATCTGTTAATGATGTAGTGGTGCATGGGTTTCCTAGTAAGTATGAATTAAAAGATGGTGATATTATTACTGTCGACTGTGGTTTTTACAAAAACGGCTATCATGGAGATTCGGCCTACACATTTGCAGTAGGAGATGTAAAACCTGAAGTGCTCCAGCTGTTGAAAATTACTAAAGAATCTGTATTCAAAGGTGTAGAGCAAGCTTGCGATAATAATAGGGTAGGTGATGTCTCGTATGCTATAGAGCATTTTACTTCTAAAGTTCATCCCTATGGTGTTGTTCGTGAGCTGGTTGGACATGGTATTGGTAGAGACTTACATGAAGACCCACAAGTGCCTAACTACGGTAGAAGAGGTGATGGCAAGAGGCTAAAAGAAGGAATGGTAATTGCCATTGAACCCATGATTAATCTGGGTAAAAAAGAAGTGTTTACATGGGACGATGGGTGGACAGTAGCAACAAAAGATGGGCTACCATCTGCTCATTTTGAGCATACTACTGCTGTGAGAAAGGGTAAGGGGGAAGCTTTATCGTCCTTTGCTCCAATAGAAGCTGCTGAAACTGCTAACGCAGAGTTAAACAGCAGTTACTATTCAATAGTAACTGCACCTGTTAAAGTAGGGTGATTTCTACTTTATTTTTTTTATTTTTCTCTCTTTGGTCGTATATTCGTTAAATATTGTTGTAGATATGAAACAGATTATTCCGGCATTACTAGGTGCTATTCTGGTGCTCACTGGTTGTGAGGAAAAACCCCCAATCATCAACTTCGGTACGCCTATTACAGTTGATACAACGTTTGTTTTATCGCCTGTCCCTGCTAGTGAGCCACATACGGTATTGGTTGAAGAGTATACTGGTGCAAGTTGCACTAATTGCCCAGCTGCACACGAAGTATTAAAGGAGATTCAAAAAGAACATCCTGGCAGAATTAACGTTATAGGGTTATATATTACAGGGCCTCTTCAGTCCAAACCACCACATGACGCCAAATACGATTTTAGGCATCCGCAGGCTACCCTGATTGCTAATGACATTTATGGCGGTGTAAACATTCTCCCATTAGGAGGTATCGACCGTATGCCGAATAATGGTAGTATAAAAATAGAAAGAGGGGTTTGGAGTAATATTATAGATACTAGGCTAGCGGTCAATGACTCAGTTAATCTGAAAATCGAAAGTTCTTATGATACAGTAGCAGGTGAAGCCAGTATAAGAGCTACTATTATTTATACCAGTCCAATCGCTTTTACCCATAATTTATCGTTGGTATTAGTAGAAGATAATATCATAGATGTGCAGGAGTATCCATTCAATGACCCCGTACATCCAGGGTTCGATGAAAACTACAATTTTACCAACGTATTTAGGGGCATGATAACTGGCGCACCTTTCGGAGACCCAGTACTTGCCACAATGCCAATCAAAGAAGCTGGAAGAGTAGTAGTGCGTAATTTTAAATACAAACCTCAAGGTATACTTAACGCAGCAAATTGCAGAATAATTGGTTTTGTAAACAGCACTAACGGTGGAGAATATAGAATTCTCAAATCTGCACAAACCAAATTGAAATAAAGCATCAGTATTTCATTCCAACCTAATGTCGGTTTAATTGTCAATTTTTTTACTTTCCTTCGTTTCAAGAGATGTTGTAGTAACATCTCTTTTTTCATTTGCCAGTTTTAATTTACGCCAGCACTTAGTTATTTCGTTAAATAAAGGAATGTTGTCACTTCCACCAAAATCGTAAAAGTATTTCAAACCTATTTCTATCGCCATTATTTTAGTGATCTCTTTTGCTTTCTTGCTATCACTAAGCAAAAGTAGATCAACCCTCGATCCATTGAATAGTGGCTTTAGAATATTTTCGTAACCCCCAGTATAGAATACCTTGATTACGTGTGCAGAGCCTGTGATAGCTTTAATGGCACAAACGGTCTTCACTAACTCATCATCAGGAGCAAAAACATTTGCAGTAACATCTATGATTACTTTTTTTCTTACATCGCCTAGCCAATAAGACGCTTCTCTTACTTCAATAGGGTCCGTGGCAATAATAATAAAGTCGGCTTGCAGTGCGGCGTTAGAAATGGAGGTGTATGAAATGTTATTGTTTGGGTCAGGTATATGACGAACAATTATATTGTTTTTTTCGCAGCAAGCCATGTATATATTATGCCCTTGCATTGCAAATTTGCTTGCATAATATGCAGCAATATCTGTATTACCTATAATTGCTATGTCCATTGACACTAATCGCTTAAAGCTCATAGAGGTATTATTTTACTGAATTTAGAACGCCTTAATGTAGATGTCGCTCTTGCACCAAGTAACCAAACAATTTTGGGTAAAATTTGCAACACTAAATACTACATAAATACACTAGTTTAACAAAGTTGTAGAAATTATTTCACAACAACAATAACTAATATCAAAGTACTTCGAGGATGTTTTCGCGTTTTTTTTCATTATTTTATAACAAACTGATAATTCTATTGATACGCATTATGCTATTATTATAGAATAAAAATATTTATCTGTATTTGCTCGACAAAAGTCAAATAATTGCATTTTTACACAATGATTTGGTTGTTTTATCGCCATTTTTCTAAAGATTTTGTTGCGTCACAAGTAATATAGACCTGCTAAATACATGTTTTCCAAATCTTACTTACCTTAGCCCTTACTACAAATTACAGTATGCCATGGCTATGCGGATGCATGAAGTGAAAACGGAGAATGATAAAAAAGCTTTCTTACAGGTTTCAATTGATATTTACAAAAATGACCCAAACTGGATTCGCCCTCTAGACAAGGATATAGAAGAGGTATTCGACCCAGCGAAGAACAAATTCTTTAAAAGGGGGGAATGTACCAGATGGATACTAATGAATGATGCTGGTGTACCATTGGGGCGTATTGCTGCCTTTGTAAATAGACAATACAAACAGGAACAGCCCACAGGTGGCATAGGCTTTTTTGAGTGCGATAATAACACAGAGCATGCCAATTTCATGTTCGATCATTGTAAGAAATGGCTCCAGGAACGAAATATGGAAGCTATGGATGGCCCAATAAACTTCGGTGAAAGAGATAAATGGTGGGGATTACTTACAGACGGCTTTTACGCTCCACTTTACGGTTTGAACTATAACCCGCCCTATTATCAATCCCTTTTTGAGCAGTATGGTTTTGAGACCTATTTTAATCAAGTGTGCTTTGCGTTAAAAGTAAAAAACAGGCTCAGCGACAAGTTTTATGAGCGGCATGCAGTGTTTGCTGCCAATCCTGAATTTAAAGCCCAAAAGATTGACAAAAAAAATCTGGATAAATACGCCAAAGACTTTACTTATATCTACAATAAAGCATGGGCCGGTCATGGTGGCGGTAAATCGCTAGAAGAAAAGACCGTACAAAAGATGTTTAAAACCATGAAGGCAGTAATGGATGAACACCTGATATGGTTTGTGTACCATAATGAAGAACCCATAGCTATGTGGGTAAACATACCCGACCTTAATCAGTACTTCAAACACTTGAATGGTCAGTTCGGGTTGCTTGATAAATTAAAGTTTTTATATTTAAAGTCCTTCGGGAAATGCAATCGTTTTGTAGGGCTTGTGTTTGGTGTCATACCGGAGTTTCAAGGTAAAGGTATAGACGGCTATATGATAATAGAGGGGGCAAAGGTGATACAAAGCATGAATAAATATGAAGATTACGAAATGCAATGGATTGGCGACTTCAACCCCAAAATGATCAACATTTCTGAGAGTTTGGGTACAACTCGCAGCAGAAATCTAAAAACATACAGATACTTGTTTGATAGAACACTACCTTTCAAAAGACATAAGTTTTTATAAATAACTACTTTTTTGTTATACCCACCTCAATAATTTGAATATGATTTCATATCTCGCACTTGGCGATTCGTATACGATAGGGGAGCAAGTGCTACCCGCTGATAATTTCCCACACCAAACAGTAACACTGCTGAAGGCAAAAGGCGTAGCCATAGCCGACCCCGTAATAATAGCCACCACTGGCTGGACGACTGATGAGTTGGCAGCATCTATCAGGGAGCACAACCTCAACGAAACATTTAGTGTGGTGTCGCTTCTTATTGGGGTAAACAACCAGTACAGAGGCAGGACAATAGAGAATTATGCTGAAGAGTTTTTATCCTTGCTCAATCAAGCCATATTTTTTGCAGGCAATCGCCCTAATCATGTTTTTGTATTATCTATACCAGACTGGGGTGTAACTCCCTTTGCTGCCGACAGAGACAAGGCTCAAATAGCCACCGAAATTGATGCATATAATGCAACCTGTAAGGGTATAACCGAAACACTAAATTGTAACTATATAGAAATTACAGAAAGCACCAGACATAATGGCCATAACCCCGATTTTTTGGCCCCTGACCTCCTCCACCCATCAGGTATGGAATATGCAATATGGGCCAACCGTCTAGCAAACAAAATAGCTGACGCAATTTCAACAAACCAATAGTTGTAACAGCCGAGCAGAAGAACAATAAGATTATATGAGTACCGCAGAAAATTCGATATTAGGGCTCAAGATGCCCACAGACCCAAGGTGGGCAGATCTCGCTTCTATATCGCTTAAGGAAATACTTACAGACCATGCTTTTTGCGAACAAAAAGCAGCTACCCAGTGCATCAGCATTATACAGATATATGCTGACCGAGAAGACATCGTAAGTGCATTAGCCCCTATAGTGACGGAAGAATGGGGACACTTCAGGATGGTATGGGCTGAGATGAA
>CAMDNC010000024.1 GCA_945902755.1 Flavipsychrobacter stenotrophus
CCCCCCGAACTTCTCTATCAGCATTTGCGCCATACCTATCAAGTGGCGGGTTTTGTTATTAGCAAAGGTCACACTACGTATATAAGGCTCCACCTCTTCGAATGTAGCCTTTGATAGCAAAAACGGTGTAGGATACTGCGCAAAGAGTGCAGGTGTCACCATATTCACCCGCTTGTCAGTACACTGCGCCGACAGTATCACCGCCACCAGCAGCTCATACGGATTGCCATAATGCAGCTCCGTCTCAGCATTGGGCACATGCTGCTGAAACCAGTCTATAACGTACGTGTATCGCTCTTTTTTGGTCATAATTTGTCAACTCCTTACCTTCACACCATCATATCATATACACCACCAGTCCGTCTCTTAGTTTGGGCTCAAACCATGTACTTTTCGGAGGCATTACATTGCCACTGTCGGCTATATCAAATAACTGCTGAATGCTAACGGGGTACAATGAGAACGCCACTGCCATATCGCCACTATCTACACGGCTCTGTAGCGCACCCATGCCGCGTATACCACCTACAAAGTCCACACGTTTGTCGGTGCGTGGGTCGTTGATGTTCAATAGTTTGCTCAGTATGTTGTTTTGCAGTATAGTCACATCTAGTATGCCTATAGGGTCGGTGGTGTAGCTGCCTGGACGAGCAGTAAGCTTATACCAGTTGCCATCTATATACATCCCAAAATCTTTAGGCACAGTAGGTTTTACTATGTTTTTACCTTCGTTAGTCACCTCAAACTCTGCCGATAGTTTCTCCAGCAGTTGAGCCGCTGTCATGCCATTCAGGTCTTTAGCTACCCGGTTGTAGTCCAATATCTTGCACTGGCTAGCTGGGAATATACACGTCACAAAATAGTTGAAGCCTTCATCGCCGCTTACCTCATACCCATTGGCACGCATTTCGTGGCATACCTTGGCTGCAGATGCCGCACGGTGGTGACCATCAGCTATGTAAGTGCAAGGCACATCATTTTCAAAGTTGCGGGTTATAGCGGCTACCTTGGCATAATCGTCTACTACCCAAAATATGTGACGAATACCATCTTCGGCTACAAAGTCGTAAGTGGCTTCATGGTCTTTTTTCCAGTTTTCTATGATGGCATCTACACTTGGGGTGTCATTGTATGCCATGAACACTATACCCGTTTGTGCACCAGTAGCAGTGATATGGTTGATGCGGTCTTGTTCTTTTTCGGGGCGGGTAAACTCATGCTTTTTTACAATGCCATTGTTGTAATCATCTATCGATGAGCCGCAAAGTAGACCGGTTTGAGATCTGCCATCCATCACCAACTCGTAGATATAGTAGCAGGGTTCTTTGTCTTGCACCAGTATGCGCTGTTGCACCATTTCGTCAAAGTTCTCATTGGCTTTTTCATACACCTGATGGCTGTGTACATCTATATTGTCGGGCAGGTCTATTTCAGAGCGGGTCACATGATAAAAGTTGTACGGATTCTTTCTGAACTCACGCGCCTCAGCCACATTTACCACATCGTAGGGAAGTGTAGCTACCTGTGCAGCCAGTTCTCTACTGGGTCTCAAACCCTTGAAAGGTGTAATCTTTGCCATTATCTGTTGTTTTTACTTATGCTGTTTATTATGAAAACGGGTATTGAAACCTCGCTGCAAATTAGCAATATTAACTAAGCCGCCCAAACCGTACTGTTATCTTACCATCATTGGTTGTTATGGGTAGCTAGTGTATAATGCTTTACTTTTAGGTTGTTTTATCAGCAGTACAATCGGCTTTTCTTATGTCTCTATTGTTTTCTCCGTTTACCCTTCGCAGCATTACCCTACCCAATCGGATAGTAGTGTCGCCTATGTGCCAGTATTCTGCTACAGATGGGTTTGCCAATGACTGGCATTTGGTGCACCTCGGCAGTCGGGCTGTAGGTGGTGCTGGGCTGGTGTTTACAGAGGCAATAGCTGTAGTGCCCGAGGGTAGGATATCGCCAAATGACCTAGGTCTATGGACCGATGACCAGATAGCACCCTTGCAGCGTATAACGTCGTTTATAACCGCACAGGGTAGTGTGCCGGGCATACAACTGGCTCATGCTGGCAGAAAAGCTAGCCTCACCCATCCCTGGAACGGCGACCGCCTGCTAACTCCTGCCGAGGGTGGCTGGCAGACAGTAGCACCTAGTGCGATACCGTTTTCGGCCGATAAAAGTACACCTGTAGCATTGTCTGTAACCGAGATACAGCAGACCATAGCTGCCTTTGTAGCTGCAACTCACAGAGCAGTGGCAGCAGGATTTAAGGTACTGGAGCTGCACGGTGCACATGGCTATCTGATACATGAGTTTCTGTCGCCACTTAGCAATACCCGAACCGATGAGTATGGTGGCAGCTACGAAAACCGCACTCGTTTTCTGCTGCAAATGATAGAGGCTGTACGTGCCGCATGGCCGCAAGAGTATCCGCTATTGCTGCGCATATCTGCCACCGACTGGACCGATGGCGGCTGGACAATACAAGACTCTGAACGGCTAGCACCCCTAGTGCAGCAACTGGGTGTGGATCTCATAGACTGCTCTAGCGGGGGCAATGTACTGACACCTATACCAGCAGGGCCTAGCTATCAGGTGCCGTTTGCAGCGGCAGTGCGCAAAATGGGTGTCCCCACGGGTGCAGTAGGTATAATAGTAACTGCACAACAAGCAGAAGATATACTGACTGAGGGGCATGCAGACCTTATATTTATGGCGCGAGAGCTGCTGCGCAATCCTTACTTTCCGCTACAGGCTGCTGCCCAACTGGGTGATGTAGAACACCCTTGGCCGGTGCAATATGAGCGTGCCAAGCGTAAAAAGTAGTGTAAACAACCCGTCTGTTGTAATTTCGTGGCAACACAGGTTGCTTTTTTAGTTAATTTTGCGTCATCAATAAGCAAATGCCGATGGGTGATGTGTACGCAACTACACGCTACCCACACTGGCTACAACACATAAACAATGGTTTATCTTACACGTGTAGAGCATTTTAACGCAGCTCACAGATTGCACAATCCTGATTGGAGCGTTGAAGAGAATAAGGATGTCTTTGGCAAATGCAATAACGAAAACTGGCATGGCCACAACTATGAATTGCATGTAACCATAAAGGGTGATCCACACCCGCAAACAGGATTTGTATACAATGCCAAAACGCTGGGCGACCTCATAAAAGATGTAATAGTAGAAAAAGTAGACCACCGCAATCTGAACTTGGATGTGGACTTTATGCGGGGTAAATTTACCAGCGCAGAAAACTTTGCGATAGCTATATGGAATGAACTGCAACCACATATAGAAAGTGGTAGCGTGAAGCTGCACTGCATAAAACTGGTGGAAACACAAAAGATTTATGTAGAGTACTTTGGGTGATATGCGGGATAAATATTACCGATAGCCTTATACCCAGCACAACACCACACCGTAGTTAAATTGCAGGTACTAAAGCATACCAAACACCTACTACATTGGCATATAACAAATCAGAATCGTACGACGAGCAATCAACCGAAGCCCTCAAAGCCGCCTATAGCAACATAATAGCCGCTGTGGGCGAGGACCCGCAACGCGAAGGGCTACTGAAAACGCCTGAACGTATGGCTAAAGCCATGCAATACATAACGCAGGGCTACAACATGAATGCTGCTGATATACTGAATGGCGCTAAATTTCAGGAAGACTACAGCGAAATGGTGCTGGTGAAAAACATTGAGCTTTACTCTATGTGCGAGCATCACCTGCTACCCTTCTTTGGCAAGGCACACATAGCCTACATACCCAATGGCACCATAACGGGTCTGAGCAAGCTGGCAAGGGTAGTAGATTGTTTTGCACGCCGCCTGCAGGTGCAAGAGCGTATGACCCACCAGATACTGGAAGTAATACAAGAAACCCTGAACCCACTGGGCGTGGGCGTGGTAATAGAAGCCCAGCACCTGTGTATGATGATGCGGGGTGTGCAGAAGCAAAACAGCGCTACTACTACATCGGCTTTCAGCGGAGAATTTATGAAAAACGAAACCCGCTCAGAGTTTCTAAGACTTATCTCGGCAAATTTGTCTTAAAATTTATTTCACCTATCTTTGCCACCCCGAAACAGGGAAACGGCTAATAAAAACACCGTTTTTCGGGACGTAGCGCAGCCCGGTAGCGTACATGGCTGGGGGTCATGTGGTCGCAGGTTCGAATCCTGTCGTCCCGACTTAAAATTAAAACCCGCTCTAGTAGCGGGTTTTTAGTTCGAACTGTTTTATAAGTATATCGACTAGATCTTCGAAGTCCTGTACACTACTGCAATTCGACGAGTACGAAGTAAAGTTAGCCCTAACGCTGTTTATTAATACGCGCGCCATTGATGTTTCTTTTTTAGATCAATTGCTTATTTTTGAACACGCTACCATAAAAACCTAAATGAATAATATTGTTGCACATTTTGATAAGTATCTTCCGTTGAATGAAGCGGAAATAAATGCAGTTACCAGCCGAATGGTAGAACGAAAAGTAAAACGCAAACAATATATTTTACAAGAAGGAGACATCTGCAAATATTTCACTTACGTTGTGGAAGGTTGTTTTAAAATGTATGGAGTAGATAATTCGGGCGCAGAACATAACCTTGTGTTCGCCGCCGAAGATGATTGGATTTCAGATATTGGCAGTTTGCATAAAGAAAAACCCTCTAAATTATTTATTGAAGCAATAGAACCTTCGGTTGTGTTACAGCTTTCCAAAGGTGATCTTTGGTATTTGTACACCAATTTTCCAAAATTTGACAGAAACTTCCGTGTTATCATTGAGGATAAATATATTGAGCTGCAAAATAGATTGCTTCAAGCTTTCAGCTCTTCTGCACATGAGCGGTATGAAAATTTTCTGGAGCAGTATCCAAATTTGGCTACTCGTTTGCCCAATACCCAAATCGCATCTTACTTGGGCATTACATCAGAGTTTTTAAGCAAAGTCAGAAACGAAAGAACAAAGAAACATTTGCACCCTTAATCTACATTAAGCCTATTTCTTAATGTAGTTTATAGGCTAAGGAGGATCGTTCATCGCACCTTTGTATTGTCAATATCGACAAACCATCTCAAAACTTAAAGGCGATGAACGCAGCAAATCAAAAAACGAAAGTAGCCATTATTGGCTTAGGTAATATTGGAAAGGCCGTTGCCACCAATCTCGTCAAAGGAAATCACCCCGTAATTCTTGCCTCTCGTGAATTGGGTAAGGCAAAAGAACTTGCAAATATATTAGGCGGGATTGCAACGGCAAAAGAAATAATTGACGCTATTAAGGAAGCAGATGTGGTAATTCCGGCTATCTACTTCGATAAAATTAAGGAATTTGTAAAAACCTATGCCGATGAATTACAGGGAAAAATTATCATAGACGTTTCTAATCCCATCGCGCCCGATGGTAATGGCGGTTTCAAAAAGATCATTGATCAAAACCAATCGGCAGGCACAATCCTTGCTGATTTAATGCCCTCAAACAGCATACTGATAAAAGCATTTGGAACTCTGGGAGCAAGTTCATTAGCCAATGCTGCCTTTAATGAACCCGAAAGAAAAGTGCTGTTCTTTGCTTCAGATAGCACCAACAGCAATAAACAAGTTGAAGGACTTATCATTGATAGTGGTTTTGATCCTTTTCACATAGGGGGCATCGACCAATCTATACGCATTGAAGTCTTCGGAGACCTGCATGAATTTGGTGCATTGGGCAAACTTGTAACGCTCAAAGAAGTAAAACAAAAAGTAGCTTAATATAAATAGTTACGGCGATGAAAAAAATACTGATAATGACAACAATGCTACTCACGGTAGTGGGTTGCAGAAACGGAACAAACGATCATTCAAACAAAATAAATCAAACTGCAATGGAACAGACAACAGAAAAAATGGCAATAGAGAAAGTACTCCTTGCCTACGAAAATGGCTTAAACACATCTGATGTGAGCAAGGTATTACAAGTGTATGCCCAAGACGGCGTATTTATGCCAACTACTCTCCCCACGGCGAAAGGAACAGAACAGTTGAAAGAATCCTACACGAGTATTTTCAAGGCCATAAAACTGAATGTAAAATTTACCATCGAAGAGATAGTGGTTAGCGGCGATGTTTCATTTGCACAAACATCATCAAGGGGAACGACACTGATTCACGCCAACGGCCAGACTGTAGCAGAAGAAAATCGTGAATTTTTCTTCTTGATGAAAGAAAACGGGGAATGGAAAATTTCCCGGTATATGTTTAATAAAGCTAAATAAGCGGTTATTTTACTCGAATCAGTTCGACAGTTGTCCAGTCAACTACATTCCAAAATAGGATATTTTGAGTAGTTTGATGTTGGCCTTTGTCCTTTCATGCCGAGTTGTGCTAACATGTGTTGAAGTGCCAGTAAATCCTTCATAAAAAGGTTCGACACTGGTCCAGCCGCCCCGACATTTTGAGACCAGTTCGAACAGAGCTGGTCTCTTTTTTTCTTACTATTCTCAGTATATTCGCCAAATTCCAGTAGTATCTTCTAATTTGTTTTAAAAAATTCTATATGGGGTTAGATATTTGGCATGTGACGCCTTCGCATAATACAGAGGAATCTGTCGTGGATTATTTTACATTAGAGGACTTGGGCAATCAGAAATATGCCGAACTAAATAGGGGGTTTATTCAAATAGTAAAAGATGACAACGAGAAATCTTCTTTAGTCATCTATTTTAGTGAATTGGGATACCAAAGAAGCGGCATGGGAGTAGAGTTCAAAACAGAATTCATTAATTGCAAACCATATTTTGATCTACAAACAGTAGAGAGGGCTTTTCAATTTATTAAAGGTGTTGATAGAACTCATGAAGAACAATTGAAAGAGGACTTTCAAAGATCGTTTGTAGACAATTTCAAAGAGGGTAGCAGTATTTTCTTTGCTAGCTGGTAATTTAGTTAGACACTTGTCCAGCCAACCAAATTCCTAAATAGGCTTATTAAAGTCGTTTTATGTTGAATTATGTCATTTTATGTCGAGTTGTTCCAATGTATGCTGAAGTTCCAGCAAATCCTTTATAAAAAGGTTCGACACTTGTCCAGCCGCCCCGACTTAAAGAAAAAACCAACGCTTTTTTTCGTTGGTTTTTTCTTTTCCCTCCGCTCTCGCACTGTTTTCCGCACTATCTTGTCTCTCATGTTGTTGCACACGCATATCCCCGGTCATTTATTTGCTACGGTCTCTGAAATTTCATAAATTTGGTTGATGCAAGTACAGGTAGATATAGATTTTGACCAGTTGGTAAAAATTGTAAAAAGCTTACCTTCTGTTAAGCTACAACAACTCAAAGCAGCAATAGACAAAAAGCCACCATTGGCTGCCGCTAATGCTGACTTGGAAGATTTGCTTTTAAATGGACCTACTGCCACAGCAAAGCAACTAGATACGATAGAGAATAATAGAAAAGCTATAAACGAATGGCGAATAAAACATTAGTTATTGATACTTCTATTCTGATCGACTACTATCGCAAAACGGATAAAGAAAATTCTATTTGGATAAAGTTGATTAGGGAAGGCTATCGTTTTGCTATTTCCTCTATTACGAAGTACGAGATATATTCTGGTGCAACACCATCTCAACTTGAGTTTTGGAACAAAGTAATGTCTAACATAGATATCATTGCCTTAGATGAATCATGTATAGATGTGGCAGTAGCTATTAACGCAGTTTTGAAACGAAAGAGAAAGCAAATAGAGATAGCTGACCTTTTTATTGCAGCAACAGCTTGATCTCGTGACTTGCCCATTGCCACACTCAATAAAAAACACTTTGAACGAATTGAGGCTTTAACAATTATAGCGTAGCTTTTTATCTAATCATTTTTATTGCAAGTTCGAAAAATAATCTGTAGTTCCGACTTTATCTTAAACTGGAATAGACTTGCCAGTTGTTGCTTGTTTGTTCTTGTTTTGGCTTGTTATTCCACAAATTTTCCCGCTTTTTGTTCAAATCTATAACAGGGTTGTTTTCATAAATCAGGCAATAGAACGTTGTTATCGGCAGGATAAAAACTATTTTCCAGAAAAAAGCAGTACCGCCGTAAATCCATTTCTGCATCGGTGCTAAGGTAGTCGATATAAAGTTGCACTCTATCCCCATTCACTTTCATCACTTCAGGCGTGTTGAGCTGTGCAACTAATTTATCTTTATCTCGCCACCATTCTTTGCACAAATTATATGTCCAATAGCGATTCCCATTACAAGCGTAGCTATCAAAAACCATAGGCTATTCTTTTCAGCACAGCCTTTGCAAATCGCATTGACGGCACCGATTTAATGATTTTTAAATCTTCAGTGAGCGAAGATTCTTCATCTAAAAATTTAAATATAGTTTGAATTTTATTTTTTCTGAACAAATTTGAAAACAAATTTGGTCCTTCTTCATTATGCTGGGCCAATACGTCTAAAAACAACAAATCGTAAAACCAATATTTAGATGGTTTGGTAAACTTGCTCAAGTTTTGTTCTTCTTTTAAGAATTCTATCAGTTGCTTTGTTTTTTTGGTGGTATTCATAAAAGTGTAACCCGTGCTTGCTTTTGTCCAACCTCCTGCTGTTCCAATGTTTATTACGTTTTTGGTGTTAAACTGCTGAAACTTGAAAGAAGTCATCGGTATAATGCCACGCTCGGTTTCTTCTATCGTATAATTTTCGATGCCCTTATCTTTTAAATAGGCTATTATGGCTTTTTCGTAATCATCTTTTGCAAGTAATTTTTCAGAAAATAATGTGTACTCAACCAACGCTTCAGTTTTTGAAATTGGCAACACATACATAAATGCCGTAGTTCCGTTTTGCGGAATTTCAAAATCCATAAAAGTTGCTACATCATCATCAAATTCATTTTTTTCAGTTTTAATAAACCAACCTATAAAATGTTGTTGCAGCACCGGATATTTTCCCTGCGTTAAGTATTGCTTGTTAAAATCAATGCTATTAAAAACCTTTGCACTCTTAAAACTACCTTCAGCTGTAATTACCTCAACATCGTTGTCGTACTCGAGAATAGAATCAACTGCTGAGTTTATAAATTTGATATTCTGTTTTTTACCTATAACCTCCCAAAGTCCTGTATAGAACTTTCCACTCCTTATCATTTTATAATGATAAGGATTAGTATCAATAACCTTTGAATAATCGTTGCTGCCGAAGTATATTTTTGGCCATGTTTTATGCAAAAAATCTCCCCACTCACCTTCGCCATTCTCCCAAAAACACCAGGTGCGGTTGTTGGTTAGGTTCTTATTTTTATCAATAATAAGAATAGATTTATTGTCAAAATAAGCATCACCAGCCATTCGATAGGCTAAAATTAATCCGGCAGCACCTACTCCAGTGATGATATAGTCGGTCTTTTTCATTTATGTAAAAAGAAATACGGTGAAAAACACTACAATTGAAATGAATGCCTGCCATGAAATTACTTTATTAGTCAACACATTCAGTCTTTGACACGCAAAATGTGATAAAAATGCAATTATAAGCCAACCTATGTAGTTTTGAACAGGCACAACTTTGCCTTCGAATTCCCAAAAATCAAATCGAGGAGCAGATACTTCAATAGCGAGGTCTAGTATGGTCATAAGCGCAGCTCCGGTTAAAGCCGAAAGCCAAATATTTTTTGTGAACTGCTTAGCTACATCTGCGGTAATAAATGTTAGAATTGCCCAGTTCATACAAATCAAAAGTGGTACACCAAATACTTTAAATCCCAGGTTACTGCCATAGGTGTAGCTTCCAAAAATTAGTCCGTAATTAACCCCTAAAACTTCTGAAACAAAACCTAAAGTGAATGGTATAAAAAATGCAAGCACCGTTTTTAAACTCCAATTTTCGATATTCCATAGTACGATCAGCGCAGTTAACAATAAATTGAGTGGAGTTAGAGACAAGAACCAATTTTGATATTGCGATAAAACCCCGAGGATACCCGAGATAGTAAAAAGCCATAAAAGACCAATACTAATAGCGATTTTATCTTTTGAAAACACGTTCATTTTAAACCGATTTTGAAATTATTTCAGATACAATTTTACCAGATAACAAGCAAAGTGGAATGCCTCCACCGGGATGCACACTTCCACCGCAGAAATATAGGTCATCTATACTCCTTTTAAAATTTGGATGTCTTAGAAATGCTGCAAATTTGTTGTTAGATGAGGCACCATACAGCGCTCCCTGGTAGCTTTGTGTTTTAGACTCTATCGTTCTAGGATCTAAAATAAACTCATACCCTATAAGTGGTTCGATATCTTTATTCAAAAGTTTACTGATTTTAGAAATAACGTTGGTTCTGGTTCTTGCGATTATTTCGTCCCAATCCTGGCCTGTATTACAAGGGACATTCACCATGGTAAACCAGTTTTCGCAACCTTGTGGAGCATCGGTTGGTTCATCTTTCGAAGTAATGTTAATGTACACCGTTGGGTCGTTATGCACATCTTTTTTATCGAAAATATAATCGAATTCTGCATTATAATCTTCTGAAAAAAAGATATTGTGTAAATCTAATTGCGAAAAGGTGTGTTCTATTCCCCAATAAAAAATCAAGGCTGAACTACTGCGCGGTTGCGATAGCATTTTTTCGGGTGCCTTTTGCTTTGGCAATAATGTTCTGTATGTTGGTACTACATCGGCATTAGAAACCACGATATTGAACTGTATTATTTCGCTATTTAATCGAATGCCGGTGGCTTTATTATTTTCGATAATAATTTCGTCAACCTTTTTATTAAACTGAAATTCAACACCAATATCTTTTGCTAATTCGAATAAACTCAACGTTATTTGATGCATTCCTCCTTTTGGAAAATAGGTCCCGTAATATTGTTCTAGATGCGGTATCATCGACATTATTCCGGGTGTTTGATAAGGATTAGAACCATTGTAAGTAGCAAATCTGTTAAAAAACTGAACTAACTTTTTATTGTTGAATGAACTAGCATTGTAATCTGCAAGCGTTGTATTGATATCTAAGCTCGCAATGTTTAAAACGGCTTTAATCACATCTCTACTAAAGTAGGTAGATAATTTATGTAGTGATTTTTCTAAAAACAAACCAGCTGTGATATCGAACTTTTTTTTACTTCTTTCAAAATAATTGATGAGTAATTGCTCTTCAACTCCGAATACTTTTGCTGCTGATTTTGCAAAATCGGTTGTATTTGCCAATGCTGAAAAAGTAGTACCATCTTCGAAAAAGTAATTACAAATGATGTTTTTTCTCTTATAGCTGAAGTATTTTTCCATTGGCTGTTTGGCAACAAAGAATAATTCTTCAAGGTATTGAGGCATTGTAAATAAAGAAGGCCCCATATCAAAGCGATAACCTTTTTCGCTAAATGCAGTAAGCTTACCACCGGGATAATCATTTGCTTCAAAAATAACTACGTGATTGCCCATAGCTTGCAAACGGATAGCAGCAGCCAAAGCTGCAATACCTGCACCAACTATAGCAATATTCTGAGAACCTGTTTTCATAAGTTTAAATTAAATTTTCAACGTTCACTCCGTTCCAGATTCCTTCAAATTTGCAGGGAACAAATCGGGCAAACATTTCTTCTTTGTACCAATTTAGTTTTCTTGTTAGTAAAACTACCTCTCGGTGTTTAGGGTTTTTGTAGGCATAATCAAGCATTTCGGCTTGAGTTTTCCATATACTTATTGTGGCCTGCTGAATTAAAGGCCACTCACCAACACCAATAGATAAAACAAGACCATTATAACCTTCTAAACTTTGGCTTACCGAGCCTACCTTACTCCAAAAAGAAAATAATTTATTTAATCGGATACTTGCCCTTGTCAATACAATTACCGGTTTGTCGGGTGCTAATTTTGCACTTTTCTGAAACGGCTGAACGCCATCCCACAGTCCATGAACTTCGGCTGTATTGAGGTAGGCAGTAAACAGTTCGGCGCTGCGTTTTCGGTAGGCGTTAAAAAAAGAATTTTCTTCAAAAAACGCTTGAGCATTTGCTTCCGACTTCCAAACACAAAAAAGAACATACGTTCCAAAATTGGGGATGGCACTAAAGCCATTTTTAGCACCAGAACCCAACAGCTTGTAAAAAGTTAAGCCTTCGATGTTTTTTAACGAGCTGTGTCCAAATTGCATTTGTGTAAAGGCCCACCATTTATTCGAAAAATTTTCGACCTTAAAAAAGGTACTCGTAATTATCTGACTCATTGAAAAAGAGAGGTTTTACGGTCGCAGTTATTTAACATCATACTTTTATTTTTTTTCAATTACAACTAGTTGTATTCCCATTGGGAAAAATTTTTCAAAAAGAAAAAATGGAAAGCTAAGTGTTTTTAATAATGCCAAATGCCAAAATTTACTTCCCATACTATCAGACCAGTTTATTTGTTGCTGTTCCATTTTACCTAGCCACCACAAAGTAAAGGCGTCTAACGTGCCGTACTTATGATGATCAGTTATTGTCCATTTATCGCTTTTGAATAGCACGTGGAAACTTTTTTCGGAAAAAAGTGTCATGTGCCTCGGACTGTGCCACCCTTGCCAGTACTGTTTTTGTTTTCTGGCGCTTATACTGTTGTAATCAGGCACTTCGATAATTAATTTACCACCGGTGTTTAAACAATCGTAAAGTTTATTCACCGTTTCTTGTAGATTGTAATCATGTTCGAGATAATGCCAAAGGGTTATCACATCAAACGAACAAGAGGGCTTAAAGTTTGCAATTGATGTTTTGATAAGTCGTAATTTGTCGAACTTGGTGTTTTTCCAACCATTATCAGAAAAATCTATACCTGTACCTCTAGCATTTAATTTTTGCTGCGTTAAATTCAAAAAGCTTGGGTTTCCACAACCTACATCAAGGATAGTAAACGCTTTTTTAGATTTTAAATAGCGAGCGACTAATCGCACCCTCTTAAAGTCAAGTGATTGCTGGCTTCTTGCAACAAATGAACTGTATTTGCCCCATGCTGCAGCTCCTCTATATGGTAAATAATTATCGGTATAGTAGGTGTCTAATACTTCTTCTTTTACAGGATTAGTTAAAAAGACGGCATGGCATGAGGAACATTTGTTGAAAATATAGCGCTCCTGATTAGCCTTGTGCATCAAAGCCTTGGTAGCAATATAATAGCTGCTATTATCACTACTGCAAACCGGGCAATTGACTATAAACATTTAATTCTTTATGCGTTTTTAATACTGGATAGATGAAATCCGATGCTACTGCAAGCGGTTTTTAGCTTAGTCTAGATGAAATCTATTCATAAACTATTATTACATATCGATTTCATTTCAAGCTGTGTCATCAATTTATTATTAAAGTCTATTATGCGCTGTCAAGTGAAGCGAAATTATTTATCAAACTGTTGTAGTGTCTTGATTGCTTTTTTATTTTTTTTATCCAATTTCATTCAGTTCAACATTCTTTGCTCTTGTGTCTGTTTCGTGTTCCTGCCGCTTTATAAGTCCTTTTTTTGTAACGTTCTCAAAATAGTTGGAGTTATGAAGGGGGGCAATTCTGGTATGTGCTGATAAAGCTATTAGTGTCACTTCTTGCATTTGACTAGTTAGCCATTAAATGCGTGCCATTAGAACTAGTTGTGAATGAGTTAGTTTGTACTAACGCTATTTTTATTTTCATTGCCATAAGTTGGTTACTTGTACGACTGGCAAAAAAGCTATTTTAATTTTACGAAGCGTTGGCTTTTCTGTCAATTTTTGTCGGACTGTCAATGTCAGCGGGGTGTCGGCAATATAGCACACAACATGTTTATCGTAGCAAATATAACCATTTTATGCAGATAGCCGATAAATGCAAAACGGCTTGACGTATCTTTTTGTTTTTTGTTATATTTTATTTTATACAAATTTTATGTTGTAAAGTGTTCTGACCGTCGCAGAATTCCATTTACAAAAGTGCCGTCAGGTTAGATTTGAATTTGTGTATACGCTCTAAGGCAGCCATTTGTACATCTATATCTTTGTCGTGTAGTATAGCATATTCAAAAATCGGGAAACTACTCAGTTCAGCAATCTCACCCAATACCATTATCGCTTTTATCCTATCGACAGGAGATAATTCTTTAAATTCAAGAATGTCCATAAGCCAAGAATAAATGTAAATCTACTTTTTATCGCCCGATGCATTCTGCTTTTTCAACTGCAAAAATAAGAACACCGCAGCCAGATCTTCTCCATCCATCTGGGCAGCTACAGCATGGTTTTCAGGGTCTTGAAATATAAACTTAGAACCGTAATTATTGAGCTGCTGTGTTGTGAATCTTGCAGTGTTATCGTGTTTGCGGTTGTATTTACCATGGCAAGAGGCGCAGTTTTTGCTGTAAAGGTCTCTACCCATTTCTAAGGTCCGGTATAGCTTCTCCTGATTAGTGCCAGACATACCCTCTGGGTAATTATAAGCCTTCTTATAACTAGTAGCACAACTGACTAGCATAAATACTATAAAAAACAGCTGTAGAATATGACTTTTACCCATTAAAGAATGACATTTTATTACAAAATAACACCTGAATGGATGAGACCATTCAGGTGTTATAAAAAGATTGTTTGATGCTTAGTTCTCTTTAATTATTTTCTGAGAGTATGTACCACTTTCGGAGTACAATGTTAGCATATAAACACCTGCTGGCAAGCCCGAAACATCTATACTAGAAATATTTAAACCTTGTACTGTTGCAGTAGTGATTGAGTTGTAAACAACTTTACCGCTAATGTCGGTGAGGTTAATGCCTATCTTAGAAGCCTCGGCAATGTGATACTGCACTATTACTTCGTTATAGCTAGGATTTGGGTAGCAAGAAAAAACCAACAAACCAGTATTTGTCTTTATTGGTGCTACAGATGATGTGCCTATAGGGAATGGTGAAACCAATGGTGGATTGCCAGGATTAGGACCCAATGGTGAGGGAGCAATTCTCAAGTGGCGTTCTCCATCCAGATTTTGCCACTTTGCACCTACTGTAGTAGTATAAGTGGTGGAGCTAACAGTACTAAAGTGAATATAATCGCCCTGAGTCCTTGTTTTGTTAATATCTAATAGCAGATAGCCACGCTTGGCCAAATCTAAATATTTCACCCAGGGGTTTGTAGTCATCATTGCTGCAGGTCCACCTGGTATAGAAACTGCTGACGAAGTGACACTGGAAACGACAAACTCTGTAGCCACAGAACCTGCACCTGTAGCAGATACATAGGTAGAATCGGCACCTGGCACATCATTAGCCCAAGAGCTGTGTATATCACCAGTCAGTACTACTACGTCTTTAATATTGTTTTGGTGTATGTGGTCAAGTACTCGATCTCTCTCGGCAGGGTATCCGTCCCACTGGTCGCCATTAAGCACAGAACCAAAGAGCAATATGGGTGCTATCATCACTTGATTGCCTATTATTTTCCATTTAGTAGACGTATCACTCAATTGCGATTTTAGCCAATTAAGTTGAGTTGTACCCAACAATTGCCTGGTGCTGCTGGTCATGTAAGCATTGGTAGGAGATATTAAGGAACCTAAAGTAGAATCTCTACCTTCCAGTCTGGTATCTACCATCACTAGGTTGAAAAGGTTGCCAAAGTTGAAATTGCGATGGATTATACTATCGTTTCCAGTAGCTATAGACCGGATAGGATTCCATTCGAAATATGCTTTTTTTGAGAAGTTTTTCCTTGTAAACCAGTTTCCCTGTGTGGCAGGGTTGTGGTTTTGGGCACTTGAGTACCAAGAGTTGTTGGCAGATTCGTGATCATCCCAAACCATTATCATAGGATATTGCTCTAATACAGCACGGTAATCGTTGTCAAGTTTGTACTGTGATTGCCACAAACGGTAGTCGCCCAGTGTCGACGCATCGTGGGTAAGAGGGTGAAAGCGGCTGGTATCGCCAGTTCCACCAGCACCATATTCGTAATAATTATCACCCAGGTGCACTATTGCAGATATGTCGTTGCGTTTCGAAATTTCATTATACACATTGAAGTAGCCGGCCTCAAAACTGGAACATGAAAAAACCGCAAGTCGTACGCTGTCAGTATTGCCAAGAGGAAGGGTTTTGGTTCTTCCGCATATCGAATAAACACTACCATTTTTGAATCGGTAATAGTACCAAGTATTAGCCGAAAGGCCTGTTACATCTACTTTTACGGTATAGTCGCGAGTAGAATCTGTAGTAAAAGTGCCTGAATTTACGACGCTTGTGAACAGCGTATCTGTTGCCACTTGCCAATCCACGCTAATAGGCGCAGCAACTGTAGGGGTTACTCTAGTCCATATTATCACACGGTCGCTAAGCGGATCTCCTGATGCTACACCATGGTAAAAAGGTGCAAGTGCAAGGTTAACACTAGGACGCACTGGCATAGGCGGCAATTGTGCCATTGCAGTGAAGTAACAAACTAAGGTAAAAACTAGAATAAGGCTCCTTTTCATAAAAATGATATTTATGAGTGTAAATTTATTGACGGTATATAAACTTAATGGCTAAATGGTATTAGACAATCATTAATGAAATATGACCTAAATGTTCTGGAAGAATTATTCAGTAGACCGAATTGATAATTTTTAGCCTGAAGTAAAAAGCTAGGAGGTTGGTACAATTCCTCCAGTTTATTGTGTTTGGGGGTTGACAAATGCTGTATGTAATAGGATTTAGAATATTAATTGATCAATTCAAAATGCATCTTATTGCTAATGGTGGTATATGGAATAATCTGCGAATCCTGTTAGAAAGCAGTTGTAAGTACGCTCCAAAAGTAAACTGTGGCATATGATGATATTGTATTAAATGCGGGTAATTTCAAAATAAATAAAGGGCGGCCTCTGCTATAAGAGACAGCCCTTGGTTTTCGTACACTGCTTAGGGTGCTTTGTGTATTTTTAGGACACGCACCTGCGTAGGTCAGTGCATAGTGGTAGGAAATAAGGGGTTGGTATTCAGCATTTTTATAGTGAGGTTTTTAGAGAATTAGTGATGAGTGGTTTTTTAGTGTGATTTAGGTTTTTGTTTCATAGCGATAGTGTTAGTGTTTCCATGGTGATAGTTTTACAGTGTTTTCGTAGTGTGTGTTTGCAGCTATTATTTCATGGTGAGTTTGTAGAACGCTTTCATAGTGATTGTTTAAAGTCTGTTCGTAGTGTGCGTTTGTTGACACAAATTTCCGACTTATTGACGCCCTGCACAAGCGTATAACTACTTAATCTAGCAGCGTATTTATACGCATTTTTGGTAAGTTAATATCCGTATTTATACTGTATGTCCTATCTTGCAGGATGTGTATTTTTACACAGGTATTAATTATTCATCACTCAAAACACACTCAATGTCAAACACTTCAGAAACAAATCAGAATGAAACCGGTCGTAAGGCAGGTGGATCATTGCCCGACTGCTCTACGAATGATGGTAAGCGAAAAATTGCTATTTCGCACACTATCACTGATATTTTTTATACTCAGATGATAGAGGCATATTTTGGTCCAGCCAACCCTGTAGACATATCGGTACCCAGCCCTGAGCTATTTAATATAATTGGCAAAGAAGTAACGCCTGGAGTATATCCAGATGTATTGGAGTTTACTTGGGATCCCAACACACACGAGATAGCGATAAGCGGTGCAGCAGGTGCCCCCAATCCCGGCCCTAATAGTGTGTGCTACTCAGTGTGTCTTTTTCAGGGTATCAACATTTTAGACAACAATCCGGATACGTTTGTTTTTACGCAGGCAAAGGACAAAAACGATAGTGATACAGTGATATTTAAATCCCTGCTCAACAATAACGTGCAGCACTATTATGACTGTAGCAACGAAAATCCGTAGTATATTATACTAAATCAAAACCCTATTCACTATTTATCATCCTTACTCTATCCATGATGGGTTTATCAACGCTATTATTGTACACATCCAATCTGTCTGCACTTTGGGCAGTATGGGTGGGGCGCAGGCAGCGGTCTGTGCTGTGGTTGTATGCATTCAGTAGTTTATTTTTCGATGTTCTTTCGTACATACTCAAGAGAACAAGTGTTAAATGGCGGATTGCTAATTTGTTTCTTCTTATAGAATTCATATTGGTATCAGCTTACTTCATAAACCGAATAGAGAGAAAAAACTATAGAACGACCCTATATTTAGCCGCAGGCGCTCTGTGTATGTATTACATCATTCATACAGTTAGTGGCACTATATACAAGGTGAATTTTACGGACGCATCCCTACTCTATGGCATGTATATATTTTATAGTTTGGTAGGCTTATACAAGGTTATTACAGAGATTGAGTTTGTGATGGTAGAGCGCAACCCACTTTTTATTATCAGTGTGGCTTTTTTGCTTTATGCTTCGGGCAATTTTATTATCTTCCTATTCGAAAACAATGTACTGATAATGAACAAAGGGTTAAAATCGGTATTGTGGCTGTATATTCACAATCCGCTTAACATTCTTAAAAACTTTATGCTGGCATATGCTTTCATTTTGGTCAATAAAGGCAAATGAGTTTACTGATAATTTCTGCCATTGCTGTTATGCTGCTGTTGTCGCTTGGAGTCATCTTTTTTGTGATGCTCTATCAGCGACGCATCATTGCGCACCAGCAAGAACTTAAGCTCATTAATCAGCAAAAAGAGCTAGAGCTGATACAGGCATCTATTCAGAGCGAGGAGGTAGAGCGCATGCGCATAGCCTCTGAGCTGCATGATGACATAGCAGCTACTTTGGCATCGGCTCGCTTGTTTTTGTACAAAGAGAAAGATGCGGAATATAATGAAGCTATCATCAACCAGTCGAAAGAACTACTGGATGAGGGCATAGTGAAAATAAGAAATATCTCGCACAAGCTTCAACCCGCCATATTGCAGCATCTGGGCTTGCAGCAGGCATTAGAGTCGCTTACAGATGTTATGAATCGGTCTGGTCACATTACAGCATCGCATACTGCTGTTACCCCACTACCGCGTATACCTGACAGCACAGAACTAGCTATATACCGCATAGCCCAAGAGCTGCTGACCAATATGCTGAAGCATGCGCAACCTACAGCTATTACCCTGCACACACAAGCCACCCACCAACACATACAGGTGGTGCTAGCACACAATGGCACAGGCCTCACCCAGGACACCTACGAAGAACAGATATACAAAAAAGGGGCTACCGGCCTAAAAAACATAGTAAACAGAATTAAGTCTATCAATGCCTCGATACGGTTCTATCAAGACACTGATGGGAGATTCAAAATAGAGTTAACCGTTCCGGTTCAAAAGTTATAACGATGAGCATTATAAAATACATTATTGCCGACGACCACAACATTTTCAGACACGGACTGAAATATGCCCTGACTGACGACCCCCAGCTGCAATATATGGGCGAAGCAGAAAATGGCCAACAACTCCTGACACTGCTACAAACCGCACAACCAGATGTGATATTGCTAGACCTGAAAATGCCTGTAATGGACGGTATAGAAGCAGTAAAACAAATAAGACCATTGTACCCAGATGTGCGCATACTGATGCTCACAACCTATGACGATGAGCATTTTATACTTCACCTCATAGAGCTGGGGGCTAATGGATACCTGATAAAAAATGCTGATCCGGGAGAGATTAAAAAGGCCATACATTCAGTTTTCAATCAGGGCTACTATTTCAATGAGTTGATGAATAATGCTATGCTGAAAAAATTAACCCGAAATAAAACACCCGAAATAAACACACCCAACCTGCCCACACCCGAAAAAACAACACAAATAAAACTTAATGACAGAGAAACAGAAGTGCTGAAATGGATATGTAGCGAACTGACAACGGCCCAGATTGCAGAGCAAATGTTTCTGAGCCCACGTACAATAGAGGGTATTCGCACCACACTAATAGAAAAACTTGGCGTAAAAAACGTAGCTGGGCTAGTGCTGTATGCCATCAAAAATGGAATAGTGCAATAGACTTTACTGCTAGCACCTAATGCTATTATGTATCTATTTCATTACTCTCATCTCCACTCGCCTATTGGCTGCTGCGTCTTCTTTTGATTTTTCAACAGCCACCAAAGGCCTACGGTGCCCCGCGCCACTATAGGTCATTCTATCGGCTCCTATACCCTTCAGTTTCAGGTATTTATATACTGCATAGGCTCTGTTTACAGATAGTTGAGGTTCGTAAGTGTCTATATCCAGCGCATCTGTAGCATCTTTTATACAGCAGACATGCCCCTCTATGTGTATCTTCAATTGTGGTGCAGCAGCTAGCATAGCCACAAGCTTTTTTAGCTCCCTATAGGACCTCTTCTTGAGCTTATGCCTGTCAATTATAAAAACTGTTTTACTAAGAATATAGGTTTTATTGGGCAGTAAAGTTGATGCATCTTCCAGATACACAATTGTGTCAGCAACTATTATCTGTTTTGGTTTTTGCCTAGTATCTTTAGTGGTTTGGCAGGTAGCCTGAGTGCTAAGAATGAAGATATAAACCAAAATGAAGATGATAGTGCGCATAAGGCTAAGGTAAATAATCTTACCTTATACTGTTCATCTCTTGTTTATCATTCAGCATTTAATCTAGTTGTTCTTATTACATACCGCTAGTGGGCTGGCAACACACTGCCCCTCATTGCCCTGAACGTATAAGGTAGTGACACAACGAACGACGATAGCAGCACTGGCGCTGGCTACGCTATCTATAACTATTGGATTGTAGAACGGCTATTACAGGTAAAAGGTAGTATATAAAAAAGTATGCCTAATTTTAGCTTTGGAATTGGTTACAGATTCATTTACATACAATCTATTACATGCAATATTCACAATCGCTAGAAAGGCTGCGTAAAATACTGAATGAACTTCGGGAGCAATGCCCGTGGGACAAAAAACAAACCATTCATACCTTGCGTCAGCAAACACTGGAAGAGGTGTATGAACTCACAGATGCGATAACCAATGAAGACTGGAACGGGCTGAAAGAAGAACTGGGTGATATGCTGCTGCATATAGTGTTTTATAGCCGCATAGGTAGGGAGCAGGGCAAGTTTGACCTAGAAGATGTGATAGAAGGGGTGTGTAACAAACTGGTGAGCCGCCACCCACACATATATAGCACCGTTACCGTAAGTGGCGAGGCAGAGGTGAAACAAAACTGGGAAAGACTAAAACAGCAAGAGGGTAAAAAATCGATATTATCGGGTGTGCCGCCCACTATGCCTGCACTCATGAAGGCACTGCGCCTGCAAGAGAAAACAAAACAAGTAGGTTTTGAATGGGACAATACAGCACAAGTGAAGGCTAAGGTAGACGAAGAAATACAAGAGCTGTACGAGGCTGTAGACAGTGGCAACCAGAATGATATAGAAGACGAAATGGGCGATGTACTGTTTGCGCTTATCAACTATGCAAGATTTGTGAAAGTAGACCCTGAGCTAGCACTTGAGCGTACTAACAAAAAATTCATTCGCCGGTTTCAGCGTATAGAAGAGCTGGCAGCACTGGGTGGCCGAACACTCTATGATATGAACCTGCAAGAAATGGACGAATTATGGAATGAGGTTAAAGCAGAGGAGCGCAGATAAACCTTTATGTTCAGGCGATATCCATATTGGGGCTGGCTACTATTGTGTGGCATACTGTGGACCATTAATGGTTTCTACTACCATGTGCACCGCCAAGAGGTACTACCTGAACGAATGGCACGTGCAGTGAACAACGACCTGCAGGAACGCCAAATACAATATCAGCAACTTGTGGCAGATAACGAATTAGTGAGTCGGTTGTTTGCCGACTCACTCACCCTGCCAGAGGTGCAGCAGGTAAGTAACATGCCTTTTTATTTGTATGCTTACAACAGCGATGAACTCAAGTTTTGGAGCAGTAATATTATTACCCCCACCTTATCTGACAATAACCCCGATAGCACCACTATAATAAGAACCGATAAAGGAGTATTTGTACAAACAACTACCCACCTAGCTGATGCTAACAGGGTACTGGTAGTACTGTATCCGATACTTATTACCTACCCTACCGAAAACGACTATCTGCAATCACAGTTTGCTGCATCGGCCCAGATACCTATTAACACACGTATTATACCTGCAGGAGCGTCAGCTACCGGTGCTTACAAGGTGACAATGGTAGATAATTCGCCGGTTTTTTATTTACTGTTCAATATACAGGACATACAAAAATGGATGCCCGATGTGGCATTTGTATTTTTTCTGATAGCGGCATTGCTTGCCAGCCTATCTTGGATACACCTGATGATCATCCACCATACCCGCAACCGTTCGTCGGTTACAGGTTTTATCATTACGCTTTTTGTAGTACTTGCATTACGCACCTCGCTTTATGTATACGGCATTCCTTTCAATCTTGATACTTTACTTTTCTTTTCGCCCCAGCTATACGCATCCAGTAGTCTTTTATCGTCGTTTGGCGATCTGTTTATCAATACTCTTTGCGCATTGTGGCTGGTAATGTTTCTTACCCGTCATACCCCCTACAAGACCTACTGTGAGCGCATACACAACCCTAGGGTAAGAAAAGCACTGCCGGTAATACTGTCACTGCTGATGATGGCATTTTTGCTGCTTTATGTAAATATCATACGCAGCCTCGTAATAGATTCCAGCATTTCGTTTGATGTAAGTCGTTTTTATGCCATAAGCAGGTACACGATACTAGGTCTGTTGGTGATATGTACCGTTACGGGTATCTTCTGTATGATGGTATACCTCCTAAACTTTCAGTTGCGACAGCTACTACCCCTGAAAAGGGTGAAAAACGGACTGATAGTAGCTAGTGGTGTACTGATGGTGGTGGTCACAGGTCACTACACTGATGTTTTTTACTGGTTGCTACTAGGCTGGCTATTGCTGTTCTTGCTGCTACTTGATGTACCCAGACTAAAACTTGCCTCAGACCTCTTTGAGCCTCACATGATATTCTGGGCACTATTCATTTGCATGTTTTGCACCTCGATACTGCAGTATTTCAATGCATATAAAGAACATGAGGCCCGAAAAGCGTTTGTGGAGCAACGACTAGCACCACACCGCGACAACGTACTGGAGTATACCTACGACAAAACCGCCAACTATCTGGCTCAAGACCTTGCACTAAAGGCATTTTTTAATAGTCCAACCGCTGCTGAACGAAAAATTATCAGTCGTAGGTTTGATACACTATATCTCACAGGCGCCACCAGCCGTTACGAGGCAGAAGTATACTTATATAACAAAGATGGTGAAGCGTTGTATAACAGAGACACAGCAGATTTTAAGGAATTGGTAGTAGAAAAAGAAGAAGCGATACCCACCACATCTCCCTATCTATTTTACAGAGAAGAGTTGCCTGAAAAAAACAGCTACCTATCGTTTATACCCATTTACAGCGACACCATAAACAATAAGATAGGCAACGTAGTGATAAAGCTCAGCCTAAAGAAGCAAGCTGCTGAAACAGTATACCCCGAACTGCTACTACCTACGGCCAGCAAAGCCAATCCACAAGAGAATGAATATGCCTATGCCATATACATCAATGGAAAGCTGACCAGCCAAACAAAAGAGTACCCGTTTGCCACCTACCTGCGCAGTGATACCCTGAAAGAACAAGATTTTAGATTTTACAAAGTCAATAATAAGTCTGAGCTGCACTACAAAACATCAGATAAGCGCACGATAGTAGTGGTACATGACCAAAACACACTTCTGGAGGGCATTACCATATTCTCCTATATCTTTTGCATACAGGTACTGCTTGCCATAGTGGTACTTATTTATCAGTTTTATCTCTCCTACTTTGCTCGACCCAATGCCTCTAAAATGCTCATAAGGCTGACACTGCGTAGGCGTATACAATATGCAATGCTAAGTGTGGTGTTTGTTTCGTTTGTGTTTATAGGTTTGGTTACAATCTGGTTTTTTTCGGCACGCTACCGCGAGTCTAATGCCAACAAACTGCAAACGGCAATGCAAGTAGCAAGACAATCTGTACAAGACTATTTGAACAATGCTCGTGCTTATGAGAGCGACGTACGATTTGATTCTGTAACTCAGTCAAACAACTTCAGAAAATTTCTTACCTCTGTGGCTAACAACCAAAAAATAGACATCAATCTATTTGACAATAACGGCAAATTGTTTGCAGCATCGCAAGACGAGATTTACCAAAAGGGGCTGTTAGCGCGCATAATGCGGCAAGATGCTTTTTACCAGCTAGGCATTGGCAGCAAATCGATACTCATACAAAACGAACAGGTAGCAGCGTTGTCGTACCTATCGGCATATGAGCCTATGCGCAATCAGCGCGGGGAGACGCTGGGCTACCTCAATGTACCCTTCTTTTCGTCAGAAAAAGACTTGAATTTTCAAATATCCAATATCGTAATTACGCTCATCAACGTATATGCATTTATCTTCCTTATCTCCAGCCTAATTACTGTATGGATTACTAGATGGGTGACAGGGTCGTTCAATGTGATTATAGAGCAATTCGGGCGGTTGAATTTGCAACGAAACGAAAGAATAGTGTGGCCCTACGCAGATGAAATAGGGCTACTGGTGGAAGAGTATAACAAAATGGTGAATAAGGTAGAAGAGAATGCTGCTGTGCTGGCACAGAGCGAACGGGAAACCGCATGGCGAGAGATGGCAAGACAAGTAGCCCACGAAATTAAAAACCCACTCACCCCTATGAAGCTGAACATCCAATACCTACAGCAAGCGATAAAGGGTGATAACCCCAATATTAAAGAACTAACGATAAGGGTATCAGAATCGATAATAGAACAGATAGACAATCTTAGCTACATTGCCTCAGAGTTTTCGAACTTCGCAAAAATGCCCGAAGCCCGCCCCGAAGAACTAGACCTAGGAGAACTGGTGCAGTTAGCCACCAACCTTTACCGTAACGAACAAAGTATAACAGTTTCTGTAGTCGCCCCCACCGGTATTGCCTATGTATTCTCAGACCACAGCCAGCTATTACGCATGCTCACCAACCTGCTTGAAAACGCCAAACAGGCTATAAATACCGAGCTAGGAGGAAAAATAGATGTGGTACTCACTGCAGATAATCTTAATGCTACCATTACTATTACCGACAACGGACACGGCATAAGCAAAGAAGTAGCACAAAGAATTTTTCAGCCCTACTTTACTACAAAATCTTCAGGTACAGGGCTAGGACTGGCAATGACAAAAAAAATTATAGAATTCTGGAAAGGGCAGATATGGTTTGAGTCGGAGGAAGGTAAAGGCACTAGCTTCTTTATAAGGTTACCGGTGCTGCGTACTGTAGCACCAGTGGCGTAAAAAACGGAAAACAGGTCCACAAAACGGTCATAAATAAGCCTAGAAAACAGAAAATTAGAATAATGTTACAAAATCGGGGATTTAATTATAAAAAATTCGGTGAAAGTCCTATTTTTATCCCTTACAAGCTATTTCGTGTAAATTTGCTAACTTGTACAAAAGGTATATATGCATAAAGTAATTTTAAAGCGCACTTCAAAACTATTGTTTGTATTGCTGACTGCTCTTAGTTTCAGCAGTTATGCACAAGACATTGTAAAAGTAAGAAACCAGAATTTCACTTCTTACTTCTCTAAGTCTCAGCACATACCGGTATTGGTTGTTTATTCTCTTACACCAGACATGTTTAATTGTACGAAACTAAAAGGTGACAACTCCATAAAACTGGCAGCTGACCCACAATTACCAGATGTTACAGACCTAACCAACGATTATAGAAATACCTTGTTTGAAGGTGCACACATGATGGCGCCTAACGAAAACAACTGCGATAAAGATGCCTACCAGGAAAGTCATTATTTCACTAACATCATGCCGATGCCTACTAACCTACACAAAAGCTTGTGGGAGAAGCTGCATCAAAAAGAAATGCTGAAAGCTAAAAAATTCAAGAAAGTAAAAGTTTTCTCAGGTACTGTGGGTCGCAACTGGGTAATAGGTTACCAAAATAACGTAGTAGTACCAGAGTGGTGCTGGAAAGTAATATACATACCTAGCACTGACGAGTATCTGTGCTATCAGTTTCACAACATTGAGCCATTTAATAGCAAAGACAATCTTGCAAATCATAAGGTTGACATCAATACCATCGAGTCATTGGCGGGCGTACGTTTTGTAAATGGTGTTGTCTCTGCCAGCTACGTCACCGCTACACCTAACAACTAGTATCAGTTTGACAATATTATACGTACAAAAAAACCACCCCGAAAGAGGTGGTTTTTTTTATTTGCTTACTAGGTGTGGTATTATCCAATTGCTTGCTCCAGATCGGCAATAAGGTCTTCTATTGCCTCTATACCTACACTCAGGCGAATGAGTGAGTCTACAAGACCATTTTTCACCCTTTCCTCGCGCGGAATAGATGCATGTGTCATAGTGGCCGGATGACCTATTAACGACTCTACACCACCCAAAGATTCGGCAAGTGCGAAGAGTTTGGTTTTGCTCAGTACTGCTATGGCATCCTCTATGCTATCATTCTTCAGCGTAAAGGAAATCATACCACCAAAACCACGCATTTGCTTGCGCGCCACATCATGATTAGGGTGCTCTTCAAATCCTGTCCACAGTACCTTACCTACCTTGGGGTGTGCCTTAAGGTAACGCGCTACAGCCTCTCCATTTTCGCAGTGACGCTGCATACGAACATGTAGGGTTTTGATACCACGCAATACCAGCCAGCAATCGTGCGGACCTGGAACGGCACCACAACTATTTTGTATAAAGCGCAAACGCTCATCGAGCGATGCATCGTTTACTATTAGTGCACCATGCACTACATCAGAGTGACCACCAAGGTACTTAGTAGCAGAATGCAGCACTATGTCGGCACCCAGATCTAGCGGGGTTTGTAGATACGGAGAGGCAAATGTATTGTCACATACCAGCAGCAGATTGTGGGCTTTTGCTATAGCAGCACAAGCAGCGATGTCTATCACATTCAGCATAGGGTTAGTAGGCGTTTCTATCCATATAATTTTCGTATTAGCATTCACCACGGGTATGATATCCTGAGCATCCTGCATAGATATGAAGTGAAACTTGATACCATAATTGGCAAAAACTTTGGTCATTATACGGTAAGTACCACCATAAAGGTCATTAGACACTATAACTTCATCGCCAGGTTGTAGCAGCTTTATAACAGCATCGGTAGCAGCCATACCACTGCCAAAGCACAACCCATATTGACCATTTTCTATAGCGGCAAGTGCATTTTGAAGCACAGTACGCGTAGGGTTTTGGGTACGTGCATACTCATAACCTTTGTGGTCGCCTGGTGCTGCCTGCACGTAAGTAGATGTCTGGTAAATAGGTGTCATGATGGCACCTGTTGTGGGGTCTGGCTCTATACCTGCATGTATGAGCTTAGTATCCAACTTGTAATTATTGTTGTTCATTCTCTAAAATTTATTCGATTGCAAAGGTAACGGTAAATAGGTTAGGTTATAGGTAGGTGTATAATAGAAGGTTATCTACAAACAAACATCCCCACCAGTGATGGCAGGGATGCAAATATTATTTGTTGAAACAAAAAACTACAACTTCTTAAACACTCTAGTTGCAGTAGAAAATGCGTTGTTACGTACTACATACTCCAAAGTAGTATCACCGGGAATCATATTGACAACTCCATTTGTACCAAAGAAGGTACCAAATTTTGAAGCCTGTGTAGGCATGCTCAGTGCAACATTTGATGTCTGTACAAAATGTCCAGTAATGACATGAGTAGTGTCTGCAGCACCGTTAGCAGCTACATCTGACGTCTGATACAAACCATTTGCAAGCATAGTAATGGTTACTGTATCGTCAGTAGCTACACGTAGGTATTTGCCGGCTAGGTTTATAGTTTCAGGTATATCAGTAACCGCTACATATATTTTCTTCGTAGCCAGCATACCATACTTGTTTTTTGCCTGAGCCAACACCTCATATGCACCAGGTATTGTATTATCCAGACTGCTTTGGTCATAAACCACCGTACACACTTCGTTATAAAAAGAATCGTAAGCTGTTGCGTCTGTAATAGACAGTACACCACCCACTGGTATACTATAATAATGCCCTTCTGGCAACAGTATAGTAGGCACAGAGTAATTGTGCAATGATGATATTGTAGCTTCTTTCTTTTTACAACCTGCAAAAGCTAATGCTGCAAAAGCGGAAAATATGAATAACTTCTTCATTCTCTGATAATTATTTTTATAGTATACTATATTAAAGGGCATCCCACCATATACCTGTTGTTACAGGTATCAAACCGGGATAATTTGAATTGGTAGCTGCCTCTGAAGCAGGATACAAAAATCTTGATGGCACTTTGTCGCCAATACGGCTGTTTCTTGGAGTCACTATGAAATCAGGATATCCTGTACGACGCAACTCTGTCCATGCTTCAAAACCCTGATGACCAGCCATAGCAAACCACTTCTGCGTGATAATGAAACGTACTTTATTATCTATAGTTCCGCCTACAGGATAGGCAGCCCAGCGAGCTGGTGCTATAGATAGTGTCACATCACCATTTACATATCTATTGTAAGCTGTAGTAGCAGACAAACCCGCTTCTGATTGGATAGCTGTACTGTTGTATACATAACTAGCACGTATACCAGAGTAGAACATCATTGCATCATCGCCTGTTACCATTCCTCTTGCAATAGCTTCAGCCTGCAAGAAGTAACTCTCCCAACTACTCAGTAAAACTACAGCTGCATTTGCAGAAGACATAGTTGTAGCATTAGCACCGGTGTAAACGCTGGGTATGGAAAAAGAACCTGAAGGAAGTGCAATATCGTATTCGCTCTGAGTAACACCCACTAAACCCATCATGCTGACAGGGGTATAAAATGCTAAGCCTCTGTAGTCGTTGTTGCTATTCATGCTATCAATAACAGTTTTGCTACCTGCAATCTGTTGAACACCACCCAACTCTACCGAACTCAACTCAGCATACAATGGATTTTTATTATTTGATCCGTTGCCGAATCTGATAACTGCATCGTCGCCCTCTGCTAAGAACTGTGGATTGTATTTGTAAAGTGTATCCATCATTGCCTGAGCGTAAACCGGATCTACAGCAGACATACGGAGTATAGTACGCAACTTCAGTGTATTGGCAAAACGCATCCATTTGTTCATGTTACCACCATATATCAGATCATCAGTGCCCGGTGCCGAGTTGTTACCTTTCGACATGATGCTGGTAGCTGAATCTATGTAGCTGAGAATACCTCTGTACACCACTCTTTGTGAATCATACTTTGGATTTACCAAATGACCATCTGCGTTTTGTCCGCGTAGTGCCTCTGTAAACGGTACATCTCCCCAGCCATCGGTCAAAGTCTGGAAGGTATAAGCCTGCATCAGCAGTGCTATGCCTTTGTATTGGTCTTTATACTGTGCGTCTGCTAACTTATACAGTTCATAAAAGTTGCTAGCACCTGCATACAGATTTTTCCATGCCACA
>CAMDNC010000025.1 GCA_945902755.1 Flavipsychrobacter stenotrophus
TAAAGTTGGAAACAAAATTTGTGAGCAACGAATGGGTGCAGGTCTTAAGTGGAATTACTGAAAATACCGTATTAACTACCGACAATATCGCAGAAAACAAAACTGTAACGTCAGAGGCAGGTGCACAAATTAATCGCAATTAGAACTTAGCAGCGGGTTCGCAATACTATCAGTTATTAAAATGATGTCCTTAACCAGAGTAAGTAGGAGCTCTACCGAATTATGAAAAGAAAGGCAAACGTAGAAATAGCCATAACACACATTGTAGCCAGAAGAAAGCAAACCTTCACGGCTGCACTAGGTGTAACCATTGGAGTCGGAGTTTACTTGTTCATGAACTCATTATCAGCCGGCTTCTCAAAGTTCTCCAGGGATGAGATATTTAAGAACAGCGCACATATAAAAATCTATAAGAACGATGAGATCTGCAGCCCGTTTGTCCCAAAAAGTAACCAGGATAATATAAACGTAATTGTAAACCCGCAAATTACAACGCTCTCCAAAAAAATAATCGACCCCGAAAATTTACTTAAAGTAGTAAAGAGCCAATCTTATGTCACCAACGCGATCTCTCAGGTATATTTCGACGCATTCTACAATCGAGGTAAGGCGCAAATAAGAGGCACAGGAAATGGTGTAAATATCATAGACTATGATGCAATGTTTAGCACCGGCAAGTATATGGTTGCCGGAAGCATCAACAACTTACAGGGCAATCTAAACGGCATAATTATAGGAAGCGGAATAGCCGAAAAGTTGAACTTAGGAATAAATGAGAACATCACGGTAAGCTCTTCCTTTGGCATAGTTAAAGTAATGAAGATCGTTGGAATCTTCACTACTGGAAATAGCATGAATGACCAAGCCAAGTCCTATGTAAATATCACTACAGCTCAGCAGTTCATCAAAGAAGGCCCATCCTACGTCAGTACGATTTTCGTCAATACACCCAACGCCGATAAATCCGTATATTATGCCGAACGACTTCAGCAGCTAACTGAATATACCGTAGAGGATTGGAAAACGACAAGCGCTGATTTGTTAAGTGGAGACAAAACACGAAGTACCCTAATGAATTCCATATCCTTATCCATATTATTAATGACCGCATTTATCATCTACAATCTATTGAGTTCAACAATCATGCAAAAGATAAATGACATCGCTATTCTAAAAGCAACAGGCTTTTCAGGGAGGGATGTTATTAGTATTTTTCTAATGGAGGCAATTATTATGGGATTAATAGGCACAATAATGGGATTGGTTCTTGGCGCTATTTTAATTTGGATAATGTCAGGCATATACATGGGTGGTCCTGTGGGTTATTTTCCGATAAGTTTTGAGCTTAGTTTATTTACCCAAAGTTTTGTGTTGGGAATTGTCATTACAACTTGTGCCGGTTACTTTCCTGCAAGAAATGCTGCGAATGTTGACCCTGTAGAAATATTTAGAAAATAATAGAGCATGAAAAACAGGGAAATAGTATTAAACACAAAGGGTATTGGGAAATATTTCTATGATCCGGTAAAATTTAAAGCAATAGACGATATAAATTTTGATGTTTACAAAGGCGAATTCCTGACCTTGGTTGGGAAAAGTGGTTCTGGAAAATCAACTCTTTTATATTGTTTAAGCACAATGGATACCGCCTATGAGGGTGAACTATACATCAGAGAAGAAAAGGTGACCGGGAAAAAGCCTAATGAATTGGCAAGTATCCGAAACTGCACTATAGGCTTTATATTTCAGTTTCACTATTTACTTCCTGAATTTTCGTGCTTAATGAACATCATGTTACCAGCATTAAAGCTGAACAAATATACCTATGAAGAAGTTGAGCATAGAGCCTATGAAAAGATGAAACTTCTTGATATAGAGGATCAGGCACTAAAACCTGCGAGTAAATTAAGTGGTGGTCAACAACAGAGAGTAGCCATTGCTCGTGCGCTAATAAATGACCCGGCTATTATCATGTGTGATGAACCTACTGGAAATTTGGATAGCAAAAACACTCAAATAGTTTTTGAAATATTCCAGAGAATCTGCCACGAATTAGGGCAAACAATTATTGCAGTTACTCATGATCTCGATTTCGCAAAGGCAAGCGATAGAACTATCGAACTTGCAGATGGAAAAATCATATCTACTCATGAAAATAATTTAGGAATTGTCAGGTAGAATAACAGTTTCACATACGTAACGAGCAAAGTAAGAGTTGGAAATAGTGTTTGGAAACCTTTAAAAATAACTTAGTCTAAAGGTGCCATTATTGACAGCGCATAATCTGAAAATTACCAAGACTAGTCACAGAAATTTGTATTTGGTAAAAGAATGAACTTTTCACACAATTCATCTATCAGATTTATGGTTCAGCCAGTAATGACACTTACAATTGCGCTGCATTTATCGCAAAATACCATCCCTTCTTCTCATTAAATTTTGTATAAAAAGCAATTGCCCCATTTTTGTCCAAAATCAGATAAACAGGTATTTATGAATAGATTACTCATTTGCTTCTTCATTTTATTTCTCCCTTCCCTCACCCTATTTGGACAATCGAAGTACACCATAAGTGGAACAATAAAAGACAAGAAAAATGGCGAGACACTTATAAATGTTTCCGCTAGTCTTTTAGAACAACCAAGTATCGGTACAGTTTGCAATGAATATGGGTTTTACTCGCTTACTCTACAAGAAGGAACTTACAAGATAATATTTAGATTTATTGGTTATAGGTCTGACACATTTCTTGTTGCCCTCAAGTCAGATATGAAGCTCGATCACACTATGTCGCTTGAAACTTCGTTGCTCAAAGAGGTGGTTGTTAATTCAAAAAGAAAAGATGACAACATTCGGAAAGCAGAAATGGGGGTTGAGCGACTCGATGTGAAAGAGATTGCGAAAATACCAGTCATATTTGGCGAGAAAGATATACTAAAAACAATTCAATTACTGCCTGGTGTAAAATCGGCAGGAGAAGGAAACAGTGGGTTCTTCGTAAGAGGTGGTGCAGCTGACCAGAATCTAATTTTACTAGACGAAGCACCTGTATACAATGCGTCACATCTTTTGGGCTTCTTTAGTACGTTCAACAGTGATGCACTAAAAGATGTTTCAATAATAAAAGGAAATAGTCCTGCTCAATATGGTGGTAGGTTGTCATCGGTTTTAGATGTAAAAATGAAAGAAGGTAATAGCCAGAAGTACAATGTAACTGGCGGTATTGGGCTTATTAGCAGCAGACTGAGTATTGAAGGACCAATTCAAAATGACAAGTCGTCATTTATGGTGTCAGGAAGAAGAACATATGCAGATGTATTCCTAAAAGCTACTGAAGACTACAAAGACAATTCATTGTATTTCTATGACCTTAATGCAAAAGCGAATTATCGTTTCAACGATAAAAATAGAGTTTACATATCTGGTTACTTTGGTAAGGATGTTTTAGCTTTTGGTGATAATTTTAAAATTGACTGGGGTAATACTACGGGTACCATTAGATGGAATCACATCATTAGCCCAAAGCTGTTTTCAAATACCTCACTCATATACAGCAACTACAATTATAACATTAAGCTAAATAGTGGTGGTACTGACTTCAACATCAATTCGCAAATCAAGGATTGGAATGTAAAGCAAGAATTTCAATTCTTCCCAAGTACAAAGAATTCATGGAGATTCGGATTCAACAGCATTTACCACACTATTACTCCCAACAAATTTGAAGGGGAAGGAATTAATAACGAAACCAAGCAAAGTCGATATTCTCTTGAGAATGCTTTGTTTGTGAATAATACGATGAAGATCCACGAGCGTTTTAATTTGGATTATGGATTAAGACTCTCTATGTACACAGTGCTTGGTGGTGATACCTACAATATTTTCGATGACGGAAAATTAAAAGATAGCGTTGTACTGGCTTCAGGGGAATTCGGCAAAACATATTACAACCTTGAGCCGAGGTTGCAGTTTAGCTGGATGCTAAATGAAGTGAGTAGTATTAAAGGTGGCTATGCCAGAAATACACAAAGTTTACATCTGCTAAGCAATAGTACAAGTGCAAATCCGACAGACCAATGGATAGGTAATTCGTATAATATAAAACCTGAGATTAGCGATCAGATAAGTCTCGGTTATTTCAAAAATTTTGCTGAAAATAAGTATCAATTTAGTGTAGAATCCTACTATAAAAACTTACAAAATCAAATAGATTATAAAAATGGTGCTGATATAAATAGCGCTCCCGATATAGAAAGTGAACTACTCTACGGGATGGGGAGGGCTTATGGTGTTGAATTATTGGTTAAGAAAACAGAGGGGAAATTTACCGGTTGGATTGGCTATACACTATCGCGAACTGAAAGGAAAATAGACGGAATAAACAATAATGATTGGTATGTAGCAAAACAAGACAGAACTCATGACATCTCAATTGTTGGCATGTACGAGCTTACGCCACGTTGGTCCTTATCCGGGCTATTTGTTTACAACACGGGCAATGCTGTTACGTTTCCTAGTGGAAAATACAATGTAGACGGTAACACGGTTTTCCTTTATACAGAAAGGAATGGCTACAGAATGCCCGCCTATCATAGAATGGATATCGGGGCAACTTATACAAAACCTCACAAAAAGAACTACGAGTCTTCCTGGAACTTCAGTCTCTATAATTTGTATGGCAGAGAAAATGCTTACACTATAACATTTGAGGACAACCCCAATGATCCTTCGAAAACCCGAGCAATTCAGACTTCACTGTTCAGATGGGTTCCGAGCATTACCTACAATTTTAAATTCTAAATAAAATGCAATACAAAAATTTCACAGTAATATCTCTGTTGCTATTGTCATCCTGTACGAAGGAAATAAACATCGACTTGAATTCTTCGGATGCCAAAATCGTAATCGAAGGCAACATCAGTAATGAAGTGGGGCCATATTATGTAAAGCTATCTAAAAGTGTGAATTTCAGCGAGTCTAACATTTACCCTCCTATTTCGAACGCTATTGTTGTTATCTCAGATAATGTAGGAACAATCGACACGCTAATCGAAGAAGTTTCAGGCACATACAAAACCCAAAAGACGATTGGTGTGCCTGGGAATACATATAACTTAACGGTATTCATCGATGGTAACAAGTATACAGCAACATCTAAGATGCCCATTCCAGTCAAATTAGATAGTTTAAAGTTTGGTTCATTTTCTGGATTTGGTGGTGACGACAGTACATACACCGTTATACCTGTGTTTAGAGACCCAGAAAGCTATGGTAACAACTATAGATTTATACAAACAGTAGATGGTGAGCTCGATAAGTCCTATATCATTTTCAATGACAATGCTACTAATGGTATTGTGAATCAGCGACCAATATTTAGTAGTGATGTTGATGTTAGGAAAAATTCAGAAGTAAAGGTTGAAATGCGTTGTGTTGATCCTGAAACCTACCTATATTTTTACAGTTTGTCGCAGATTGCAGGTAATGGACCAGGTGGAGGAACTACCCCTTCAAACCCACCAACAAATATCACTGGAGATGTCATGGGCATTTTTTCAGCATATAGTACCCAAACAATAACACAAATAGCACCATGAAGATCATTGTGAAAGTATTGGTCTACGTGCTTCTGACTCTAATAAAAACTGCTACTTTGGCGCAAACAGTGTATAAAAGCAATTTGCCTAGCTCTAATTGTTACAACGAATTTTTTTTTGACGAAAGATTGAAGAATGCCAAAGGTGTAATTGTATTAGATGCAGGTGGACAGGATATCCAATCATTTTCTACTTCTAATAGATTCTATCGATCAAACTTGTTTTCGAGTTACAATTTTCTTTTTATCAACATTTTACATAATGGTACTTCAACAAATTTGGATTGTATAGATGTTGCTATAAGAAGCATTGCTAACACACATTCAATAAATCTTGTTGCTTTTTACCTTATCATGTCGGAACCAGTAAAAGGACTTTCTATTCAAAAACCTCAAAACAAGGGCTATAAATTCAATGTTATCCAAGCTTTGGACAGCAATATGCAATCTTTCAAAAAAATGTTAGATACATCAACAGAGGGAGTTCCATACAATGTTATTAGGTCAGAAGAGAGTTTGTACGATCGTTTTGAAATCAGAATGGCGAATTACAAAAAGAATATGGACTTAGGTTTGTATTATGCGCCTATATTTTTAACAGGTAATAAACTATCACTTGACTATGGTGCATTTGGTAGTTATGGTCTAAGTCTCAAGAAAAATGTTGGACACCGGCATGCGGTAAAACTAAATATTGGAGGAGCTTTGAAGAAGCCAGACCAATCTGTAATACAGTCTAGCCTCCAGTCGAAAATGATGAGCGCCATCCAAAACGATGAAGACACTATTTATATAGATGAGTTGTTGAATGGTCATGTTTTTTTGGGTGCGGAATTGAGTTATCGGTATTCATTTAATTCACATAAAGCATTTCGTCCCTATTTTGAATTAGGAATCGGTAGTAGTGCTTTTACAAGAATTAGTGGAAGAATTCAAGATACAATAGACATAAGCGATGTGGACATGAGCAATCCTTCATCCATAAAAGACAAAATAGGAAATCCGGCTGAAGGTGGTGGAAATATTGTTAATTCAACAAAAAATTACCTCACACCAATGGTTGATTTAGGCTTTGAATATAGGATGTCACCGGGAGTTAAGTTTAATGCGTCCGTACCTTTTCGTTATTTTGTAGACAGATCCAGAACTAGTGATAATACTTTTACATTTGGGTTGAATTTCTCTTTAATGTTTACAATGAATCCTGGTAAATTACCGAAATTGAAAAGAGAAAAATAGAAAAAATAAAGAACTAAAAACTAAGCTATTCACTGACAAAAAATAACAAAACTGCTATTTATGAACAATAAAAACATGCGAGTACTGACTAACATTAAACCTACCCTTCTATTTATTAGCATTTTCTTTATTTCCACAGGCTTCGCTTATTTTTTAGGGGATTGGAATATAGACCCAAATTATAATATCAAGTTCACTGGCGTCAAGTCAGAAGGAACTTTTAGCGGTTTAACTGGCAAAATTATCTTTTCTAAAAATGACTTAGAGCATTCTTCAATAAACGTATCTGTTAATGTAAATTCCATAAAGACAGGAAATAATACAAAGGACGACCATGCTAAAGGGGCAGGTTGGTTAGACGCAAAAAAGCACCCCAAAATTTCCTTTGCTTCAACATCTTTTCAAAAAAAGGAAAATCAATTTGTAGTTATTGGCCTTCTGGAACTTCACGGTGTAAGAAAGGAAGTAACGATTCCATTTACATTCGATGAAACAAAATCAACACCAGAGTTCAGTGGCGAGTTTGATGTAAATATGTCAGATTACGGAGTTAAAGGTGGCGGTATGGGATTCATGATGGACAAGAAAGTCAGGGTTTCTTTAAGAATTCCGGTATTGAAAAAGTAAATACTGATTTTTATTAGACTATTGTCAGAATTGCACCAAGGTTGGGTTTAACTGTCAATTTCTGAAATTTACCCTTCTGAAATTTGTTAGTAGGTTAAATTCGTCTCAAAAAAACTACATTTCATCGCAATAATTTCTGTACGACACTTTACTCCGTATGTTTATATTGTCCCAAGTGAGAACTGGGGAGTTTTTTTATAGTTTTATAGTTTTGTACGTGTGGTGCACCTCCGGGTGCATCACGCTTTTGAAGCTGTTAACTGCCTATTTTGGGGAAATATTTCGAGAATTTCTTTTCAACTATTCCAATATCATGAGGATATAAATGCGTGTAATACAACATTTCGTGCTACTTGTTTGTACAACTATATTCGCAGCTTTGTAGAAACCCTATAGATTTCAATTAAATCATCCCAAATTTGGTTCGACATTTCCCCTGTCCTCGCTACTAAGCGGGAATTTTCGAGATCAAAATCGAAGTTCCCGTTTTTTTGTTCCTACTCTCCAAAATTTGTGCCAGCCAGGTTGTGTATTCTAGATAACATTGCAAGTATATGAGGGTTATATAATTAAAAATTTGCAGTAATAATATTTATATGGTTTCCGGTTTGTTTCCGGTGTTTTCATTAGTTTTTGGGTTAAGTCGTTGATTGTCAATACTATTCACTTTTCGGGGTTGTAAGCATTTGTCGGTTGGGTAGTGCGGTGACTGCTACTGACATCTTTTCTACTTTCGGTTGGTGGTTAGGGCTTATATTTAGTTTATTGTTCATTTCTGGTTTTGCCGGTTATTTGCCGGTGTTTTCATGGGTTTTGACACTTAAGTCATTGATTATCAATACTATTCACTTTTCGGGTTTGTAGGCAATTGCCAGTTGGGTGGTGCGGTGACTGCTACTGACATCTTTTCTACTATCGGTAGGTGGTTAGGGCTTATATTTAGTTTATTGTTCATTTCTGGTTTTTCCGGTTTGTTTCCGGTGTTTTCATATGTTTTGGCACTTAACTTGTTGATAATCAATACTATTCATTTTTCCGGTATGTAGTCATTTTCATGAAGGGTGGTAGGGTGACTGTTATTGACATTTTTTCTTTTATTATTTGGTGTGTAGGACTCATATTTGGTTTATTGTTCATTTCTGGTTTTTCTGGTTTGTTTCCGGTCATTTCATGCGTTTTGGCACTTAAGTCATTGATTATCAATACTATTCACTTTTCCGGTATGCTGGCATTTTCCGGTGGTTTTTGTGGTGTTGTAGGCGGCAATGTTTGTTTTGATATTGGGGAAATTATTAGCTGACATAATGATTGGCGGTTTACGGGGTTACGGTAGCATAGACTACGCTCTATTGATGCCGCAAAAAGTGCGCCAATTTCTGCTAATATAAGTGTGGCAGTGATTAAGATATCCACATTTTGAGATGTGGATTTATAACGAGTGATTGTGGATGGCGGGGTAAAGAATATTCTGCTTTCTAGCACTGAAGTCTTTGAATACCCCCGCAGAAAAAGCGCTGAGAGTCAACGAGAACGGGTCCACGCGGTACAATTTTATTATGTTTTTTTGATAGTAGGCAACCTAAAACCGCCCTGAACGGCGGTTATGTGGGCAGAAATGACGGAAGTCCTTTTGCAAATCTTTGATTTGAGCGTTGGCTGGTGCGGTTTTGGAACTGTCCTTACGACGGTGAGCTGGCATTATTGAATTATTTCTGTTTCCTATATTGTGTTTAATTTTTTTAGTGACTAGATTATTGGCTAGTCGTGTTTTCCCTATCAAACAATTAAACCATCTTTCATCTCTATAATCTTGTCTGTATTATTTGCAAAATCAGGATCGTGGGTTACACAAATAATAGTCTGACCATATTCATGTGCTAATTGCTTAAATATATCTTGAACAGCTTTAGAGTTTTTAGTATCAAGATTTCCTGTTGGCTCGTCACCCATTATAACAGATGGGCTATTGATAAGGGCACGTGCAATAGCTACACGTTGTTGTTGTCCACCAGATAGTCTTTTGGCATTTTTCAATTCTTGACCTTGTAAATCGAGCAATCTTAAGCTTTCGTATGCTTTGTGTTCAATTTCTTCGGCCGAAAGTTTACCCAATTTTAGTGCAGGTAGCATCACATTTTGCAAGGCTGAAAATTCAGGCAACAGATAATGAAATTGAAACACGAAACCAATATGCTCGTTTCTAAATGCTGCTAACTGATTTTGTGTTTTTCCGGTAAGCAATTCTCCGTTTATTTGCAGTGTGCCTTCATAATCAGTATCCATAGTAGAAAGTACATAAAGAAGTGTTGACTTACCAGAACCCGATTTTCCGACAATAGAAAGAAACTGCCCTTTATTAACGGTAAAAGAAACTCCTTTTAAAACCTGGAATGTTTCAGGTTCGTGAAAATACTTAATTAAGTTCCTTATTTCTATTGATGTTGTGTTTTCCATGTTATCCACGAATGATTATTACCGGGTCAATTTTTGAAGCTTTAATTGATGGCAAATAACCTGCAATAAGTGTAGTTAATATCCCAAAAACGACTGCAAAAAGAAAATCCTTAGTTTGAAAAAATATTGGTAAAGTATCCATTCCTGCAATAGTAAATGGAATCATATTGATAAGTAAAGAGATCCCATAGCCTAATATTACTCCTACAAGCGCACCAAAAATGCCAATAACAGCAGCCTGTGTAATGAATATTGTCATAATATCGCTACCTGAGAATCCAAGTGCTTTCAGAATAGCAATTTCTTTAATTTTTTCATTGATGGTCATGGTCATAATGTTATAAATACCAAAACCTGCAACTAATAGAATGGTTAGAGAAACTGCTACTGCAATAATGTTCCTGAGTTCTGAGCCGGCAACCAGTTGTTCGTTAGCTTCTTGCCACGATTCTACTTGAAAAGGTACCAACGGAGCAATTTTTTGAATATAATTTGCTGTGTTTTCTTTTTCTTTAATATTTACCATAATATCGCTGGCGTAATCAGAACTTTCGCCAACCAATTGACGGGCTGCCATAATATTAAGATAGGCTTTTGTTTCGTCCATAGTTTTTAGGTTACTTTCAAAAATTCCCACTACTATATAGTTCTTTGAAACACCCTCAGACGTTAGCACATTTATACTATTATTAATTTGCAGTCCTAGTCTTTCCGCTAGTAATTTTCCCAGAATAATACCAGTTTTATATTTCAATAAGTTATTCCACTCCCCTTGTATAACTGTTAACGAGGTATTATATAATTCATCTTCAGATTTTAGTTCTACTCCTGAAACAACCCCATTGACCTGTTTCGAACCACTTCTGAAAAAAACACTGGAATTAACCTGTCTAGAAACTGCAACTACTTCAGGTTGTTTCTTAACCAATGAAACAATAGCTGATGAATTTTTTAAGCCAGATGTATACTGAATATTCTTTCTATTGAGAATATTAATTATTGTTTTTGAAAGGTCAAACTGGCTCTCTATGGGATTGTAATCATTCTTATTATCCTGGTTGTAAATACGGACATGAGCTAAAGCCCTAAATGCAAGATCGTCTTGTGCTTTATTTACACCATTCATAAAACTATTCATAAAGATATACATAGATACCCCAAAAGTTACTCCCAAAACAGCTACAAAGGTTTGCCATATTTTCGATGTTAGGTGAACCTTTGCAATTTGGATATTATTTGATTTTAACATTCTATTTTTTTATTTTGGAAGTAATATGATAGTTGAATCATCTGCACCTGAAAGAATTTCAATCCACTCTGCAGTTCTTATTCCTACTGTAACTTTAATTCGTTCATTTTTTTTGTCTAAAATAAAATCACCAGGGATAAGATATTCTGTTGGTATCACCAAAGCATTGTCTTTTTCGTTGGTTTTAATGTTTGCCTGAAGTTGTGTTCCAGATTTTAAGTTAGCAATGGATTCTATAAATGTTGCTTCGGCAATAAAAGATTGGTCTTTATTATCGAAATAGGGGTAAATTTTTGAAAGATGAGCTTTATAGCTTTTATTTTTCTCGGAATTCAATTCGATGTAAACTTCTTTCCCGAGTTTTAATTTGTTAATGTCTTCTTCGACCACGTATAGTTTTGAAATGAATTTACCAGAACCAATTTCAGCAACTGATTCGCCTTTTTTTACCAACTCTCCGGGTTTTTTATGTATCTGAAAAACCACACCATCCATATCTGCTTTTATTTCATAAAACGAAGATGTATTTTGTTGCGCTGCTAAGTTTGCTTTGTTTTTGCTTACTTCTAATTGTAATTTATTTTTAGTATCTGAAATTTGATTATTTATTGACACTAAATCCTGCTTGGAGTTTTCGAAATTTACTTTTGCTTTTTCATAATCGACCTGACTAACAGCACCTGACTGAACTAGTTTTTGATGCCTGACAAAATTTAGTGAATCTGTTTTCAATTTATTCTCTATCTGAGTTTTTTGCGCTATAACTTGTTCTAGCACTGGTGATTTAGTATTAATATTTGATACAGCATACTGGTAATTTTCTTCTGCATTAGCAAGCTGCTCTGGAATTGCTTCATTTTCAATTCGGAATAAAATTTGGCCTGTTTTTACTGAATCGCCTTCATTGAAAAATGATTTACTCAAATAGCCTTCTGCCTGTGAAGTAATAATATATTGGTTCTCGGTAATAATATTTCCACTAGCAAAAACAGCTTCAACAATATTTTTTCTAACGGGAAAAGTTGATTCCTTGTTTTTACATCCTGTAATAGAGATGATAGTTAATGTGAAGGAAAGTGATATTAACTTTTTCATTTTTAGTTATTTGTTTCTTGATTGAATGATTGCTTTATTGATGAGGTAATCGGACAGGCGACTGAAATATTGGTTTTCAACTGCCAAATAATCGTCATAAACCGAGAGGTAATTATCTAAGTTGATTAGCCCTTCTGAAAATTTGGCATACGCAATATGAACATTTTCATCTGCCAGTTTTAAATTCTGCTGCGCAGTTTGCACTAAAGATTTCGCCACATTATAGCTGCTGAGTATTATGCTATCATTTAAAGATGACTTTCTTACTTCTTCATTATAATTTAATTGAGCAATTGTTTGCGAAATCTTTGCCGATTGGTATTGATTTTTGTTAGCAAAACCTGTAAATAGGGGAACAGAAAGATTTAGTCCAATATATCGACTGGCTAACCAATCGCTTGATTTCATTGAAAGGTTAAATTCTTCTTGATATTGTACGCCTCCATAGTATGAAACTAAATCTAATTTTGGCGAAAAGCGGCTCAATGCTTGTTTAGCAGACAATTGGGATTTTTCAGTCTGAATTTTATAAATCCTTAAACTTAACTCATTGGGTCTTATTGTTTCTTCTACTTTAAGGGTATTTAATTCAATTTTTTCACTAAATATCAATCTTTCGTTTGTAGTTAACCCCAAAAGTATTTTTAGGTTAGATTGATTCTCGAAAAGAAATCGTTTGTTTTGTTCCCATCGGTCTAACGCATTATTTCTATTAATTTTTGCATTGTTTAATGCTATAATGTCAACTAACCCCTGTTGAAACCTGTTACTTGTTAGTAGAAGTGTAGAATCGGCTAAGAATAAATCCTTATGGGATAAATCTACAGCGGCTTGGGTAGTTAACACCGCATAATAAATTTGTGCCGCTTGTTCTTTTAAATTCTGTTCAAATAAATCTTTTTCTGCTTTTGCAAGACTTGTATTGGATTCTGCAATTTTAGCCTGAAACCTTGACTGCCAATCTAGAAATGTTTTACTAATGGTAAAACCTCTTGAAAAATTGTATGTCTGCCCGAATTGTGCAAAAATGGTTTCCCCTGGCTTTCCAAATATTTCGCCTGGTATTGGGGTTTCGGGAATTTCAGCGTTATATTGTCCTGCGGTGACGAAGTATATTTTTGGATAAAGATAGCTATTGGCTATTTTCTTATCTTTTTTAGCTTTTTCTATCTGCAATTGATACACGGCGTTATTAGAGTTGTTTTTCAGAGCATACATCCAAACATCTTCTAAAGAATTAAATGTACTTTGGCCTTTTGCTGTGCTAATTGTAACAATGCAAGCGAATATGGTACTAAAATACTTTTTTATTTTCGAGTCCATATTTGAGTTTTTGTAAAGCCAGATTTTGAAACAATAATTTTGAGTTGCTGATTTGACAACAATTCAACTTTACAATTTGCATAAATTCCTTTTTTGGGAGAGTAAATTGTGCCGTTTACCCATTTGCCATTAGAATGTTGTAACCCGGTAATGATCTCCATCCCCAAAATATTACGGTTGCGCAACTTGGTATCTGGATTGTTTATGTCTTTTGGTTGAAGTTTTGGATTGCTTTCCGATGTTGAAAGCCAAACAATTTTACCGGAGTAAGAATTACCCGTATTATAGATTTCAATTTTATTGGTATTATCCTCATTTAACCAAATACCAATGATTTTGTCGGATGGTTCCTGAGCTTGAATATTATTCAGAAAACCAAGTGTTAACAATAATAATACTATACGTTTCATCATCTTTGGATTTTAATTTACACCACAAAGATGAATGCATAAAATGTTGTTACTAATGAAAAACTAGGGGAAATGAACAAATTGAAGGGTGAATTGAACAGTATCAGGATTGTTCAATCCAATTCATAAATTCGGTTACTTTTAATCGGCTGACGATAAGTTGTTCTTTAATTCTTACATCTGTTTTTATGACAACTTTTCGATTGAAATAAGGTTGCACCTCTTTAATGGCATTTTTATTCAGTAAAACTTGTCGATTAATTTTGAAAAACAAGGAAGGGTCAATAGAGGATTCAATTTCGGACATCGTTTTAAAAACATGATATCGCTGATTATCCAATGTTTGAATATAAAGGATTTCGTTTTCAACTATGAAAAAGGCAATTTTATTAACACCAATAGGTATAAAACTATCTTTATAATTTACAAGTATAGATGTCTTATAGTTATCCTTTTGGCTAAATGTTTGTTTTAAAAGACTAACGATATCATTATCAGGCTTTAATGATTCTTTTAATGTCTCGTATTTTATAAATGCTGCTTCAATGTCTTCTTCTTTTACTGGTTTTAAGATGTATTCTATGCCATTTGTTTTAAAAGCTTGTAAAGTATATTGGTCATAAGCGGTGCAGAAAATTATCGGGCACTTTATTTTGATTTTCGAAAATATTTCAAAACTAAGACCATCTGCCAATTGAATGTCTGCAAAAATTAAATCGGGTGTATTATTTTGATCAGTAAGATAATATACTGCTTGTTCAATACTTTCAATACTTTTAAGAATAGTTGAATTTGGCTTCAACTGCACAATAATTTCACTCAGGATTTGCGCATTATGGGGTTCATCTTCGATAATTAAAATCTTCATGAGTCAAGTAGTTTAATTTTTACACGATAGACAGATTCATCAGAAAAAATCTGAACACCATTAGAAACACCCAATAAATCATATCTTTTAACAATGTTTTGTAAGCCAATCCCAGATTCTTCGCCTGACTTTATTTTTTGCTGCAAATTATTTTCTACAGAGATGCTGTTCACTCCTGAATCATAAATTTTTATGTGTAGGGGGTATTCTTTGGAAACGATATTATGCTTTACACAATTTTCCAGCAGCAACTGCAATGTAAAAGTTGGGATCTTAAATTTAAATAAATCTTGAGGAATTTCGATGTCTATGAGTATCATATTTTCAAATCTTGCAAATAGCAAAAACGAATAATCTTCAATAAAATCGAGTTCTTCTTTCAAGGTTATGGTGTCTATTTCTTTGTTGGCTAATAACAATCTATATATATCTGATAACTTTATTACAAATTCCTCTGCATTTTTATTAGAAGAGCGTATCATCGAACGCAGTGAGGAAAGTGAATTAAATAAAAAATGCGGGCTTATTTGCTGTCTAAGAATCTCAAATTGTGTGCGAATATTTTCAGTTTTTAGCATTTCATTTTGCAACAGAACAGTTTGATTTCTTGCATTTAGGTTCAATGTGAATTGAACAAGATAAATTATAGCGATACTTGCAATGCCTCTAAAGGTCAGATAAATGTAGTCGTAATCCCTGTCTATATGGAAAGTATTGGAAATGAGTAGACTTAAGGTCATAAAGAATATTAATAAAAATGAATTAGAAACAATTATGATTATAATTTTTCTAATCAGAATCCATTTTTTAAAATTTGTATAAAACTGATTTGTAATTATTGAATTCAGATACCACGCAACCAAAAGGAAGCTGAATGATAAAAGCCATGAAGGAAAAAGCGAAATTATATTAAAATCTGATTGAATTCTACTATTGGTTATAACACCAAATAGTGAGAATATCGCTGAGAATAGTATCGCTAACTTCCAGTTTTTAATAATTCCTAGTCTATATTTCATACGTTTCAAAAATACAATTTAAGCTTCATTTCAACACATTGAGCGTGGGCAAGATTGCACACTTTGGCAAAACTTCGCTTACGTAGCCGGGTACTTGTGTGTAGCCTGTGCCAACAGGTATAAGCAAACTACTAGTGGAAATAGTGTTGTAACCTGCTTAAAAACCTTGTCACGGTGTAGCAAGATATGTTGCAAGTAATTGCGAATGGTAGGGTAAAAAATACTTAGCTCTGGAGCTTGATGTCGTTGAGTCCACCTTGGGAAAATCGAGTACGGAATCTATTCCTCCGTTGGATTGCATATTGTAAGGCACGTATTGCTGCAATAATAGCAACCGCAATGAAACTGGCAATATTAATCTGGAATATGACAAATAAGGCAGAAGCATACAAAGAATGTAACTACGAAGAAATTAATGAGAAGAGGTAGGTAATTCAATTATATGCATATAAAAACGATTGTCAAAGATGAATCCTGCAGAAATAGGCGTTGAACTTCTTTTTCAAAAACTCTCATTACCAATAACTTAGTAGATGGTTGTACAGGAGAAAATAAGACCAACAACTATACGAGCGTTCGTAGTAGGTTGATAGAGAATGAATTTACTGTAGGTGTATAATTTTTTTGATGTCGGAGCGCAAAGGCTGGATGCGTTACGCCCCGCTGGTAAAAGAGAGGGCGCAAAGCCCGCCGCAATTAGTGCGATGGCTGGTTGCCCCCTCTTTAAAAATGTGATTGACTTAGGGTGATGATTGAAAATGGACGGTATGGATGGGTGAGATATAATAAATTGTGTACTAATGCGTTTGTAGGGAATGAACCATATAAAAAAGTTGCTGATATTTATGGGTGTTGGTGCGATGGGCTGTAATAATCATAGATGTGCCAATGGGGCTATGTACGACCTGTATGACACTGTGGCTAACAAAACATATGCTATGGAAGTAGTGGGGAGGCTGAGTAGGGTGGCGCCTGAAAAAATGGATGTTTATATAGGTGAATATAGCGCAGACAATAGTAGGGACTACCTGCAGATAGCATTGCATAGCGATAGTGTGTGTGCTGTGGTGAAGATGAATATAACAGACTGTGCGGATATGAATCATGTGAGGGAAATGAAAGGAGTAACGTACAGAAGTGCTGGAATAAGGGGGCTGAAATACAAAATAGATAGTGGTGGTGATGAGGTGAGGTTTGTGATGGAAAGTATAGAGGGTATTATAGATTGATGTAGGAGTGCAGTGTGTATATTTATATGGACTAAATAAATACTATGAATATTGCCAAAGTAGTAAGTAACTGGGCTAAGGGGGCGGTAGTGGTGTGTGCGCTGGCAGTGCTGGTGCCGGTAGTAGCTATGGCGCAGCCGGAATGGAAGGATGTGGTGCTGAAGAATGGTATACGTTTCGGATTGGCTGCTACTGCACCTACTGTGGAGTTTTATGTAAGGGACCCCATTACAGGGAGTATAGATCTGAAAACAGAGGAACTTGGTAGAATGCCAGTGACAGTAGATGGTGAAAGAATATACACTATAAGAGAAGTGAAAACAGATAAACCTGTTAGTGAGGTATTGAACTACCTCAAAATATATATGATAAACAAACTACAAGAAGCAAAACTACCTGATGGTAAAGGATCGTTTTATATGCATAATATAGTGGTAGATAAGTATGGTAAAATTATTTATTGCGATATTGAAATGCTCAAACTTGAAGAAAAAGATGGTTCAATTCGTACTATCAATCAATCGGGCTACGACAGCATCATAAAAGATGCACCAAGCATAGTTGCTCAAGTGTCTGGTAAACCAGTTTACGCCATACTGGATAGTACAGGTCGTGGAAGGGTGCCATTCATTATTAGCAAAGGTCAGGTAAGTTTAGCAAAGACAAAATATTAGTTGTGCTACCTCACCACTTCAAATGCTACAATAGCCATGTGGCAGCCATTGATGGCTATGGTGAGGTGGTGGGTGCCGGGGTAGTGTTTGCGGGTAGTCATATCGGCAAATGACTGGCGGCGGGTGAAGTTGGTGGGTTGTAGGGGGTGATAGGTGTTCTCGGTGATTTTGAAAACTTTATTGCTCTGCTTTTCGTTTGCCTTGGCGTAGGTGATGATGTATTCTACCCGCATAGTGGTGGGTGCGGGGTGGTGGCTGGTAAGTGTAAATGAGAAGTGCAGGTGCTGGCCAATGCTGATGACGTTACTGGCTACATTTAGGTCAGCAACAGTGCATAATGGTTGATGCGAGAGCCCGAATAGCTGTAAGGCGGTAATATTTCCTTTTTTGAGCAGGGTGCGGCAGGCGTGTTTTACAATCCAGTTGGTGTGAGGGCTAGTGCCTAGCCAACGAGCGCCCAATGCTAGTACGATGTCGGGATTGTCTTTGGTGATATCGTTGAGGTTGTTGGCTACGCTTTTGCGCACGTACTCGGACGGGTCGTTATTTAGGTTTTCTAGTATGGGTAGTATGGGTGTGGGGTCTTTTTTGAGGGAGGGCATTGCCATGCCCCAAGGTAGGCGAGGGCGGCAACCCTCGCTAGATAGCCGGCGCACATGGGGATTGGGGTGGGTGCTCCATAGGAGCATTTGAGCCAATACCTGCTGCTGGTGCGCTAATAAAAAAGGGCGGATGGCAAACTCGCAACTGCAGAGACAAGTGACAGCCTCCATAGCCTGTAGTGATAGTGACAGATGCTGTGTACCGTACTGCTCTATATAGTCGGGCAGGAACATGTAGACAAAAGACTGGGAGGTAGATGACTGAAGGATGCTATGGGTAAGGTGGAGGATATGCTGAATGTCGGTAGGGTAGGAGCCGCTCAGTTGTGCATATAGTGCTGTGCTGATGTGGCGCACACGCTGCTTTAGCTCCAGAGCATCCCACTGGTGATTGAGGACATGGGTAATGAACAGGTCTTTGCTGAACCCGGGTATGGTATGGGCTGCTTGTGTACCTATCTCCTCTATAATGGCAGGGGAGAACATGTATTTGAGTGGTTCCATATGAATGCAAATAGAGTGTGAGGTACTGAACGTAATTATTTGGCGGCGTTGGCTTTTGAATTTAGTTTTTCTACGAAATCGGGAGCGGTTTTGTAGCCTAGTTTTTGGGCTTTGAGTACGTATTGGTAGGCTTGTTTTGGCTTGCGGACTGAATCGTAAGCTACGCTGAGGTTGTAAGCAGCAGATTGTTGCACGTCGTGGTTATTCATGTTGCCGGCTATTTCCCAGTCGGAAATAGCAGCATTCATATTGTTGGTGCCAAAGTAGGCACAGCCCCGTAAAAAGTAATAAAAAGGATTGGAAGCATTGAGCTTGAGGAGCATATTGTACTGAAGAATAGCCAGTGGGTATTGCTGTGACTGCACCAAATTGTTGCTGTTTTCTGCCAATGATTTTTCTGCAAGGGAAGGATTGGCGCGTATGGCTTTGATATAACGTATGAAAGCTGCGCCAGTGTCGTTGGTTTTGAGCAGTGTAATGGCACTATCCAGATAGGTTTGGTAGGGGGTGGGATCAATATTTGTGGCTTGGGTAGGTATGTTGGTCATCGGTATGCTGCCTCCCATAGCTTTCATGATTTTTATGCGTTCTATATTGGCAAGAACTACTTTGTCGGCGGCGCGTATGGTAGCCAGCAGATTGTAATCTTCCAGAGCTTTGTCGAGGTCGCCATTGGCTAGGTAGTAGTGCCCGCGCCACTTGTAAGAGAGCAGGGCACGGTAGGGGTATTTTTCGATGGCATCGGATAGGAGTGTCTCGGATGTGTACCAAACCTTGGTGCGCTCGTGGCAGATGCCTGCGAGACCAGCAGACAGCAGGAGTAATGCGGTGATGATTGCAGCCTTCGCACTAGAGAGTTTATGAGCAATGCCTTGTGCCAATACTGCCAACAAAAAGAACAAACCTATGTAGGCAACATAGGAGTAACGATCGGCCATAATAGCGGCACCAACTGATATGAACTGTAGGACAAAGATGACATTGGCAATAAAAAAGCCCATGCCAAAGGTGTAGATGTGAAAAAATTGTCGTTTCCACTTATACACAATGTAGCCTGGGATGGCTATAATACCGAGCGCCAAGAATGGAGCCGCATAGTATATGCTGGGCAACTCGCCAGTGATGAAACGATAGGGGTAGGGATAAAAGGTGGAAAGATGTGTAGGATTGAACACTTTGGCAACATACATTACAAAGCCGTAACTGGCATACATGATGCGCTCGGCGAGTGTGAGGACACCGAAATCGGCGACGGCACCGGTGCGGCTCTGGGTGTAGACTGCTGCACCACCTACTAATAGTGACAATAAAAAGAAATGCCATTTCTCCAAGACTAATTTAAACCCGATGGGGCGCTGCAGTAATAGATCTAGGCATAAGAGCGATACCGGGAAAACGACTGCCATAGGCTTGGAGAGGCAAGAAGCTATAAATAAAAGCAAAGTGAAGATCAGCCATTTTTTGTACTGCTGAGTGTGGTAGCTGAGATAGGTGAGCATGCCAGATATGTAAAAGAAAGCATACAGTACATCTTTGCGCTCGGCTATCCACGATACAGACTCTACGTGCATTGGGTGAATACCAAACCATAATGCACCAAAACTAGCAACAAACAAACCTGCACTTTCGGTAAGCTTCAACAACCGGCATAGCTGAATAAACAGGAAAAACACTAGAATAGTATTGGCTATGTGGATGAGGATATTAGTGAGGTAATAAGACCAAGGTGTGAGCCCAGCAAAATGATAGTTGACTGCTAATGACAGGATGCAAAGTGGATGATAGTTATTTTTGGTGATGTCTTGGGTAAAGATGACTTTGAGGTTATGAGGGGTAAAAGCACGGATGTATTGATTGTTAGTGACGTAGTAGTCATCGTCCCAGTTGGTGAATTGATTGTTTAAAGACTCACGGAAACAAAAGAAGGTAACGATGCTAATAACTAAAATAATTAGTGTTTTTTGAGTGGGTAATGACAAATTCATAGTGTGTATAGTTTCATTTTACTTTAGCTCAAAATAAGCACATTTTTGATAAACATAAAGGGGATGGTCTTTTCAATGTTGTAACAGCAAACAAGTTTTTTTGAGTAGGATTAAACTTTGGCAAGGATTTTGAATCTATAACTATAACTAAATGCAAACAACTATGAACATTAAGATCATTTTAGGAACGGTATTAACGGTGGCTCTAAGTGTTATGGTCACCAACGATGTGCTAGCCCATGGCAGAGGATATGGCAGAGGAAGAGTAGTGAGATACTGCGCACCACCACCTGTAGTGAGGTATTGCCCGCCACCGCCTCCACGTTATTGTGCACCACCAGCGGTAGTGGTTTATAACAGACCTTACAGGCGAGTACATCCTGTATATTACAACAATTGTGCCCCTAGAGTTCAATATCGTCATAATGGCTACTACCGTGGATGGTAATTAAAGATGTCCAATTTACAAACAGGCTACTCAATAAGTTGGGTAGCCTGTTTTTCGTTGTGATGTATAGTATGCAGTGTATTGGCGTAAGAGGAAGAAAAGAAAATTATGATAAGAATTAGGATGTTGTGAATAAAATTCTAACTTTAGAACCATATTAATTTAAGATACTACTAAAATGAAAAGAATATTGCAATTGCTGATGCTATCTGTAGTGATGGGAGTGACTGTGCAAGATGCTATGTCGCAAGACAAACAGAAGGCCAAAATAGGGCAGATAAAACAAGAAAATGATAAAGTAACAGTGACAGTTACCTCATCTAAAGAGTTTTATGTAGGTGGAAATGTGCATGTTCTTTACTTGGGCGATAAATCGTACAGCCTGTACGACCAACAAAATGAAGACGGTAAGGGTATTTTGAAATTTTATGTGCCATCAGAAGAGTTTAGAGCAATAAAAGACGGAGCTAGGGTATATATGTCTTATGGCGAACTGGTGCTAGAGGAAGGTGAAAAAGTAGAAGATGTGTGTAAAGAGAATTTTTGCCCATGTTGGTCATTAGGTAAACTGAATAAAAAACAACTAAAAAAATAATTGCCTAGCGCTATCAAATTATAACGATGATAAATAGACTATACTCAATTTCAAGTATTATTAGTGCTATCCTGTTGCTTTTTGTAGGTGTTGCTGCAACAGGACAAACTACACCAGACCCCGGCGTGCCAGGGTCATATGCAGTTACTAAAGGTGAATACAATTTGGGTGATGCAGTAGCAGACCTAGACAGCCTCACACCAAATGCAGAAGTAAGGGCATCAGTTCATTATCCAACCACCTTGGTGGGTGGTCCGTTTCCTGTGATAGTGTTGTTGCATGGTAGGCATTCTACTTGTTATCGCATTACTCCACCTAACATATCATCATTATCTTGGCCTTGTCCTACGGGATATGCATCAATAGAGAGTTTTCAGGGCTATGATTATCATGCAAGATTTATGGCCAGCCATGGATACATAGTTATATCTATTTCATGTAATGCCATTAACGCAGTTGATAACTCCATGACAGACAGAGGTATGCCAGCAAGAGGCCAGCTAGTACAGTATCATTTGGACCTATGGAATACATGGAATACTACAGGTGGTGCACCAGCATCACTTGGGATTCCAACGAAATTTGTAGGTAAGCTAGATATGCAGCACATTGGTACTATGGGGCATTCTAGAGGCGGAGAGGGTGTTGTTTATCATGCACTACACAATCGTGCATTAGGAAGCCCTTATGGCGTGAAAGCAGTGCTTACTTTGGCTCCGGTAGATTTTTTCAGAAGGAAATTAAATGGTATAGCGCTGATGAATATTGCGCCCTACTGCGATGGTGATGTTTCTAACTTGCAAGGAGTATATTTTTATGACGATGTACGTTACACAGATACTACTGACGAAACACCCAAGTATAATGTGTTGATGCTGGGTGGTAATCACAACTTTTATAATACTGTTTGGACACCAGGATCTTATATAGCAGGTACTGCTGATGATTGGGGAGCATCTAGCACAGACCCACATTGTGGAGCAAGCGTGCCTGGTAATGGTCGTTATGACACTACCACTCAAAAAATGGCATACAATACTTATGCTAGTGCGTTTTTTAGGCAACATGTGGGAGGTGAGCAGCAATTTGCACCTATATTAGAGACAAAAGATATAATACCACCTGCTTCGTCGTTGCTTGATACTACTAATGTATTTGTATCCTACCACCCTGGCCGCACAGAAAGACTGGATATAAACAGAGTAGATACACTTTTGAATACTACCATCAACACCATGGGTGACACTGTGGCTACTGTGGGTATGCTTTCTTCTGGTATATGTGGTGGTGGCCTTGCTATACCATTGTGTGCAGTGGCAACACAGCAAGCCAAAGAGCCACACAGAGGCACCACCACCTTGAAAGGACTTGCACAAATGGGGTTACGTTGGAATGACACAACTGCTTATTATGAAAACGAGCTACCACTAATTCACGGAAATTTATCTTTAATAGATGCCGTACAGTTTAGAGCAGCCCTTCGTTTTAATCAATGTACACCAGGCGTAGACCTTGATTTTACTGTACAAATGATAGATTCTGCAGGTAACATAGCCAGTCAAACGGTACGTGAGCATAGTCTTGCATTGTTTTATCAGCCAGGCACAAGTACTACACTATTGCCCAAGGTGATGTTCAATGCGGTGAGAATACCTATTGATAGTTTTGCTGGTATTAACTTAACGAAAGTAACTAAGGTCAAATTTTTGTTCAATAAGTCAGCTGCTGGATCAATTCTTATTAGCGATTTAGCATTTGTGAATAAGAAGTGTGGTAAATTCGGAAGTACATTTGGGTATAGTTATGACACTGTAGGATATGATGTTGCGTTTTTTGATACGATAACAAATAACGTAGGAGACACAGTTACTAAATTGTGGAATTTTGGCAATCCTGCCTCTGGCATCAGCGATACATCTACGTTACAAAATCCAACACACATTTATACGTCTGCAGGTACATACACAGCTTGTCTGTACACATTGGCTAAACGCAGAAATGAATGGGTGTGTACGGATACTGTTTGTACAACGATAATAATTAAACCAGCACTAGATGTGGTTAATGTAAATGAATACACAGTAAAAGTCATACCCAATCCAGCACGAGATTACATACAAGTGATAGGCGCCGAAAAAACTGATGTACTGCGTATACTGAACTCAATGGGACAAGTAGTGTTGACAACAACTGTCAATGAACCGATAATAACATTGCCGTCATACCTTGCGAATGGTATGTATTATGTAGTTATTTCTTCGCCAAAGGGGCAGGTAACTACCAAGTTAGTGATAAACAGATAAATGGTTGAATAGGCTTAGTTTTTACACTGGGAAGTAAATACTTCCCAGTATTTTTTTGCCACTATTACTGTAAAGTAACTCACAAACATGCAAACAACAACATTATCGGTAAGACCTATGACCGCTCCTGATGTGGCACTGATAAGTGACTACTGGTGTACTGCAAGCAATGATTTTTTGAGGGGAATGGGGGCTGAACCAGCTAAGATGCCTACCAGAGATAACTGGCATCAAATGTTACATACACAACTGGAAACCCCAATGCTAGAGAAAAAGTCTTGGTGTATGATATGGCTGGTAAATAATGTGCCGGCAGGGCACTGCAATATCAATAAAATTATACCCGGCAAGGAAGCATACATGCATTTGCACTTGTGGCAGAGCGATGGCAGGCAAAAAGGTATGGGAGCCAAGCTGGTAGCTATGACAATACCCTACTTTTTTGAAAACTATAGCTTGCAAGAATTGTATTGCGAGCCCTATGCGCTAAATGATGCACCTAATCGCACATTAGCTAAAGTGGGGTTTAAGCTGGTGCGCCAAGAAGTAACTACTCCTGGAATTCTGAATTTTGAACAGGAAGTAAACCTTTGGAAAATAACAAAGGCGGAGATGGAAAGAATTGGCTATTCCAGCAAGCACTAATTACTTACTATCAGGGTAGTATACAAATGCGACTTCGTAAGTGCTGTTGTTACGCTCAGGCGATACTTTGCCCAACGGAAGATCTTTTCTCTGAGGTGTAGGCTCGCAAAGGGTGTATTTTTCGCCATTATAAATAATGGGCTTGCCAATGTGTTTCTCGAACTTTACGGCAACCGTAACGTGGTCGGGGTAGGCGAGAACCAGCATGGGCAGGTTGTATATTTCTTTTACCAGATAGAAGAATAATGCAGCTCGGTCTTCGCAGTCGCTACCTTCGTAGAGTAGTGTTTGCTCGGCATTCATACGTTTTTCTTTGCCAAAATGTACACCATCGGGCTGGTACAGAAAACTATAGCGAGTAAAACGCATGAGGTAATCTACACCCTGACGAGTGCCCATATTAGCTATGTTTTCTTTGAGCTGCGGTATTAAAGATGCATAAGTGCCGCTGCTCATAGGCATATCGAAGTATAGCTGATAGTCTGCAACCGGATAGTTGGCAAATATGTTTTTTACTTTAGGATTTAGTTTTATGCGAAAACGGTAGTCAATGTTTTGATAATTAAATGCAATGTCTTTTTCTTCATAGTCGGCAGGAGAAAATGCGGGTAATCGAGTGAGCTTGTATGAAAAACCATTTTCAGCACCGGGTACGGGTATTTCTACCCTTAGAAATTGAGTAGTTGTAAAGTCAATTTTGCCATAGTCGTGATAGTTGAGGCACACATATTGTTTGTTGTGGCTGGTGTAATAGGGTATATCATAGATATTTTCATCGCACTGTACATAAAATAATAGACGACTATCTGCTATACTCAGCCGAGCATCGAAGCCTGTACCTGAAAGAAGATACCATTTATACAATGTGTATTGCTCATAGTTTATTTCTTTGGGGCTGAGGTATTGCGCTGTTTTGCGTACAAGCTGGTAATACAACCAGTCATCAGGATTGTGTTGTTCTTTGTAAGCTTTAAGCGTTTCTATAATAGGTTGATACCCAGATGCAGACATTTGCTGATAGTATAACTGGATGTTTTCTTTTGATAGTTTTTCGGTATAGGTAACCAAGTGAGTATTGAGGTTGTTGATGATAATAGAATCACCATAAAAATCGAATGAGATTTTATGAATCACGCCGTTGTCAGCATGTGCAATATATGACCAGCACAGTGTAAGGAGTAATGATACTATGATGATTGTTCTTTTCATTTTAATTGGTAACAGTAAAGTTACGTAAACTTAACAATTAGATAATGTTAAGTTTTGCGAAATGTATTTTTGAGTATCTATGCATAGAGATTATCTATGCAGGCTAATAGTTGTTGCCTCTCTGAAAAACAATTTACCTTTAAGGGCACATTTGCAATAATTAAAAAAAATCAAACACAAATGATACTGGAAACTATAAAGGCAAAGGCAGAAGCATACTACTCAGATGTACAGGAAATAAGGCATCATATACATTCGCATCCAGAGCTTTCATTTAAAGAATACAATACATCAGCGTATGTTGCGGCAAAGCTTACTGAATTTGGAATACCAGACTTCAGAAGTATAGCTGGCACTGGAATAGTAGCACTAATAGAAGGTAATAACCCAGAAAAGAGATGTATAGCATTAAGGTCTGACCTTGATGCACTGCCTATAAAGGAAGAAAACACTGCGAGTTACTGCTCTAAAAACGATGGTGTGATGCACGCTTGTGGGCACGATGTGCATACAAGCTGCCTGCTGGGTGCTGCAAGAATATTGCATGATTTGCGCCACGAATGGGAAGGTACTGTGAAGTTGATTTTTCAGCCAGGAGAAGAGAAACATCCTGGAGGTGCCAGTATTATGATAGCCGAAGGTGTACTGGAAAACCCCAAGCCAGATGCGATTTTTGCATTACATGTTTATCCTCACTTGCCAGCAGGAACTACTGGTTTCAGAGCAGGGCAGTATATGGCAAGTGCCGATGAGGTATACATAACCATAGAAGGTAAGGGTGGGCATGCTGCACTACCACACCAAACAATAGACCCTATAGCTATATCGGCACTAGTGATAACTGGGCTACAGCAGGTGATAGCGAGAAAATGCAACCCTCTTATACCTTCGGTGCTCACCTTTGGCAGTATCAATGGTGGTTTTGCTACTAATGTAATACCTGACAAGGTAGAAATATTGGGGACTTTCAGGGCTATGGACGAAAAATGGCGATATGAGGCCCACAAATGGATAAAGGAATTCACAGAGCAGACCTGTGCCGCATATGGTGCAAAAGCCACTGTGGAAATACCAGTTGGTTATCCTATGTTGTTTAACGACCCTGCACTTACACGAAATGCTACAAAATGGGCAGAAGATTATGTGGGTGCAGATAATGTACATGAGCTGGATATGCGCATGGCAGCCGAAGATTTTAGTTTTTATACGCTTCATGTTCCGGGTTGTTTTTTCAGGATAGGTACCAACAAAGATGACAAAGAATTTCTGGCACCGGTACACAATGCTCGTTTCGACATAAACGAAGAATCAATGAAAACCGGAATGGGTATGATGGCATGGTGTGCGGTTCAAGCATTGCAAAACGGATAATGTGTGTAAAAAATATCGGAGTTTGATTGGAATAGCAGCGTTTTATTCATGTATCGTGCAGCGTAGTTTTGTGGATAACTTCAGCAACAGTCTACCCTATAATTTTCATTACTTTGTATGATGCTTATGCGGTAGTATTAGCTGCCCTTAGGTTGTAGAAGTATATTGTTCTTACCAGAAATACGACAAAGTGAAATTTTCCCATTTACATAACCATACTCAGTTTTCCCTGCTAGATGGGGCATCTAATATATCTCGCTTATACGAAAAAGCCAGAGCAGACAACATGCCCGCTATTGCCATAACCGATCATGGTAATATGTTTGGTGCATTTGATTTTGTGGCAGAAGCATGGAAAAAGAAAAAGGTAGTAGGCAAAACACCAGAAGGCAAGGATATAGAAGAGCCAGTGGTGAAGCCGGTAGTAGGGTGTGAGTTTTATCTGGTAGCAGACCGACACAAACGCCAGTTTTCGAAGGATGATAAAGACCAAAGATGCCATCAGTTGCTACTGGCAAAGGATGAGATAGGGTACAAAAATCTGGTGAAGATGTGTTCACTAGGTTTTATGGAAGGGCTATATGGCAAATATCCTAGAATAGATAAAGAGTTGATTCTCCAATATCATGAGGGGCTTATTGCTACTACTTGTTGCTTGGCAGCAGAGGTGCCACGTACCATACTGCGCAAGGGAGAAGAGGAAGGAGAGCGCGTGTTTAAGTGGTGGTTAGACCTGTTTGGTGATGACTATTATATAGAACTGCAAAGGCATGAAATACCTGACCAAATAAAGGTAAACGAAGTGCTGATGCGATTTGCCAAAAAATACAATGTGCCTGTTATAGCCAGTAATGACAGTCACTACGTAGACCAGACAGATGCTAATGCACATGACATTCTGCTATGCATCAACACTGGTGCTAAACAAAGTGACGAAAAGTACAGAGATGTAGGAGATGATGAAGTACAGGCAAAAAATGCTCGTTTTGCGTTTTATAATGACCAGTTCTTTTTCAAGACCACTGATCAGATGACCCAACTGTTCAGCGACATACCGCAGGCGATAGATAACACTAATCTGATACTGGACAAAATTAAACCGCTGAAGCTGGACAGGGATATAATGCTGCCCCACTTCAAAGTGCCGCCTGAATTTAATAATGACCAGAATGCTTACCTAGAGCACCTGACGTGGATGGGAGCGAAGGAAAGGTATGTAGAGATAACTGCGGAGGTAGAAGAGCGACTGAAATTTGAGTTGTTTACTATTCACACCATGGGTTTTGCAGGTTACTTCCTTATAGTGAGCGATTTTATCAAGGAAGGGCGAAATATGGGGGTATTTATAGGTCCGGGTCGTGGTTCGGCAGCAGGGTCGGCAGTAGCATATTGTATAGGTATCACTAATATAGACCCTATTAAATATAAATTACTGTTTGAGCGCTTTCTGAACCCTGACCGTAAGAGCATGCCCGATATAGATACGGACTTTGACGATGTGGGTAGGCAAAAGGTGATAGACTATGTGGTGCAGAAATACGGTAAAAATCAAGTAGCACAAATAGTAACCTACGGTACAATGGCTGCCAAAAGCAGTATAAAGGATGTAGCCCGCACACTGGACCTACCATTGCCAGAGAGTAACATGCTAGCCAAACTAGTGCCTGAGCGGCCGGGTATAGTACTGAAGAGGCTACTGCAGGCACCATTAAAAGGTGAGGGTAGCCTAGAAGCAAAGGAAGGACTTGGAGCAGAAGAGATGGAAGGAGTGCTGAAGCTGCGGGAAATATACAATCAGCCCACACTACATGGGCAGGTACTGCACGCTGCCGAAAAACTGGAAGGATCGGTACGAAACACAGGTATACATGCAGCGGGTATTAT
>CAMDNC010000026.1 GCA_945902755.1 Flavipsychrobacter stenotrophus
CAAGATGAGGTTTGTCAGCAAACCCGTAAATACGTATTATCTCCAGACAATCCATTTTACTTTTCGGGCAAGGCAGGAGAGGGTATAGGTGGTCCACACGTAGGTGCAGACAGCATTTGGCCGCTTAGCATTATCATGAGGGCGCTCACGAGCACTGACGATAAAGAAATAGTTTTATGTCTACAAATGCTGAAAAAAACCCATGCTGGCACGGGTTTTATACACGAGTCCTTTCATAAAGACGATGCCAGTAAATATACCAGATCGTGGTTTGCATGGGCCAATACGTTATTCGGTGAGCTGATATGGAAAGTATACAGAGAAAGACCACATCTTTTATAATGCGGTCTGATAGTATCAATTAAATTTAATTCATTTTATGCTTTTATGAGCCTAAATGCGTGGTTCCATGTGCCATGCTGCATGCCGGGTATACACCATAACATACACAATGGCTCTATCGCTCGGGCTGCAGTATCCTTACCCATGTCAGCTATTTCCCACCCAAATTCAGTCAGAATTTCGTGGGTTATTTCTTTAGAGTGTACATTATTACCACATGTAAACATGGTAGGTTTTTCGGAAAATGCTGGATGCACCATATGAGCACTTCCTACACAACTAAAAGCCTTTACAAAATGAATTTCTGGAAAGCGGTTCTGCAGCAGTTCCATTAACGATTCTTCGAAATTAGTGAAGAACTTAAGTACTCCATTTTCGGGGGGCGCTGGTGCAATAGGGTTAGTTGTGTCTATCACAGTTTTCCATTGCAGGTTTTGTGGTCCAGCCATTTCTATCGCTTCTGCAGCTACATTACCTTTTACTGCCAAAACGATTATTTCACCAAACTTGGCTGTCTCTTGAAAGGTGCCTATATGGGCATTTTCTCCTCCTGCTGTTTTCCATTCTTGCAGTTTACTGCTGTCGCGAGTACCCAGCATCACCTCATAGTTGTGGTTCAAAAAACCATTGCCCAGTGTACGTGCTACTATTCCAGAACCTATTATTCCTATTCTTTTCATGGTCATGATTTAGAGTGGAAAATTAGGATAAAAAGCAAATCAAACTTTGTGAAAGCTATTGTAATTTATTATAGTTCCATCGTAACGATTATATCTCACTTAGGAATAGGACTGCGACAATTAAAATGGATAGCCTATTGATATGTTGAGTATCAAATTGTCTGTTCGCCAAGTTGGGTTACTGAAGTCTATATCTTTTACCACCCAGCCGCTTTTGGTCATAACGTATGGTTTTTTTATTGGCATCGCCAAATCTACCCTGAATGTGAGGAACGATGCAATGTCCAGTCTTGTTCCTACCCCCACATCAACTGCAATATCTTGTTCTAGCTTATTGAATGCAAACTCTCCACCAGGATATGCCTCAGTTTTGCTAGCCAACCAAATGTTGCCTGCATCTGCAAAAAAAGCCCCATTCATTTTAATGGCACCTGCAAATAGTGGTGCTATAGGAAATCTATATTCACTATTCATTTCTAGTTTTATGTCCCCAGTGCGGTCAATTTGGTTCAGTTGACGTTTTTGAGGATTTAAATAACTTCCCGGACCTAGAGTTCTGATACGCCATCCTCGCAAGCTATATGGACCACCAGCAAAATACTGTTTGATGTAAGGCAAAGTAGGTGAATTGCCTGATGGAATACCAAAACCACCATAAAACCTCAATGCCATACTGGAATGGTTTAATGTAATGTAGTGCCGAAGGTCAAAATCGAACTTTGTATATTGTGCAAATTCAAGTTTATAAATACTGTTCAAGGCATCGCCTAATGTATTTACTGCGTTAAGTATACCTCCAGCTTCTTCGAAAGCTAACCTCATATAGGTATGACTAGCACCTTTTTTTCTACTGCTATTATCATATTTAAAAGAAATGTTTTCGCCGTGAATGAATGTTTGTTTGTAGCTATTAGCAAGATATTCATTTGAATCAAGCAAATTGTCAAATGAGTCTGTCGTAAAAGGAAGCCTGATGTTATTAATAAAGGCAGGTGTAAGCCCCCATGTTTTGGTGTCATTTTGATGCCAGCTATAGGCGAAATTAGCACTGCTATTTACTAGCCTGAAGTAATTCACCCTATCTATAACGTTTTCTCCACCTCCTATTATCGTGTGTGGCAGATTGGTACTGGTAAACAGCGAAGACGCAATAGGTGCCAAAAACTTAGGAAAATCCAAGCTAGCATTTACACCATAATATCTTGTTAGAATCCTGAAACGCCTGTAGACATCCTCAGCTATATCATCATTATAAAACGACTCCAATCCTCCATTAATACCTATACTTAGTAGGTTAGCACCTTTTAAAAAATTCTTATTTCTGTAATTTAAACTCACAGAGTTACCTAAAGCATAAGTAGTTCCGTTCGATATTTCATAGTTTGTAGAGAAGTCGTGTTTTTTTGTACGGTTTAGAAATATGTTACATTCCAAACTATCTCTGGTTTTTCGGTTTTCTCTAAATTGTACCTTTATGTACTGAAAAATACCTAATTCCCCCAGTTTCGTTGTCGTTTTGTCTTCGTTGCTCTTTGAATACAGTTCGCCAGGATTCAAGAAAATATGTTCGTGTAGCACTTTTGCATTCACATAATATTTGTTGTAATAAAAGTCTACTCCTTTTATTCTTTTATTTACCATTCCAAAACCAGAAAAATTGCCAGTCCCTTTATAGTCGGGGTACACATTCACTTTGCTGATTCTGTATTTGTTGTACGATAAAGTGTCTTCTGTTTTTCTTATTACAATTATGATATCTAGGGTTTTCTTTTTGTTGCTTTTGTTTTGTGCCACAAAGTTCACCACATTTTCAAACGGGCTACCAGCTACTTTGAACATTGATTTGTCCATAGTGTCTAGTTTGAATGAAATATTTTCCAGATTGAATCTACGATAACCTTTATTAGCAACTAGGTTGGTAATTCTACTACGTTCTTCCTCCAGCATGCTGTAAGCGAATTCCTTACCCTTTTTCAGTACGGTGGCATTTTCATTATTGTTTACAATTTTTGCTATCCCACTATCATCTATTTTGTATATAATTCTGTTAATCAGATAGTTATAACCAGCATTTACTTTGTAGCTTGCGAATGCCTTTTTGTCTTTAAATATTACTGTGTCAGTTACTGTAGCATAAAAGTATCCCTGGTTGAAAAGATAAGTTTTCATGTTTTGTACAGTTCGCGGCATGGTCGTCGAGTCGAATATTGTAGGTCTTTCAACAGATTTAGGCAATAATGAGTCGGGTCTCGAACCAAATTTGTGATATCGACGATTATATCGCCAAAGTTTCATGGGTACTTTAAAAGGCATTATACCTAGGTAATTACTGTTGGGCTTTTGAATAATAATTCTGTCCAGGTTATCTTTAATCTCACCTTTATTTGGCATTACTTTTTCAGACGTTAAAGTAAGTTTATTTTGCCAGAGGAGATACTGATTTGGCGCAAGATGTTTAGTGCTACGACAAGATGAGAAAAAAAACAATAATAGACCTACTACCGATATATAATAGCAGTTTATGTACCGGTTATAAAAAACACCTCTACCCATGTGCAGATAACAACAATTAATATAGTTTTGCAGTATATGCTATCTAAAGCGCAAAGTAAGCACATTCGTTCGTTAACGCAGCAAAAATTCCGTGAACAACACCAGCAGTTTGTTGCAGAAGGAAGTAAAATAGCAACAGAATGGCTAAGCAGTAATCATAAAATATTGAAAATTATCGCCAATAAAGAATGGATTAATGAAAGTATTAACCTCATAGCCAAACATCCAGAGGCAGAAGTAGTCGAAGTTACAGAGCAGGAGCTAATGATGATTACTTCGTTACAAACACCTAATCATGTATTGTTGGTGGTTGCTTTTCCCTCAATTGTACCATTTCCAACTTCTGCCAACAAATGGTACATGGCTCTGGATTCTATACAAGACCCTGGCAACATGGGAACGCTTTTGCGCATCGCCGACTGGTATGGTATAGATCATGTGTTATGCAACAATCATTGTGTAGATATTTATAACCCCAAGGTGGTGCAAAGCGCAATGGGAGCTCATATAAGGGTCGTTGTTCATTACACTGATCTCGAATTGTCACTCAAACAACTAAAATTGCCTATATATGCTGCCGTTTTGGGTGGCAACAATGTGTATGATTTTGGTAGGACCGATAGTGGGGTATTAATAATAGGAAATGAATCGAAAGGCATAAGCGATACTGTCCTAGCGACAGCCACTCATCTCGTCACCATTCCGCGCAAAGGTGGGGCTGAGTCACTGAATGCTGCTGTGTCGGCAGGTATATTTTGTGCGTTATTGCTACCACAATAATTTATGCTCATAATTTTGTAATTTCATTCTTTGGTATTACAATTGCTGATATCATAAAATGATGTACACAAGTAGTTAGATCAATTTAGGAACATCGTTAGGTTTTTCATTATGTAAAGTTGTTTTTCAGTATGAAAGTAATTTCTCTATTTGTAGCAGTTTTGGCCTTTAATGGTATCGTATCGGCACAGTCAGTATTGAAAGTGAGATTAGCTGATAATTCACGCTTCAATGTGGCTGTTAATGGTAGGTATTTCGATAGAAAAGGAACCTCCATTACAGTAGGTGATTTACCAGCAGGTAATCATTATGTCAAAATATTTAAGGTGTCTTACGATAGATGGGGGCGTGTCTACGAGAGAACTATTTTTCAAGGTGCCGTAAGAACCAGAAATGGAATGATAAGCCAAATGGTATATGACCCGTATGCTAGAAGAATGGGAGTTAATCTAATACCAGATAATGCTATGGTTGATAGTAGACCCTCTTATAATGATGGTAATTATAATGATGGAAATCAAAGAAGTGAAAGATATAGTGATGCACCACAGCATAGCCGAATGGCTAAACAAAGCACCACAGCACCTGCGAATGAACAAGTTCCGGCGATAGCTGAAAATGAAGGCAAAAAGTCACAACCAAATTTGCCAGCGGCATCTCCTATGCCTCAAGGGTCAATGACAGAAGCAGAAATAGATGCATTGAAAGCTAAAGTGGATGGGCAGAAAACAGATACTGAAAAGCTGAAAATGCTCAAAAGTGAATTGAGAAAGGAAACTATTACAACATTTCAATTGTCTTCCATCTTAGATTGGTTGTTATTCGAAAGTACAAAAGTAGAATTGGCTAAATGGGCTTATTTTATCACCGAAGACAAAGACTTCTACTCAGATATTTTCAATAAATTTAGTTATCAGAGTTCTAAAGATGAACTAAAACAATTTATTGACAACAAAAAATAGAACTTCCCATTTTGAGCGAATCAGTTGCGAATTTCTTCATAAAACTGATTCGCTCATTTCTGTGTTTAAAACAAAAGTGATTTCATTTTAACTTCGTTGAGTGGTTTCTCAATATAGCCCCAAACTCTGGGTATATTTTTGGCTCTTTCTCGGTCATTGGGGTCTATAGAAGAAGTAAACATCAGTATTTTGAACTTGCTTTTAACTTTTTCCGGAAATTGTTCAAATTCTATCAATACGTCCCATCCTAGCAGTGTAGGCATATTTATATCTAGCAGCAGAATAACGTCGTTAGATTCTTCATCAGCATAGTTGTCGTATATGTACCTGAGACCCACATTTGGGTCTGTAAATGTCAACACATTCACTCCCGGTTGGTATTTGAGTATTATATTTCTGCAAATGATGTTGTTTATTTTATCATCGTCAATTACTATAAATTCATGTTCTTTTTGTGTCATTTTTTCAAACTCAAAAAGGCTTCCTGCTTTTTTGAGCGACATACCTTTGAAGTTTATTATTGCAGTATCCAGCAACCTTGTACCAAAACCATACCTTATTAAGAAATCTCTAATGTTGTCTGAGTGGAGATTTATTGGCAGATTGTGTAACTGTACATCATCATTATTATACGATGCTCTAATGCACTTGTTAATATTCACTCGTTCATTAAACTCGAAATTATTTAATATCAAATCAAGTAGCTTCCGATCGAAGTCGCTTATAATGTAACTCATAATTTTTATTAGATATTGGGGTAGTACAAGTTACAAAGAAAAAGAAATACGAAATAGTTTTTTGGACCTTATTCTTGTTTTTATTTCCGTTCAGGGCAATTACTTCATAAATACAAGGGTATTTACAATTTTGTCATTCTACTTTTTTTCTAAGCCTGAAGATGTTATTATTACATACAATCTTAATTCAGAAAATACATGCAGTCTATACTATTTTTGATATTTTTGCCACAATAAGCAGGTGTGCATTGTCAGCAATAAGCTAATAGCAAAAAAGTGATTTCCCTTTTATTAACTCATTACAGATTCTGGTTTTACTTATTTGTAATAATGTTAGTGAGAAAATCGGAGTAATTACGTTGTTGTTAAGTGTTTATTGTTTTTTACTTGCATTCCAGTATAAACAGCTATTTTAAAGACAATTTTATTATTACTTTTGCCCATAATCCAGAATATATGCTTGCCGGAAACAATTTAAATAAAGTCCTTTTTCTTGCTACGTCTTTCTTTCTAGCAGGTTTTTCCAGCAATAAAGTATCTGGTCAAATATCCATTTTTGATTCAGAGAAGCGAGGTTCCATTTATTTCAGTATCGGAAATAATACACCTACTCATAATCCTTCCACTATACGTTTTGTACAGGGTACACCAGGCAATGTTAGCGATTATAAGCTTGATAAAGTAAAAGCCGACGACAAAGTAACTTCTACTAAATCAGGACTCCCGTACAATATTAGGGTAGGCTATTTTTTTAATTACAATCAAACTTTTGCTATAGAGTTAAGTTACGACCCTGTAAAATATCACATCGTAAATGGCCAAAATGTGAAAATGACAGGAATGCTCGATAGCCGAACCATCGACTCTTCTTTTACTTTTTCGGATTCTACTGGGCATTTTTATAACCTGGATGGTGCAAACATCTTGTCGGTCAATCTCGTCAAGCGATTCCAACTCTTTCATCCACACTCAAAAGTGATTCGTGTAGATGCGTTGGCAAAAGTGGGCTTAGGTCCCGTAATGCCACACGTTTACAACAGCATACGTGGTAAAGTTGCTGAATATCCATCATTTCAGTTGGCAGGTTGGAATGCAGGTGCTGAAGCTGCATTGAGGCTTACGATAATGCGGCATCTATTTTTAGAGGGAGCTTACAAATACTCTTATGCTAACTATACAGATATTGGTGTGTATAATGGTACTGCAACTCATAAGGTAACGACTGCACAAGTGGTATTGAGTGTCGGTTATGCATTTTCTACTACTAAACGTAATCCGTTGTTTACTAAGCCCGAAAAAATAGTAATACCATTTGCTATTCGTCCAGTTTTTCCTGATGCTCCATCACCTACAACCGACGATTCAAAATCTGAAAAGCTAAAACGGAAAGACGTTCCAGCTGACGAAACTACACCATCTCCCGTCCCAGATAGTCCAACGCCCGCACCAGATGCGCCATTGCCATCGCCGGAGGTTCCATCACCTGCACCTGATGCGCCACCACCAGCACCGGAGACTCCATCACCTGCGCCAGATGCGCCACCACCAGCACCTGAAGAGCCTAAAAATTAACAATTGTTAGTTCAGTCTTCACCTGTGTATCCTGTATCTTCCAGTAGGTTGCCACTATCGGCAGCCGATGTTGCTAGTTGATCGCATCGGTTATTCCATTTGTTAGTGGCATGACCTTTTACCCACACAAACTTAATGTTGTGTTTTTTGTATTCCTTTAGTAATAACAACCATAGGTCGGCATTCTTTTTGCCAGCAAACCCTTTTTTTACCCAGCCAAATACCCATTTTTTTTCAATCGAGTTCACTATGTATGCCGAGTCAGTATAAATTGTAATGTCCAATCCTGGGCGTGTAAGTAACTGCAAAGCAGCTATTACACCCATCAGTTCCATTCTGTTATTGGTAGTGTGTCTATAGCCCTGCGATATTTCCTTTATTGCTTCTCCCCATTGCAGCACGGCACCATATCCTCCGTTGCCTGGGTTGCCACGTGCCGACCCATCTGTATATATTGTTAATTGCGACAAAGTATTGTAGTTTGATTTTTATTTTTACAGGGTGTAGGTATATTATTCTGCGTTTAGGTTGGCAAATTCATTAATATTGTTTATCGCATATTGTAGTAGTTCATTGCTGTAGGGTTTTATAAGTAGCTGGTATCGAGTATCTATTTCCTCAAACTCTTTTAATTCTTCATATAATTTAGCAAATTCCTGCACTGAACTTGAATTTTCTATAAGGTCTCGGTTGAGTACATATATTTTAAGTACATCATCTAGCAGGTTGGCCATATCTACCTGTTTTAATTGATGCATTTGTTCTATCATGTTAGGCAGTAAAGCTATGTATCCGTTGTGTATAAACTGGATAAAACCTCCTTGTCCCACATGCATTTGCATATATTCCGTGGTTAGTAATAACTGTTGTCCCCAAGATAGCTCTGATAAAAAATCGAATGTTTGTCTCCTATACAGTTCTTCATGTAGTGGATCTACCAACATATCATATAATTCTCTCTGATTATCAGCTGTTTGTAGTGCCTCCCAAATGCTGGTTTTTATAGTGGGTAGAAAATTACTGGGCATAAATATTATCTTTAACGTCTGGTATTTTCTTGGGGAATACTGTCAATTCTGTTCTTAAATGAAGGCAACATTACTAAACTTGCCCAATACAGCCAAGCAGGTTGTATTTATTATTTGCCTGATGGCATTTGTATTTTTAGATTTGCCAGCACCTTTGGCATTGCTTACAGGCATAATAATTGCGGTTTTTATAGGCCATCCATATATCCAGTACAATAAAAAAGCTACTACTACTCTCTTACAGGTTTCAGTAGTCTGCCTCGGTTTTGGTATGAATTTCGAACATGCACTGAAGGCAGGAAGGGAAGGTTTTTTATTTACTGTGGTTACCATAGCGGTAACACTAACAGCTGGTTTCTTCATCGGAAAAAAACTCAAAATTGATAGCAACACTTCTCTCTTGATATCGAATGGAACAGCAATTTGCGGTGGAAGCGCTATAGCGGCAATAGCGCCTATTGTGAAAGCCAATGAAAGTCAAATGAGTGTTGCACTAGGCACAATATTTATTCTTAATTCGGTTGCATTGCTCATTTTTCCACCAATAGGTCATTTTTTGGGTATGTCAGCACAGCAGTTTGGTACATGGTGTGCCATCGCTATTCACGATACGAGTTCTGTAGTTGGTGCTTCTACTGGCTACTTTGATACCAATGGTATCGAGGCCTTAGGAATAGCTACCACCATAAAATTAGAACGTGCTCTTTGGATAATACCTATTGCACTGGGTACTGCTTATTTTCGTAAATCAACAGGCAAAGTTAAAATACCCTATTTTATTTTCTGGTTTATCATTGCCATTATCGTGGCTACCTATCTTCCAGTATATTTTCCCGCACTCAGTAGGCCTATTACTGACAAAACCATCTTTCAATATTTATACGCTGCAGGCAAAAAAGGGTTAGTAATCACGCTGTTTTTGATCGGTGCCGGATTGTCCATGAAAACGATTCAGCAAGTGGGTTGGCGCCCCATTTTACAAGGGGTTTTACTTTGGGTTATCATTGGCACATTGTCGCTGGTGGTTATTAGAGGTGCTCTTTCTTAATATGTAGCACTGTATACGGCGTATGTATATATACTGTACACCGTTGGCTTTTTCTTATCTCTGTAATGTTGGTAGGGTAGTATAGTGTAGCCTTTAGTTTTACTTTATCCTATGTTTTGTTACATTTACATATCCAGTGGCCAGTTAATGTGTGAATCTTAAAAACAAGTTTGTTTTTCGTAAAAGTTATTAAAAAGCAATTTAGTTTATTTTTGCAGCCGCTTATTGGCTTACAGACTTAACAATAGTATAATTCATGAGGATAGTTGCAGTTGTAGTTTTTTTGTTAGGGTTTTCTATCTCTGTTTTTGCACAGCGAGGGCGTAGCGACCACAAGCAGGGTAACGACTTAAATGTAGAAGGACTGAAAGGCAAGGTTAAGTCAATGACTATTCGCGGCTTCAGAGCATCAGCCGGCATTCAAGGCACTGTTCTAAAAGGCAATTTGGTACATACCACCATCAAAAAATACAATCTGTCAGGTTACTTGTTAGAAAGTAAATCTAGTATCGGTGGCAATACCATCAATGGTATCGAAATGCCCTATAGGTCTGCAAAAATCATATACAAATATGATAATCACAATAATCTTATCGGTAGCTGTAGCTACGACACCTACGGCAAGCTGCAAGATTCATCAGTACATTTTGTAGATAAAATGGGAAATCGCTTGTTTTGGCAGATATACAAAGGCAATGGTTTTCAGGAATGGGAATATATTTCCGAATATGATAATGCAGGAAACCTTTTAGAAACCAATGATCATTATCGCCGTAAACTCGAAACACGCCATACTTATATTTACAATGACCAAGGGAAATGTGTAATGGAAAATGACTTTTTTCCAGACGGACGAGTGAAGCTGAAAAAAGTATTGACTTATGACGAAAATGGATGGAATACCGAAATAATTGAATACAACGGTAGCGGTAGTTTTGCGATGAGGCACACTTACTTGCACGATGCCGCAGGCAGAAGAATCGAAGAACGTGAATATAAAACAGACCTTAGCGATGTGTATTCAAAAATTCTTACCGAATATGATAGCGAAGGAAATGTGGTGGGCTTAAAGCAATATAACGAGGCCGGACGAATGATTTATCAGGGCAAAATGGATAAGTATGGAAACCACTTGGCTGATATCGGTTACAACCCTGATGGCAGCATTCACGACAAAATCACAGCTCAATACAAGTATGACGAGTTTGGTAATGAAATAGAAGAATTGCTGTATTTTACAGAAAACTCTCCAGCTGTAAAAAGTACTTACAAGTATGTTTATGACATGGACGGCAACTGGACAAGGAAAACTGTTTGGGAAGATGGTGCACCTGTAAGAATCACAGAGCGTGAAATTGATTATTATTAATGCCAAATTCTGTTACTCACATTCTGTAATACACCAATAAATTTTACTACCACAATAAATATTACTAGTGCTTTCTTGAAGCATTATATCTCAGTGAAATAGAAACAATAATGGTACCTGAAAAATGGGAATTGCTTGCAAAAGAGCACCAGAAGTCTTACAAAAGGTTACTGGAAAAGGGTAATAAAAACAAAATGTTGCGCGCCTTGCCAGATCTGCATGAAGAAGCATTTAGCAAGGTCAACTGTTTGGATTGTGCAAGATGCTGCAAAAATCACTCGCCTCGATTTAAGCAGCCCGACATAAAAAGAATTGCAAAATCCCTCAGAGTCAAAGAAGGTACATTGGTAGACCTGTATCTTCTTCTAGACAAAGACGGTGATTATGTAACCAAACATACACCATGTCCTTTTTTGGCGGATGATAACACATGTAATATTTATGAGGACAGACCTAGTGACTGCCGAAGGTATCCCTATACAGATGAAGATGTACTGCTCAAAAGAATACCACTTACACTTAAAAACACGACCGTTTGTCCAGCTACTTTTTTAGTAATGGAACAATTACTTGCATTGAACCCATAATACTTTTTATTATTAGCTGTACTGATTTCTAAAAAGTAACTTCGCCGCCTGTTAATTGTTTTTAAATGAAATTCAGAAAACTTTACTCAAATCTGTTGCTTTCAAGCGTGTTCAGCTTACTGTCATGCACTGCAATTTTAGCCAAAGATACTGTACCTCCTAAAAAACACGGCTCTATTTATTTTAGTTGGGGCTATAATACAGCATGGTATACCAAGTCTACTGTAGGCATTAGGCAGCAATCACTAGGTAATGATTATAAGCTTGTAAAAGTTAATGCGCATGACAACAAAGGATGGAATTACCGATTATTAAATCAGGAGCTAACCATACCTCAATACAACTATCGGCTGGGTTATTACTTCAACAACAAGCAAGACCTAGCTATTGAAATAAACTTTGATCATGTCAAATACATTATAGAAGACAACCAGCAGGTAAGGCTCGATGGTAAGCTAAACAGCACTTCTGTCAACCAAGACATTACATTTTCAAGGCAGAATGGGTTTTATTACTTCCTCAACAATGGAGCCAATTTTCTATTGTTTAATTTGGTAAAACGTAAAAACTTATACAGTACCAACGATCGCAAATTGTATGTCGACTTTACAGGAAAGGCAGGAATAGGGCCAGTAATTCCCCATGTAGAGAACAGCTTGTTTGGTAAAAAAAATGACAAAGGTTTTCAGATAGGTGGCTGGAACGCAGGTGTTGAAACTGCATTGCGTATCACATTTATGAAATATGCTTATATAGAATTTGCACAAAAAGTGGATTACGCCCGCTACAGCAATTTGAAGGTGTATGAGGGTAGGGCAAGGCAGAGTTTCGGTACTTATGAACTAATAATGAGTTTAGGTGCCATATTACCTACCTCCAAGAGTAATCCTTTATTTACCTCTGCCTCACCAAAACCAGAAAGCGAACAAGTAAAGTAGTTTTTAGTCATCTTCCATTTTTGTTTTAAACAGAATAGTCTTAACTTGCAGCTTTAAAAATCTTCACAACGATGAACCAATTGATGTTGAGCGCCTTTTACGATACAGTTAACCTCAGCGTAGGTCCAATACTAACTTACGTTTTCTTCTTTTTGCTTGCTATTGAGTTTCTTTATGTAAGTTTCAAGTATACTGGCACATCAAACGATAAAGACAAAAAATAGAAAATTTTCTTGTCTCAACAGTCCATTAATATTGCCGATATCCGAATGGATTACATCCTTGCAGCGCTCGATGAAGAGACGGCAGGTAGCGATCCGTTCCTTTTCTTTAATACTTGGTTCAGAGAAGCTGAAGCAGCTCAAATAACCGAAATTAATGCAATGACCTTAGCTACGGCAGGTGCAGATGCTGCACCCCACGCACGCATTGTATTACTTAAAGGACTTGATGACCGCGGTTTCGTTTTTTTTACCAACTACGACAGTGCTAAGGGTGCCGATATCGCCGCCAATCCCCAAGTAGCATTGCTTTTTTTCTGGAAAGAGCTTGAACGACAAGTAAGGATCGAAGGAAAAATTGAAAAGATTCCTGAGTCTGACAGTGATACATATTTTCAATCCAGACCCATTGGTAGTAGAATAGGTGCTTGGGCATCGCCACAAAGCTCAGAAATTCCCCACAGGCATATTTTAGAAACCAATTTTGCCAAATACGAAAACGAATTTTCTGGTATTGAAATACCTAGACCACCTCATTGGGGTGGCTTTGTTGTAGTGCCTAACAAAATAGAGTTTTGGCAAGGAAGAAGCAGTAGAATGCACGACAGAATACTTTACACAAAAACTACTAACAAAGATTGGGTGCGATCAAGGTTGGCACCTTAAATAACGAGTTCTCACTGCCGCTTTCGAATGCATTAAATTATTGTAGTTTTTTTTCACACAGTTTTCGTTTTCTGAAAATGAATTTTATCTTTAACTGATAATGTTCTTTTTCAATGAGGCTAAAGACAACACCACCTACTGGTTTTTCATCATTAATCATGATGCTATCCTTGTGTCTGTCTTTATCTGGGCCTGCTCGTAGCCAGCAATACAAGTCAGCTGCATTTGCTCCGATTATTGATTTCGCCACTAATTACATTCCTGTTTATTTCTGCGATAGCAACAACTCCTATTTGGCATATGGGGCAACTCCGTTCGATAGTGTAAGTCTTACACCAATTTTCTTTTTTAGTCACAACAACACTATCAATTGCTCAAGGACTATTTCATCTTTAGATAGTATGTTCGGTAATGCAGAGTTAGCATTCTATGAAGATTCTACTATTGTTAATGAGTCCATTTATGATACCTTAGCTATTGCATATTTATACGCAATGTATGATGCTGAAAGCGAAAAAATGGTGAATAAGTATGCTGAAATGGTAGAAACTGAGCCCGAGGAAATTAAAAATCTACCATTATATCGTTTCATTGACCATTGGTACGGAGTCAGATACAAGTATGGTGGCACTACCAGAAAAGGCATTGATTGTTCAGCTTTTTCACAACGACTATACGGGAACGTATACTGTCTGAATATCAAACGTACATCAAAACAACAATTCAAAAAATGTGAACGTCTAGATGATTTTTCGGATGCCGAAGAAGGAGACCTCGTATTTTTCAGGATCAATCGCATAAGAATTTCTCATGTTGGAGTTTATCTAGCCAATGGATATTTTGTACACGCTACCCGGTCTAAAGGAATTATGATAAGTAGTATTAATGACAAATATTGGCACAGAAGATACGCCGGTTGCGGCAGGGTATACAAACCTTACGCTCATACTACAGAGTCTGAATTTATTGACTAGTTTTCCGGTTTTCCATTATTCTTTGCTTCTAATTGATTAACACTATTATACTCAAAGGGTATATTTTGTTGCCTAAGGTCGTATATTAGCGGTCAGTTTTACCAATTTTCGCATTTCTATTTATGGATACCAATAAGACTATTACTACTGACTCAGGAATTGTAATTAAACAAATTTATTGCGATCCTATTCGCATGGACGAAACTCCTGGTCAGTTCCCTTTCACTAGAGGAGTACATGCTGCTATGTATAGAGACAGGTTATGGACTATGCGTCAGTACGCGGGTTTTAGTACAGCACAAGAGTCAAATAAAAGATATCATTTCCTACTAGGGCAAGGGGTAAGTGGTCTCTCTGTCGCTTTCGATTTGCCCACACAAATTGGCTATGATTCTGATCACGCTATGTCAGAGGGTGAAGTAGGTAAAGTTGGTGTTGCTATTGATTCAATATGGGATATAGAAGAACTATTCGATGGCATAAAACTGTCTGATATCACAACCTCTATGACTATCAATGCTACTGGTTTCATTTTGCTAGCTTTCTATATAGCTCTTGCAAAAAAACAAGGTGCAGACATTAAAAAAATATCTGGTACAATACAAAATGATATTCTGAAGGAGTATGCTGCAAGAGGTACTTACATATATCCACCTACCCCATCCATGCGTATTATTACCGATATTTTCGAATACTGTAGTAAAGAAGTACCTAAGTGGAATACTATTTCTATCTCTGGTTATCACATTCGTGAAGCTGGTGCCAATGCTGTACAAGAACTTGCATTTACTTTAGCCAACGGAAAAGCGTACCTCAAAGCAGCATTAGACAAAGGATTAGATATCAATATTTTTGCTCAGAGGTTGTCTTTTTTCTTCAATGCGCACAACAATCTGTTTGAAGAGGTAGCAAAATTCAGAGCAGCACGGCGCATGTGGGCAACTATTACTAAAGATTTAGGCGCTACTGATCCTCGTGCACAAATGCTGAGATTTCATACGCAAACCGGGGGAAGCACGCTCACTGCGCAACAGCCCAAAAACAATATTGTAAGGGTAGCACTGCAAGGCTTATCAGCTGTGCTTGGTGGTACTCAATCATTGCATACCAATGGGTACGACGAAGCATTGTCTTTACCTACCGAAGAAGCAGCATCTATTGCATTGCGTACGCAGCAGATATTAGCATACGAAAGTGGTGCTACTGATACCGTAGATCCCCTCGCAGGCTCATATTATGTGGAGGCACTTACTAACGATATTGAAGCGGCGTCATGGGCTATTATTAATAAAATTGATGCGATGGGTGGCTCTGTTAAAGCTATAGAGCAGCACTACATGCAAGATGAAATAGCGAGATCTGCTTATGCATACAATAACGCTATTGAAGATGGTAGCAAAATTATAGTAGGAGTTAACAAGTTTACCTCTGCCGAGATGAGTACTCCATCTTTATTGAAAATTGATGACTCTATCAGAATAGTACAAACAGAAAAACTTGCAAAACTTAGAGCTGTCAGAGATACACACAAAGCAATGGCTTGTCTTGCCACTATCAAGTCAAAAGCACAGGGAACAGAAAACATAATGCCTGCCGTTATTGATGCTGTCGAAAATCTTTGTACTCTAGGTGAAATTGCAGATGTACTTAGAGAATTATGGGGCGAATATAAAGGCTAGTTTCATTGCGAATTTTTCTAAAAATTATCTCCAATCATTTCTAGCAAACACTAAACTATTTACTACAGTGAAGTGCATCACCCACCTGACTTCTGTTTCGTTAACCCAATTTTTGATGTAGGTGTTCAATATTGCCATTTCTCTCCCAAGCAGGGTTTTCATACTCTGTGCGTAATTTTTATACTTCCCTGTCTAGGCAAGATGAAACAATTTCTGTGCGACAACTGGCTATGTAGTTGACGTCGCCACCTATTACAGTGTATTTTAAATATATAATTGTTGAGTAGTTGCGATTGGATATATTCAATATATTCAGCGTGTTGGCTGTGGTATTTGTAAAATTGTATAGTTAGTTTTCAAAGTAGTTGTTGTATCGTGTTTTTTTGCATTTCTTTCTGTACTTTCAGTTTATTCTCTTTTAAGTTTCTCCTGCATTATCATTGGTTTACTAAAACGTAAAGGTTTTATTATTAGACTTTTACGTAATAAATATTGTGCCCCAGAAACGTTTTTTCCATCTATTTTTAATACCAAAATCGGACGAAAGTGTCATTTTGCAATTATCACTTTACAAAAGTGTTAATATGTATGTTGAGTTAAATAGTGTAATGGAAAATAAGTATTTATGAAAAAATTATTTTTAGTATTAGTTGTCATTTGTATGAGTGTTGCTGGTTTTTCGCAAACTGCTGCCAGTTACATTTTTTCTCGATCCACTGCTACTTTTTCTGATATCAGTGGCGTAGGTGGAACAGTTGCCTATACAACTATGAGTAGCTCCAGTGGTATTGCAACTTCTATTCCTATTGGTTTCACATTCAAGTTTTGCGGAGTAGATTATACCAGTTTGTCTACTTGTGCCGAAGGATGGATCTCGCTCAGCGGTGCTACTTCCTCTACTTCAGGCAATAGTTCTATTACATCTGCACCCAACGGAGGTGTTGGTTTTCTAATGCCCTTTTGGGACAATTTAACAGGTACCAGCAGAACCGCTTACAGGCTTACTTCAGGTTCTGCACCCAACAGAGTGTTTACAATACAATGGGGGTCTAACTCCACTGGTTGGGGTACATCTACTGGCTTCGGAAGTGCTTGTTTTCAGGTGAAATTATACGAAGGCTCCAATGTAGTTCAGTTTACATACGGCACTACATCCTTTTCAAGTTCATCTGCTACTATAGGTATTCTTAACTCCCACTCTGACTATCAAACGTTGCAAGGACAAACATCTTTTACTTCATCAAGTTCATCCTACTATGCTTCTTGTTCTGCAACCCCTGCTACAAATACTGTTCTTACTTACACCCCACCTCCATCACTTACAGCCACACCTACTTCACTGGCTTTTGGAGCAGTAACTACAGGTACCAACTCTGCAGCTCAGATTATTTCGCTCAATGGTATCAATCTTAACCCTACTTCTGGAAATATTACTGTTTCAGCTCCCACAAATTTTGAAGTTTCTAATAACGGTTCTACTTGGGTGTCCTCCTACAATATTTCATATTCGTCTGGTACTATTTCTGCAAATACAGTTTATGTGCGATTCAACCCTGCGTCTTCCATTGCGTATAGTGGCAGCATAACACTGAGTGGTGGTGGATTATCTCCTTCAGTTACAGTTCCTGTATCTGGCACAGGAGCTACTGCATGTTCAGGTACACCCGCTGCGGGCACTGCTAGCGCATCACCTGCTGCTGGCGGAACGGCTACTCCCATTACATTAAGTCTAACCGGTACTACGGTTTCAGGTGGTTTAACATTCCAATGGCAATCTTCAACCGACGGTACCAGTGGATGGGCTAACATCAGTGGTGCCACCACGATGGTGCATGTACTTTCTGGTGTAACTGCTAGTAGATACTATAGATGCATAGTCACTTGTACAACGTCTTCTATTTCCTCCACTTCTTCAAATGTACTGGTTACTTATTTTGCGCCATCATCATGTACACCTGCTTTCAATTATACTTGTTCTAGCTATCCTATGAACACAAGTATAGCATCTCTTACTGGTTTTTCAGGATCAATAACGGATCCTTCCACCACATGTGCTACTAATTACATAGATCTCACTGCTTCTACCTCCGTTACCCTGATGAAAGGGAATACCTATAATGTCACTGTAAACACTTCTACGACTTACTACACATATTTTAGGGTGCAGATGTGGATAGACTTTGACGGAAATGGCACCTTTACAGCTGGCGAAACAGTAGGAGGAACCAGTACTATCACAAGTCCTACTCAGGTCATTCCAATAACTATTCCAGCAGGTGTAGCTACAGGTACATTCAGAATGAGGATAGTAGGGGTATATGATACCCCATTTTATCCCTCCATTCCCCCATGCCCTACAACCGCTAACAACTATGGCAATGTAAGAGATTACAGCGTTACTATCATAAATCCACCAGCAGAGATAACACATACACCATCAACATTAAATTTGGGCAACGTAAGTGTCAGTTCTGCCTCTGCAGCGAGTGTTTTTTCGGTAACGGGCACTTACATGACATCTTCTCCAATAACAGTAAGTTCTAGTTCTTCAAATTATGAGTTCTCATTCAATGGAACTACTTGGTTTTCTACTCCCCAATCATACTCATTTACTGTTCCTGGTTTCACAAATATTCCTATTTATGTTAGGTTTTTACCTACAGCATTAGGTGTGGTTTCCTCTAATATCTCAATTTCAGGCGGTGGATTATCTTCAACTTATTCAATGTTTGTAACTGGTAATGGTGTTAACCCCTGTACCGGTACACCTACTGCTGGCACTGCAACCACTACTTCGCTTACAGCTGGTTCTACTACTCCAGTTACTTTAAATTTGTCTGGTACTACTGTAGCTGGTGGTTTAACTTATCAATGGCAATCTTCTACTACAGGTACGTCTGGCTGGTCTAATATAAGTGGTGCTACAAATATGTCGCATACCTTTCCTGGGGTTACAGCTACATTGTATTACAGGTGTATTGTTACATGTACAGCATCTTCCTTATCGTCGACATCTTCTACTGTGTTGATAACTTATTTTTCACCGTCTTCTTGTACACCTACTTTTGCTAATGCATGCTCCTCGTATCCTATGAATACAAGTATAGCATCGTTAATTGGTTATTCAGGTGCCATCACAGATCCATCTAGTACTTGTACTACTAACTATACGGATCTTTCTTCTTCCACATCTGTTACGTTGATGAAGGGTAACACTTATAATGTGACAGTGAGCGTAGCTTCATCTTACTACACTTATTTTAGGGTACAAATGTGGATAGATTTTGACGGTAATGGAACGTTTACTTCTGGCGAAAGTGTGGGTGGAACCAATTCTATCTCAAGTTCGTCTCATGTCATACCAATTACTATTCCTTCGGGAGTAGCATCAGGCACTTTTAGAATGCGAATAGTAGGCGTGTACGATACTCCATTTTTCCCTTCTATTCCTCCCTGTCCTACTACTTCAAATAATTATGGTAATGTCAGAGATTACAAAGTGACCATCATTAGTCCTCCTCCAGCTATTACCAGTAGCCCAGCTATCATTGATTTTGGCTATGTAGGTGTTAGTACTACATCTGCAACTAGGGTGTTTACAGTTAATGCTGTAAATATGATTTCAAGTCCTTTGACTGTGAGCACAGGTTCGTCTCTTTTCCAGTTTTCATTCAACGGGTCTACTTGGTTCTCCACCCCTCAATCTTATACTTTTTCAGTTCCTGGTTTTACGGCAGTACCTATTTATGTAAGATTCTTACCTACTGCAATAGGGTCAGTATCGTCTGAAATTTCAATTTCTGGAGGAGGATTATCAACTGCACGTTTATTGCCAGTTTACGGTGAGGGCGTAAATCCCTGTACTGGCACACCCACTCCCGGTACTGCATCTATTTTGCCTATGGCAGGTACAGGTTCCACTCCATTTACGCTGTCGTTGGCCGGTTATACTTCCTCGTCTGGTCTTACTTTTCAGTGGCAGTCTGCGCCCACTAGTTCAGGTACCTGGACAAACATAACCGGAGCCACTAACGCTACGCATAATTTCACAGGTATCTCTACTACAGTATACTACCGGTGTGTTGTTACTTGTACGTCATCTAGTTCTTCTGCTATCTCAAATGTCATTTCTGCCGGACCACTCCCTGCTTCTTCTTGTACCCCTACGTTTTATTATAGTTGTTCAGGATATCCTATGAACACTAGTATCGCTTCATTAATAGGCGTGTCAGGGTCTATTACAGATCCTTCTACAACTTGTTCTTCAAACTATTCCAACCTAACAGGTACTTATTCAGTTGTGTTGTTTAATGGTACTACTTATAACGTGACCGTTAATACTACACCTTCCTACTTTTCGTCATTCAAAGTACAAATGTGGATAGATTTTGACGGAAATGGATCATTTAGTGCTAGTGAGACAGTTGGGGGTACTAGCACCATAACTGCACCTTCACAGGTTATTCCCATTACTATTCCTTCTGGTATTACACCGGGTACTTTCAGAATGAGAATTGTTGGTGTATATAGTTCACCTTCTTTTCCTTCAGTACCACCTTGCCCCAATACGTCTAATAACTATGGTAATGCCAGAGACTACACAGTTACAATCATTAACCAACCAGCATGTGTGGCTCCTTCAGGTCAACCATACGGACTAACATTAAGCTCAACTTTATTTACAATTACTGGTTCATTTACAGCTTTTGCTTCTCCATTAGCCGATAAGTATTTGGTAGTAAGAACTACGTCAAGCACCCCCCCCACAGCGCCAGTTGATGGTTCTGTTTATACACCAGGCACTTCTGCATTGGGCGGTACCATCGTTTCTTATGATGCCACAACTTCCTTTACTTCCACTGGCCTTGCAGATAATACTCCATATTGGTTTTGGGTGTACTCTGTAAATTCATTGTGTACTGGTGGACCAAAATACAGAACTATCTCTCCTTTAAATGGTACAATCAATACTCAGGCGTGTGCCGTTAGTGGTGTAAGAACGGTTGGTCCGGGTGGAGATTACACTACAATTGCGTCAGCTATCTCCAATATTAACTCTATGGGAATGGCAGGTAATGTCTATTTGGAGCTTCTGCCTGCTTATACGGGCGAGTCTTACCCAATTAATATTGGTGCTTTACAGTGTGCTGCTCCTGATAGAAGACTCATTATCAGACCACAATCAACTAAGACGATAACTGCTAGCGTTTCGGGACCTATTATAAGTATGAATGGCGCCAAATACGTATCTATCGATGGTAGGGTAGGTTCGATTGGCACTACTCGTTCATTGACGATTATCAATACCAGCACATCTACTACTACTGGTACCAGCGCCATTCAGTTTGTTAATGATGCATCTGACAATATTATTAAGTTTGTTAACTTGAGGGGGGCAACCACTAGCACTGCAGGCGGTGTAGTATATTTTGGTACTACAACAGGTAGTACGGGTAACGACAATAATCTTATTGATAGTTGCGACATTAGAGAATCTGGCAGTTTCCCTTACAATTGTATCTATGCAACAGGCACCACAGGTAAAGAAAATAGTGGAAATACCATCTCCAATTGTAACATCGCCAACTTTTATGCTACTTCTACTCAAACTTCAGGGATATATGTAACAACTGGCAATAAAGAATGGAATATAACAGGTAACCGTATATTCCAGACTTCTTCTCGCTCTTACAGTAGTAGCCAAATAGTCAGAGGTATTTGGGTTTCAAATACTTCATCTGGAACAGGTTTCAATATTTCGAACAACATTATTGGTCATACTTCTGAAGCTGGTACTGGTGTCATGAATATGACCACATCAACTTCTACTTCTTTTAGGGGCATTTCTTTTAATGGTACTTCTGCATCTCCTGCGTCGTCAATACAAGGCAATATCATCAGATCTATCAGTATGAATGGCTCTTCAAGCCAAATGTATGGTATAGAGATCACGTCAGGCAGTGTAAATGTTGGCACTGTAACAGGCAACGTTATTGGTGCTCCCGATGGTACAGGATCTATTACTAGAACCATTAGTTCTAACGGTACTATTGCTATGAGAGGTATTTATACATCTTCTTCATCTCCAGGTATTGTGAATATCTCTAATAATACAATCGGAGCTATAACTTTAACCGGCTCATCAACATCGGTAGGAGCTGGTTTTTATGGTATTGAAGCCAATGGTACTGCTAGCACTACTATCACTCACAATGTTATTGGTAGTCTTACTACCGCCAATAGTATTCATTCATCTACATTGTCTTTCGGAACGCAAACTATGTGGTCGATATACTCTACAATTTCTAATAGTACTTTCGATGCACCAATTATTGCCAACAATACTATTGCAAATATTACACAGTCTGGCTACGGAACTAACAGCTATAACATCGGTATCATTCACACAGGCTCTGCTAGTGCAATTATAAGAGATAATACTATTAAAGACCTTATCGCTAATAATAACAACACCACTTTTGGTGGAATAGTGGGTACAGCAGGTATATGCTATTATGGCAACACGCTGCCGTATGCAACTATTACTGGCAACAATATTTCAAACATAGCAAACACCTATTCAACCTCCAATCCCATCAATGTTGTAGGTATAGCTACGTCTAACGCACGTGATCCATATATTGCCAATAATAGAATTTACGACTTGCGTTGTGCAAGTTTTGGTACATCTACTACCAGCCCACAAAAGGTTGTCGGCATTCTTATTGAGTCACCATCTACTACATCAAGTACTGGTTCATCAATCATCAATAACATGATATCGCTGGGTATGGGGCAATCTTCCAATACCTCTTTTACTGGTATCATGAACAATGCTTCTTACTCATTGCCTATCAGAATATATAACAATAGCGTCCACATAGGTGGTACTGCAAGTTCTGGTAGTTTACACACATCTTGTTTCCTCAGAGGAAACTACTCAAGTTCATATACTACTACGCTTGACATTAGAAATAATATATTCAACAACACACGTAATGGTGGAAGCGGTAAACACTATGCAATAGCGAATGCCATAAATACCAGCGGAAGCTCTACGGGATGGCCTACTGGGGCAAGTGATTACAATATTCTCAATTCTGCCAATGGAAGTACTGTAGGTATATGGTCAAATACCGATAGATCTCTCGCTTCTTGGCGGTCGGTGTCTGGGTGTGACCTCAACTCATATTCAGGAACTACCGTAACATTTTCTAACACAACTACTGGCGATCTTCATATCAATATGGGTACTACACCAAACGATGTAGAGTCTCATGGTACTGTCATTGCAGCTGTTAATAGAGATTATGATAATGATATTCGTCCCGGTCCGGTAGGTTCTACCAATGGCGGTGGCTTTGGTTATGATATCGGTGCCGATGAGTTTGATGGTGTTCCGAATAATAACACTCCTCCTGTTATTACCTACACCAACAATGGTTGTGGCACTAACACAAACAGAACATTAACTGTTAACATTGCTGATCCAGGAGGAATACCTACTACTGGGTCATTAGTGCCTAGAGTGTACTTCCGCAAAGGTGCAGGTACTTGGTACAGCGATGCTGGTACTCTTACAACAGGAACAGCTACCAACGGTGTGTGGACATTTACAATTAATGCTGCTACTATGGGTGGGCTTGCCTCAGCAGATGTTGTCTCTTACTACATCTTGGCTCAGGATAATAGCTCTTTTGTAGGTTCAAATACTAACATTGGTTTATTTGCGTCAAATGTTAATGCTGTATCTGCTCACCCTACAAATCCTAGCACCTATCAAGTAGGTTTGTCTGGTACTTATACCGTTGGTAGTGGTGGTGATTTTAACACTATAACTACTGCAGCAAATGCCTACAACTCTCGTTGTTTGAATGGTCCCGTTGTGTTTGAGTTAATAACTCCAACTTACCCCAGTGAGTCGTTCCCAATTACATTCAACAATAATGCTTTTGCAAGTGCTACCAATACGTTGACTATCAGGCCAGCAGCATCCGTAAATGCAACAGTGAACGGACCTTCTGGAACCAATGCAATAATTAAACTGTTGAATGCGCGCCATATCATTATTGATGGTATAAACACCGGTGGCAGAAGTCTTACACTTAACAGCACATCAACTTCAACTTTTGCTAATCTATGGTTAGCTAGCACTAGTGGTACTGGGCCGGGTTGTAGGAATATCGCTTTGAAAAATATGAATCTTGTCGGAGGTTCTAATACAACCACCAACTATGGCATATTAGCGGGTATGGATAATGGTACTTTCCCAACTAGTAGCAGTGGTCAGGATAATGATACCATTACTATTGATGGTAATGCATTCACTAGGTTTTTCTATCCTATCTATGCAAGTGGAACTTCTACTGCCTCTGCAGGTGCTATAGACAATTGGATTATAAATAATAACACTTTCGGTCCTGCATCTTATAGTTCTACAACAGTTAATGGTTATATCGGAATGATGTTGTTTAACATGGTAGGACCAGTTATTTCTAACAACACTATCAGGAATCTGGGTATCACTTCCTCCGGCAATTCTTCAGTTGGTCTTTACCTCAATAGTAATGTGCGTGCACCCATAATTACTGGCAATTTATTTGAGAATATTACTTCTTATTCTTCGTCAACTGGTACTGGTGCCAATGCCGCAATGTATATTGGTTCAAATTGCTTGGATGCTGTAATAACCAGAAACACCATTAGAAATATCTCAAATTCCTACCCATCTACAGGTGGTAGTGCCAGAGGTATAATTTTACAAATTGGTAATGCTAATTCAAATACGTTGATTGCCAACAATCTGATTTCAGATATTAAGTGCTATTCTCTAACTTCTGTTTCTTATTACCCTATGGGTATTGATATAGAAAGTGGAACTGGTAGGGTATACGTATATCACAATACAGTACATTTGAACAGTAGCTATCCTGGTCAAAATACTTCCACAGGTTCTGCGTGTTTTTATACTAACTCTTCGAGTGGAAATATTGATGTAAGGAATAATATATTTGTAAATCAGTATGACAATACCGGCTCCACAACCGATAAAGGCTGGGCATTTTACACTTCTGCATCAAACACAACATTCAGCGAATTAGATTATAACAACTATTTCGTTAGTGGAGCAGCTAATGTATTGGCTTATACTTCGGGAGACAGAGTTTCTCTTTCTGACTTCCAAACCAACTACGGAAGAAATACTAATAGTAAAAATTTACTTCCATCATTTATTTCTTCATCAAATATAAGGTTACAAGTCATTTCTGCTAATGCACCTTTGGCTTCTGGTACTAACTTACCAGTAACTGTTGATATTGATAGCAACACTCGTAGCACTACTAACCCAGTATTGGGAGGTCATGAAATTTCATTTTGTTCCAGTATTTCCGCAGGTGTTGTTTCGGCTGCCGATTCTGTTTTCTGTGGATCAGGTGTCACAACTGTTACCGCAACCGGTGCTACTGCCGGAGAGTTGATGCAATGGCGTTCTTCTACTGATAGTGTTAATTGGACTACTATCGCCGGAGCTACTTCAGCTTCATATGTAATTCCTACGCCAATCTCCACTACTACTTATTATCGTTTCGTCAACAAGTGCAGTGCTACCACAACTGCCGATTCTGCAGTTACTAAAATCACTGTCAATTCATTACCTGTTGCCGTTACCGTTACAGGTGGTGGAGTTCGTTGTGGTAGCACAACAATCACCGCTTCTGGTGGCACAGGTGGTACAATTTATTACCAAGGTACTACATCAGGCGGTACGTCAACAACTACTGCATCTACTAGTGCATCTATTACTACATCTGGTACTTATTATTTCCGCTCACGTTCAGCTACTGGCTGTTGGAGCAATCAAGGCAGCGCCACTCTGACTATTAATGATGTGCCATCCGCTGCTCCTACTAATGGCGGTCCAATTTGTAATGGTGCATCCGCTTCATTGTCTGCTGTTCCCGGTACAAATACTAGTGTTTTTGCGTGGAGTGGTCCGGATGGTTTCACTTCGGCAATAGCCAATCCCGCCCCTACACCATCTGTCACTTCTGTTTATTCACTTACCGTTAGTGACGGAAGCGGTAATCCAGGTTGTTCTCCGGCTACCATTTACACCACAACAGTTGTAGTAAGCCCTACACCTACAGCTGCGCCCACAAACAGTGGAAATATATGTATGGGTGGTACTGTCACTTTATCAGCAAATCCGGCTGGTGGAGCCACACTTTATACATGGAGCGGTGCTTCATTATCAAGTACTACTTCTGCAAATCCTACAGCTACACCAACAGCTAATACAGTTTACTCTCTTACTGTGAGTGATGGCAGTGGTAATCCAGGTTGTGCTCCAGCTACAGTGTATACCACTTCTGTAACTGTAAAAAGTAAACCTATCGCCGCTCCTACTAATAACGGATATATCTGTAATGGTGGTTCTGTTACCTTAACTGCTAATCCATCAGGTGGTGCTAATACTTATATATGGTCAGGTTCATCAATATCCGATGTATCACTTCAAAATCCATCTGCTACACCTTCTTCAACTACTGTGTATTCTTTATCTGTCACTGATGGTACTTCGGATAATGGTTGTGCTCCAACCGATGTTTACACGACTTCTGTTACAGTTATAAACACCCCAACAGCTGCTCCTACCAATAATGGTTTTATTTGTGTTGGTGGTACCGTAAATTTAACTGCTAACCCTGCTGGTGGCACCAGTGCTTACACTTGGTCTGGTCCTTCGCTGTCTGCTACAAATGTGGCCAATCCTACAGCCACACCTACTGTTACTAGTGTTTATTCACTGACTGTAAGCAATGGTACGTCGCAACCTGGTTGTAGCCCTGCTACGATCTACACTACCACAGTTACAGTCAACGACGCACCAACAGCAGCACCTACAAACTCTGGTCACATTTGTGTTGGTGGTACGGTAACGCTTAATGCAAACCCCGGTAGCGGTGTGATTTCCTTTTCTTGGAACGGACCGTCCTCTTTCAGTTCTACAATAGAAAATCCAACAGTTTCACCTACAGTCAGCGGTGTTTATTCATTAACAGTTGGTGCAAGTGGTTCACAACCAGGCTGCTCTGTGTCGTCAGTATATACTACTTCTGTTACGGTTAATGCCGTTCCGGTAGCTGCGCCCACCAACAACGGACCAATCTGTAACGGTGTATCGGTTACACTGACAGCTAATCCATCGGGGGGAGCAACTGCATACAACTGGAGTGGTCCATCATTATCTAGTGCCACTGTAGCCAATCCTACAGCTACTCCTGCTATTGGTACTCATATTTACTCACTCACAGTAAGTGACGGTACAACTCAGTCTGGTTGTGCTCCATCAACGATTTATACTACAGTTGTAACTGTTACCCCATCTCCTTCTGCAGCGCCTACTAACAGTGGTGCTATTTGTGCAGGAGGTACTGTAACTCTTACCGCCAATCCATCGGGTGGCGCAAGTGCCTATTCATGGAGTGGACCTTCTTTATCATCAACTAGTGTTGCTAACCCTACCGCTACGCCTACAGTTACCTCTGTATATTCACTGACTGTGAGCGACGGTGGCTGTGCGCCAGCTACAGTATATACCACGATGGTAACAGTTAAAAGCAAACCGATTGCAGCCCCTACTAATAATGGATATATCTGCATAGGTGGTACAGCTACGCTTACTGCTAACCCATCAGGAGGCGCTAATACGTATTCTTGGAGCGGTCCTTCAGCGTTTGCATCAGCAGTTCAGAACCCCACTGCCACACCAACGGTAACGGGTGTTTATTCACTAACTGTTAGCGATGGTACAACCGATAACGGTTGTGCACCTACCGATGTGTATACGACATCGGTAACAGTAAATGCTACACCGATAGCAGCGCCGACTAACAGCGGCACTATCTGTGCAGGAGGTACTGTAACGCTTACAGCCAACGGTAGCGGCGGCGCTAGCGCATATAACTGGAGTGGATCTTCTTTGTCGTCAGCTACAGCTGCCAATCCTACAGCAGGTCCTACAGCAACTACTATTTATTCATTAACAGTTAGCGACGGCAGTACCCAACCCGGTTGTGCCCCATCTACGATATATACTACCTCAGTAACGGTGAAGTCTACGCCTGTAGCTTCTCCATCTAACAAT
>CAMDNC010000027.1 GCA_945902755.1 Flavipsychrobacter stenotrophus
AGCACTGTCTGTGCTACCACATACGCCGCTTATCTCACCTATCTGTGTGTAATTTATTTGGTCTTCAGACCGCAGAATGGTGATGCCATCGCAGGTGTTTCCTTGGCTTATAGTCCACCGTAAATAGGTTTTTCCGTCTTTTGCCTCGGCTATAAAATTGCGTGCAAAGGTGGATTGCCCCCATGCCATAGTTGCCGATATCATTAATAGAGATACTGAAAAAATTGTTCCCACTCCTTTTATAAACATCCTACCACATTTGCATTTTTAACGATATTTCTGTTATTATATTGTGGGTAAAAGATACAAAATATAAAAGGGACCAAGAATGGCCCCCTCTCGAATCAACCACTCAAAAGGTAAGGAATACGTTTTTTGATGATTCCTTTAGTGTCTTGTTTTTTATATGATCATTGGAATGTCAGTAGCATAGTGTTATAGATATACGATAGGAGTGTTGAATTGGTTTGTAAGATTGATGCAATATTAATGCTCCGATAGAACCATGTAGGATAGTTTAGCGTAAATTCATTTATAAATCACTGACAGTATGCGAGCAGATGACCAAATAATGATAATAAGAAAGAATGATTTTTTGGCTAAGCTGACCGAAGAGGAATATAATGCGCTGAACATCATACACAATTTTGTAGTGGCACGCAGAGATGATTACATTTATTTTGATGCTGGTTTTCATAATAAACTCTATTTTATAAAAGAGGGTTATGTGAAGGTGGGCAACGTAGATGAAGAAGGAAATGAACTAGTGAAAGAGATACTAAAACCTGGCGATGTGTTTGGGCAGTTTAGTTTGGAGCGAAGTAATATGATGGGTGAATTTGCCAGAGCACATAATCAGGAAACTGTGTTGTGCGCATTTACGGTGAACGACTTTGAAAAAATACTGTCTACCAGACCTGATATGAGTATCGCTTTCTCGAAAAAAGTAGGGAAAAAGCTATTGCAAACTGAAACGAGGATACTGAATCTATTGCAGAAAGATGTACGGTCCAGGCTACTTTATTTTTTTTGGACTATTGGTAGGCAACATGGCCAAGACGGTAAGAATAGAGTAGTAACCAACAACTACCTAACTCACGAAGATATATCGAGACTGACTGGCACCAGTCGCCAGTCTGTAACTACTATGCTGGGGATGCTAGCAGATGAAGGCCTAGTGATAATGGACCGAAAACAGATAGTGATACCTGATATGAAACTACTGGAAAGAGAATCTAAAGTGGGATAAGCTATTCCCAATCAGTGTAACTAGTATTCCAATTTATTTTTTCTCCACTCTTGCCCAATCCCATTAGTTTGTTCAAGCGCATAGTAATGCCTATTTCGTTGTAGGCACCAGCTATATGATAAAACGACCTGCCGTAGTTTATTACGAACTTGTTGAGGTCAATGCCAGCACCAAATGCAAAACCCGCCATACCAGGAATGGTTTGTAGTGCCATTTCCTTGCGGCGTAGGTAGTTGTAGGAGCCAGTAACAGTTATACGCTTGCCTAGTTTGATTTCGGCTCCAAAAATGAAATGACGGAATAGTTTGTCTGTGAAATATGATTTTTGTTTCTGGTTGCTATCTGTGGTATTTATGAGCGTATTAGTGCTAGCATCTGCAGGGTTGTCGTAGCGTATATCCCACTCGTAGAGGTGATGAATGGTAGTAAACAACTTTAGTGGCACATGCTTGAAGCGCTTAGAAACCCCCAGTTGCAGATCGAAAGGTATTGGTTCTGCGATATTATTATCGGTGTATTTATCAATCATTACGCCCATGTTTTTGGCTACTATACCAATGTCCCAAAGCGACGCTGTGTCGTAGTAATTGAGACCAATATCCATCATGGCAGCGGAAGCTCTAACGGTGTTGAGTGTAGAGTGAGCATAGCGTAGGTTTGCCCCATAGCGCCAGTGCTGCAAGTAGCTGCGTGAGGCACCAAGCGTCACCGCATAGTCGGCTGCACGAAATTGCCCTATCTGATTGCCTGTAAAGTCTGTTTCGGTAAAATTGCCGTAATTCATGTACTGAACACCCAATGCAAAAGAGGTATTTATCTTCTGCATGTGGTATCCATAGTTGAGGTTGGTAGCGCTGATGCCAGCATAAAGACTGTTGTGATTGAGTTGCAACTGATTGTGCAAGCCAGCACGCATCAGCGCGGGATTTTGTAATGCGAGTGAAATATCATTATCGGGATTAGCCACACTGATACCTCCTAATGCGGAGACATGGGGAGAATTAGAAAGTCTGAGAAACTCAAATGCATACTGCCCACCATTTACCTGTGCCTCAACATTCAGGCTTAGGAGTAAAATGGCTGCTGCTGCAGATAGCCTGAGTGAGAGAAGGCTCAATACCGGTAATAATTTGTTAAGTGCTTGGGGCATGATGGCTGAAATACTATTGCTTAAAACGTAGTGCCTGTTATATTATTGTATGCTGTAACTATAAACAGCCTTGAAGCATGACAAAAAAGCGTGAACTGATTTATCCTTGCTGCAAGGCTGTGTAAAATTTTGAATAGAGTTACTGTTGGCTATTTTTCATGTCTTCTATCACCAAGTTGCTTACGCCGGTGTTGGAGAAGCCCCCATCGTGAAACAGATTTTGCATAGTGACCATGCGCGTATAATCGCTGAAAAACATCACACAATAGTTGGCACAGTCTTCGGCACTTGCATTGCCGAGAGGGGACATTTTTTCGGCATAGTTGTAAAATACATCAAAACCTGAAACGCCCGAACCAGCAGTGGTAACTGTAGGTGACTGCGATATGGTATTGACACGCACCTTGCGAGCAAAGCCATAATGGTATCCAAAGCTGCGTGCGATGCTTTCTAGAACTGCTTTAGCATCGGCCATATCGTTGTAACCTGGGAAAGTGCGCTGTGCGGCAATATAGCTGAGTGCTAACACAGATCCCCATTCGTTGAGTGCATCAGCCTTCATAGCGGCTTGTAACACTCTATGCAGGGAAAGGGCAGATATATCAAGTGTTTTCAGGAAGTTGTCGTGATTGGTAGCAGTATATTCTATGTTTTTGCGCACATTGGGTGACATACCTATAGAATGCAAAATGAAGTCGAATTTGCCACCAAAAATCTCCATGCTTTTCTGCATCAATGCGTCCAAATCAGCATCGGAAGTAGCATCGGCAGCAATTACTTGTGCATTACACTCTTTTGCCAGCTCATTGATTTTGCCCATACGTAGCGCTATGGGGGCATTAGTAAGTACTATTTCTGCGCCCTCAGCTACAGCAGCAAGTGCGGTTTTCCAGGCTATAGAGCGCTCGTCTAATGCGCCAAAAATAATTCCTTTTTTTCCTTTAAGCAGTTGATTTGCCATAAACGTAATTAATCAGTTTGATGTAATAATGGGTGTAAAAGGACACATACTTTAAGAAACCTCTACACCCTCTGAGATGGTAAAAGTAGAAAAAACTACACTAAAACGATAATTAGCCACTGTAAGCCCCTTGCCGTACAGTAATGGAACGACAAGTGTCTTAGAGCCTTAGAATGTTTCGTACTGTATATCGTAGATAGCAGTTCTGTTGTTGAGCACACTGTCCGTTACAGAGTACTTGGTTTGTATTATTTTGCTGAACGCATCTATGTCGTAAGTGATGTATGCACTCTTGTTGCGAGCAGTCATAGACTCTACAAGGTGAGCATTACGATAAATATTGTTGCCATACATAGTGAAAGACTCCAACTGTAAGTAGTCACCTATGCGATTAGCATCTTCTGTGTAGAAATGATAGGATTCTCCAATCCATTCTGCACCAGGAAATGTAAGACTATCTGCTTTAAAAACAGTATCTATCATATTCAGTTTGATAGGCTCATAGTTGTATCCACTAATAGTGTGTACATCAGAGTTGTAGCTTACAAGTGTTTGAATATTAAACAATGTAAAAGGAGGAATGTCTTGATAGTATCTGAGTGTAAGCGGTGTTTTTACCTGATTAAAATTGATATTTAATATGCCATCATAGTTATGTTTAAGGAAATCGCCGTTTACTGAAGTGTAAGTAGTTTGAGCCGTCATTTCTATGTTGCGGTGGCTGGTAGCCCTTTTTGTGTTGCGCGCTAGCAGCTGTCCGTAATATTCGAAAGTATTTACTAAGTTGGGAGTGTAGGCAGTAACTAAAAATCCATTTGAGTTGAGCACAAAGGTGTCACGCTGCACGATATTATTGGTAAGAATGTTTTTGGTGGTTTTGTATATTGTATCTCCACTATAGTTGAAAGTAATATCCTTGTAAATGGCAAAGGTATCATTGCCAGTATAGGTGATTTTAGAGAGGCGGTTCACCTGATCGTAATAGAATCTGAATTTTTCAGTGATAGTAGCTGGCACAGTACTAGCACCGGCTAGGGTGATAGTGGTTATTTTGGTATACCCCTTCATGCGTACATTGTTAGGGGTAGGGGCATTAGAATGAATTCTTTTTTTGCAAGAGGTACCTACAAAAGTAGTGAGGAGTAATAGGGTTGCTATATATAATGAAAAATTCTTTTTCATAAGAACGCTTTTGATATTAGAAACTCAAAAATAGTAAATTGATATCAATAGTCAATCATACTTCCAAAATTAGTAGTGCATGCTTTGGATAAGTATGTTTGGGTGTTTTATCGTTTGTACAGACTGGTATATGATATCTATTTTTGTATTTCTGTAGTAAAGTTGATTAGTAGGTTGGCTACACCAGGTATATTCTGAAGGGTAACGGCTTCAGCTTTGTCGTAGATGTCGTGGTAATATCCTTCGCCTCCGTTTGAGTACAGGAAAAAAGCTGGCACTCCAGCTTCGGAAAAATAGTAATGATCGCTGTTAGCAGCTTTGCCTCTGCTTTTGATGATGGGTAGATATTGGTGTTGATTATTGAGCGAAGTGAGGAGCTCGAACTCTTTCGGGTGCAATGTGGCATTTACGACTGTTACACCGTCGGTAGCGTCGCCCATTATATCTAGATTGCACAGTAGTTTTATACCAGCTAATGGGAATGGGGGATTTTGCACGAAGTGTGCAGAGCCCAGTAAGCCAGCTTCCTCGCCGCTGAATGCTATAAATACCATTGTGTAGCGTTGTGGATGCGCAGCATAATACTGAGCTAGATAGAGTATCATGGCTGTACCACTGGCATTGTCGCTGGCGCCAGGGAAGAAAGTATTGCTCCCCATCTTACCCAAATGGTCATAATGAGCTGAAAATACAATGAAGCTGTCTGGCAAGGTGCCCGGAATGCAGGCAACGATGTTGGTTGCAGTGTATTTTTTGTTCAGTTTGGCGGATATATCGACACTGGCTACAGTGGGTAGCGCTGGCAATGAAGTATCTGTGATGTACACTACCGTAGCTGCAGTGGTGTGGTCTGCTACGGTCCACATCAGCTTATTTTTTTGCGGTAGTATGTAGCAACCTGAAGGTAGCAAAGAAGGTAACTGGTGGCTGGGTATGCCAGTGTTTTGGCACATACTATCAGTATGTAACAGCAACCAAATGCAGGTGTCGCTAAAGGTAGCTTTTGTGTATCTCCATTGCTGGGGTGTGGTTACGGAAGCAAGATTTTTTATTGCAATTCTTTTTCGGTTGTTGTAGGTTGTACTAGCTGCACCTACAAGGTAGTCTTGACCTGGCAATAGTTGTTTTCCATTGATGGTTACACTCATTTTGCTTGGGAATGTATTAACTGGAAACGAGTAATACTGCTGCATATCTGCGATGGCAGCAACCGAAGTAAGGCCTAAATTAGTAAAATGACTACTGATGTATTCGGATGCTTTTTTCTGTCCATTGCCCACGTAACCTCTACCCATCATACTAGGGGTAGTGAGCCTATAGATATGATTGCGTATAATATTGGCTATGGTGTCTGCATTGGTTTGTGCACGGGTGGCTGAGGCTAAAAATGAGCCAGTAATCAAAAGGATTATACGGTGCAACATGCATCAGAATTGGAGCAGTAAAAGTAAGCAGAGATCAGCATTACTCCATATTGTCGAAGTGAAGGTCGACTAATGGGTAGTTTTTGTCGCGCCAGTGATAGTGCCACCATTCGGTGGGTACAAAGTTGAACCCATGTTTCCACATTATGTTTTTGAGTAGTCTTCTATTAGCTAATGCTTCTGCAGGCAGGTGCACGAAACTATGGTGTGCAGTATCGGTAAAGTTGTCGAAATCGGTACCCATATTCAGTTCATTGCCTGTGCCGAGTTGTACGATTGTGAGGTCCACAGCAGTGCCTCTGTTGTGGTGGCTGCCACGCTTGGGATTGGCCACATAACGTCTGTCTGTGGCATGCTGCCATAATAAGCAGCTAACGCTGAAAGGCCTGTAGGCATCATAAATCTTCAGTCCCAGTCCTCTTTTATTGAGTTCTTCCTGCACTTTTTTCAATGCTTCAGCAGGTTGTTTTCGCAGCAGCGCTTTGGGATGGTGGTAAAGTACTTTGTGGGTGAAGTTGTGAGTGGTGGCGTATCTGAGGTGTATGAGTATGCCGGGTATGTGGCGCTGTAGCGATACAAATGCTGCATCAGGGTTAGCTTTTAAACTTTCGGTGAGAGCAGCAGGAGTGCTTAAAACAAGCACATTAGTTTTGCAGGGTTGAGCAAGACATGTGTGTGTCCAAAACAGAATGGAGGCTAGTAATGTATGATGCCTTATGGACATTATTTTAGTTCTTCATAATCTATATAATCGCCGTCTCTATTCACTTTACGGTTAGTAGAAGGAGGTGGCTGATTCATGTTTCGCTCCATTTCTTTCATTTGTTCCTGCATACGGCGCATTTGGTTTGTGGCAGTAAAAGCTACGCGAAGTATGGGGAGCACGAAATAAAATATAATCCTGAGGATGATGCTTATAACAATTATCCAGAAAATCAACTTTAGCATTTGTCAAAGGTAGGGTATACAGTGAATGGTTAGTTGCAAACAAGCAGAAAATGAAGTGTTTTGTTGTGCTTTAACATTACTTATGGTACTTGTGTTGAATTCATTTTGCGTTGATTTCCTACCTTTTGTTGTTATTCAGTGTTAAGATATTGTGTAAGAATTGCTATCAAAATCGTTTTTGAGGTTCACTTTTCGTCATTTTATTAATTGTCGGTTAGTATTTTTTGTTTAATAATTATAAAGAAAAGTTAAACAAATATTGGCTTGATTGTTGGGTTGTTTTGTTTTATAGTTTTGATAAAAAATTAAACAACATGAAAAAAACAATCCTACTTACTGCCGCGCTTGCCGGCGTATTGGGCGCCACAGCCCAAACAGCAAGAGTGCAAGTGATACACAATAGTGCTGACTTAGCTGCTGACTCTGTAGATGTGTATCTGGACAATGGAATCTTGCTTGACAATTTTGCGTTCCGCACAGCAACAGGCTTCATAGATGCACCAGCAACTGGTACGCCTATCAGACTGTCGGTAGCTCCAAAGAACAGTACGAGCGTAGCAGACACATTCTACAGTGTAACTGTAACATTGGATCCTGCTAAGAAGTATGTGATAGTGGCTAATGGCTTGGCAAGTACTACAGGCTATACGCCATCGGTAGCAACAGTACCTTTCCGCTTGTCGGTATATGACATGGCTCGTGAATCAGCCACTGTAGGTACTAACACAGACTTACTTGTAGCACATGGCTGTACCGATGCACCAGTAGTAGACGTTAGAGCGGGTAACACAGTACTGGTGAATGATATTGCTTTTGGTCAGTACAACTCAACAGGATATGTGTCATTGCCCACTGCCAACTATATAGTAGACGTAACTACAGCTACAGGTGCTGTTGTAAAAAGATATTCTGCACCACTCTCTACACTTAGCTTAGCGGGTGCTTCCGTTACAGTAGTAGCATCTGGATTCCTAGATCCATCTGTAAATAGCAGCGGAGCACCATTTGGATTGTGGGCAGCAACAGCTACAGGTGGTGCACTTATACCTCTGGAAGAAGTGGCTCGTGTGCAAGTGATACATAACAGTGCTGATGCAGCAGCAGACTCTGTGGACGTATATCTTAATGGAACATTGTTGCTTAACAACTTTGCGTTCCGTACCGCATCACAATTTGTGAATGCACCTGTAGGTGTGCCAGTGACACTGGGTGTAGCACCCAAAACGAGCACAAGTGTTGCGGATACTATATACAGTGCTACTGTAACACTCAGCTCTGATAAGAGATATATCATCGTAGCAAATGGTATTGTTAGCCCTACTGGTTATACTCCTTCGGCAGCAACAGTACCTTTCCGTCTTAGCATATACGACCAAGGTAGAGAGATATCTGCCTTCTCTGCAGATACTACAGACCTATTAGTAGTACATGGTAGCACTGACGCACCAGTGGTAGATGTAAAAGCAGGCGCTACTACACTGGTGAATGATATTGCATTCGGCAACTTTGCAAGTGGTGGCTATCTGAACTTGCCTACTAATAACTATACGATAGATGTAACTAATTCGGCTGGTAGTGCAGTAATTAAAAGATATTCTGCTCCACTTACTACATTAGGTCTTGATGAAGATGCCATTACTGTAGTAGCTTCTGGTTTTGTAGATCCTACTGCAAACAGTGGTGGTGCGGCATTTGGTTTGTGGGTTGCATTAGCATCTGGTGGTGCTATGATACCTTTGCCAGAAGCAACTGTATCGGTAAATGCTGTGCAGTCTGCAGGTGGTTATAAAGTATATCCTAACCCAGTAACAGGCACACTGAACTTTGCAACTGCTGACAACAATACTACCAAGCATGTAGGCTTGTACAATGTGATTGGTAGCATGGTAGCAGAAATAAAAGACGCAAAAAGCGGAAGTTTTGATATGAGCAACCTATCAACAGGTGTGTACATACTGAAGGTACTATCTTTAGATGGAGCAACATCAGTGTTCAACATCACAAAACAATAAGAGGTAAGTAAGATGGTTTGAGAGTAAAGACCGAGAGGTTCATTTATGGCGTGTGCGGCTGCTTTGTCTAAGGCAGCCGCTTTTTTTTAATCAGTACTGTTAATTTTCGGTTTTAGGGACAATGTATACCATATAACACTTTATTTTGCCTGATAAGGATAACTGTACTACTAATATTAATTGATGATGGCGTGGCTGCAACTGATGAGGTGGCAAAATTTATTGATCATCTTCCTGACCCAAACAGTAGTGTGGGCATGCCTTGTGTTGCCTGTAGAGCCATCTGTGCTTGGTCCATTTCATTTTCTGTTGCTCACGTCATCTACAGTGCTTATAGCTGCTGCTGGTTACATCATTAATGACTATTTTGATGTTCGGATTGACATCATCAACCATCCCGACAGGGTAGTGCTGGGTAAGATCATAAAGCGCAAACACGCTATTATAGCACACTCAGTGTTAAATGTGGCTGCGATACTCATGGCTGGATATGTGGCTGCTCGAGCACAGCACTACCAATGGTTATTGTTGCAGCTAGGGTGTACAGGATTATTGTGGTTTTATTCTACGACATATAAGCGGCAATACCTAACTGGCAACATAGCAGTAGCATTGCTTACTGCACTTACCATAATAGCACTCTATGTTTATGAGCCGGCTATGCGGCTATCGGCTTTAAAGCCACTTGTTGCTAATGGCAAACCTAGTGTTTCATCGTTACCCGTATGGATATTGGTGATCTATGCTTATTTTGCTTTTATGCTGACATGGGTACGCGAAATAATAAAAGACATGGAGGACATGCAAGGCGATGAGGCAGAAGGTTGTGTAACGATGCCCATAAAGCGTGGATTGGGATATGCTACCAGATTTGCTACTGTGCTGGTGATATTGGCGTTAGTGCCACTGATAGTAGGTGGCGCATTGCTGGTAAGCTACGGTTATTATTTGCTTGCATTTTATGTTTTACTTTTGCTGGCTGCACCTCTGGTAGGATGGTCTGTATACTTGTGGCAAGGTGTAGCCTCACCAGTACACTATGGTCAGTGTAGCCGATGGCTGAAAATAATAATGGTACTGGGTATATGCTCCGTGCTTATTTATAAAATACAATAACAAAAACACAGTGCAGAAAATAGTACTAGCATCACAGTCGCCACGCCGAAGGCAACTGATGGAGATGGCTGAGATAGAATTTGAAGTAGTGATAGCAGATGTGGACGAAACTAACCCACCGGGAATGCCAGGCGAAGAAGTGCCTGCACACCTAGCTCAAAAAAAAGCGGATGCTATAGCACATCTGGTGCCAGGTGCCATAGTAATAGCTGCCGACACTATAGTGCTGCTAGATGAGCAGATACTAGGCAAACCCAAGGATGCTGATGATGCCATAGCTATTCTGACTTCACTAGCAGGCAGAGGGCACCGAGTAGTAACCGGAGTGTGTATACGCAGCAACGATGTTAATCACGTATTTTCGGTGGTTACAGAAGTGTTTTTTAGGCCGCTGACTCAGGAGCAGATAGCACATTATGTGCATAAATACCGACCCTATGACAAGGCTGGCGCCTACGCCATACAAGAATGGATAGGTGTAACAGGAATAGAAAAAATAAATGGCGACTATTATAACGTAATGGGCTTGCCGGTGGGTGATGTAGTAAATGTGCTGCGTGCTATGCAACAATAATAGCTGTAAGGACCTAAACAAAACACCCGACACCTCAGGAATGGTGCCGGGAGCTTTGTTTTATTTATTGATTTTATTGTTCTTGTTGTTGTTTTTAAATTTTCGGTTTTTATTGAAGTTGTTGCCGCCGCCACCGCCAAAACTATTTGCACCGCCACCGCCATTATTATCTCTGAAGTTATTGCGCTGGTTGCCACCCTGCCCTGGCTGACCGCCTTTGAAATTGCGGTTATTATTATTGTTATTATTCCTTTGTTTGAAGTTGCGGTTGTTGTTATTGTTACTTACTGGGTTGGTATCAAAAGTAACTCTGAATCCTCCGGTTTCGTACTTCAGTTTACCTCCTGATATCTCAGCAAGTTCATTTTTTATCATGTCATCGTGCACAGGCTCCTTGTGCCAATTGCCATATGCCAACTTCATGTAGTAACCAACAGCCTGAGTAAGTCCGTGTTTCTTTTCTTCGTTGGTTTCTGCCATTGCCTTGTCCAGTAATCCTTGTATGTTTTTGCCTAGGTGTCTGTGTTTAATGCTGGCTTGCGGGTAGGGCAGCACTTCCGGTTTTTTAAATACAGATTCGGGAGTAGGGCAAGGATATGGCGAGTCTACATCCAGCTGAAATTCGGTCATCTGAAACAGGTGATCCCAAAGCTTGTGTTTGTAGTCTTCTATGGTTTTGAGGTGCGGGTTTAGTGTGCCCATCAGCTCTATAATGATTTCAGCTTGTTTCAGTCGTTTTTCTCTGTCTTCTACTGTTACCAGATACTCTACCATTTTCTGCACATTTCTGCCATATTCGGGCATCAGCATTCTGCTGCGTGTAGTGTTATATTCCATTATCTATTTAATAAAAGTCTTTTTGTGGTACAATAAATTGTTTGTGTGTATTACTGGAGTTTCTTTGTAGCAGTGAGCAATTGTGTAGTGATAGCAACGGGAGGGCGGTTGCGCAACACAAAGAGCAAAAGAAATCATCCGTACTATAACCAACATGCAGAGGGACTGCTGAGATAGCTGGCAATAGCTGTGTAGCAAATATAAGTAAAAATTATTTTGTGCAAAGGGTGATTTTGAAATTACAATCTACTATCCTCATTATTTTGGTTAAAATCTACCTCGCTAAAAACGCTCAGTTTTTCTATCGTGGACTTTCTAAAAAGTTTTACTGGGCTCACACTTTCGGCAGTTGGCGGTGTATATATGTATTTGTTTGGTAGCACCAGTAGGTCAATATTATGATTGTCAGTAAAATTACTGAATATGGCATGACTGCCGCCCTGCATTATTTTCACGCTTATGTTAGTGATGTTTTTGTTGTTGGCTTTGATGCGCCTGCATCGCTGGCGTAGCTGCTCGGTAATCAGGTTGTTTTTTTGGGCAATTGTTTTATCGTTTACTGCAGGTATTTCGTAGGCATGAAACAGGTAAATATTCAGTTTGTCTGCTACTGCTTTTGCTGTTTTGTTTATGAGTTCCAATGATTCTATTGAAAAATCTGTGGGTACGAGTACGTTCTTCATTACGAGTATGCTGTACTGTAAAGTTCTGTTTTTAGCAGTATTGATTATTAATAATGCTATTAAAATGAGATTAGACAATCATTATAAAAATGTACAACGAGAGAACTATTTTTTCTTGTTACTACTTTGTGTCCCTGCTTACTATTTGAAGGTGGTGTAGTAACTTTAATCATGGAAAAAACAAGGATAGATAAGTACCTATGGGCAATAAGATTTTTCAAGACCCGCTCGCAGGCTACAGATGCTATAGATAGTGGTAAGGTGAAAATGAATGGTGCTGCCATAAAGCCTGCCCGATCTGTATCGGTAGGTGATGTATATCAGATAAGAACTCCAGACGGCAAAAAAACCATTCAGGTGACTGCCCTGTTAGAGAAAAGAGTAGCTTACCCAGAAGCTATAAAGCACTATGCAGACATTACGCCAGAAGAAGACATACTACTGAAAGACGCATTTGCGCCTAGCTTCTATACGGGTAAAAGACTGAGCAAAACAGGTCACCCCACCAAAAAACAACGAAGAGACCTCGATGATTTTTTGAGTGAAAGTGTTGATGAATAAATAAGTCTAGTTAACGCTTACAAAATTGCCGGCAATGGTCAGTGTCCAGTTACGGCCACCGTCTGCACTTTCATAAATGCCCTTGTTGGTGGCCAGGTATATAAACTTGCGCACCGTGCCATTTTTGTACACGTTTTGCTTGGCAGCTATGCTTCTTACTGTCAGGTTGTCGCCAAGACCTTTGTTGTTAGCTTCCCATTGGTCGGTTTGTACATTTAGTATGTACAAACCTTTGCCAGCAGTACCTACCAAGCAGACTTCTTCAAATGGTGACTCTATGCAAAGCAGCGGTGTATTCAACGGCAAGCCAGCATACGGCTGCCAGTTGGCTCCTTTATCGTCGCTATACCATGCTCCGTAGTTGCATTTTCCGTCTATGGCTATGAGCCTGTTATTGAGATGTCCCAAGTAGAAATAGCTGGTATCGGTATAGGTTGCACCATAAGGGGGTAATGGTCTTCCACCCATGTTGCCCATAAATATGTAAGGAATATTGTCGGGGTTGGCAGTTACTTCTTTCCAACGGTTTTCATAATTGTTGGCATCTTTACCAGCTTTTACGAAGTTTCTATAATGAAGTAAGTCGTTGTTAGAAGGACCAGAGTAAGCTAAACCACAAAGCGTACCATTAGCCAGCATGGTTAATGATTTCATGCGAATTGGCATCGTACCTACGCCGAATGTGTCGTAAGATGCCTCAAAACCCCATGTGCGTATGTTGCCATTATTGTCGCTTGCTACTAATCCCATCCAGTTGTTGGGGCTAGTTGCTTCTGAGGTAGCATATACCCTATTGTCCCATTTGGGTAGATTTACTAGCATGCTCTGGTTGAGGTTTATAGCACTGCCATTGCATGTGAAATCTGGAAAACTTGTAAGAGTATCATAAGTTAAATTGAAGTTTTTCCCATCGTTGTTGGAGACGTACAATTTGTTTTTTGCCCACAATAAGTTGTTGCCCGATGCTGTTAAAGCTCGAGACGTGCTGCCATCTGGAGGAAAAACTACTCCAGCAAATGTTCTGCCGTCATTGGTTTTAAATAATGCACCAGCGGTATCGGCAAAGTACAAACTATATGGAGTAAGAATACCATTGTTGTTGTCAATACCTTCGGTTTTTTTGCAACTATAAATACTAACAGCAGCTAGAGACAACAGACCAAATATTGAAAATAGGGGTGATTTACGCATTATTACAGATTTGCAACGGTTAATATTATGTTCAAAACAAAGATAAGTATTAAAGTGACATTTTATAGGGTGTAAAAACAATGTTATTTGGCTTTGCTGCTATTGATTTCGTTCATTCTCATGCCAAAATCGATGATTTCCAATATGCTGTTTTCATCCTTATTTATGAAATTGATTTCCATGTCAAATTTATAAGCCTGATCCGCAAAATTGCCTCCAGTAATAGAGATATTGTCAAGCAGCTTTTTGCTTTCTGCTATGATAGCTGAGTCGGCTGGCGAAGAACTGATAGCTGGGTCAACGTCCTTGAATAGTTGTTTTATGTCCAGATATAATGCAAAAGGATTGCGCGTAGCCCTTCCTGATATATCTTCAGGCATATTTTCTTTTTTGAAATTACCATTCAGTAATCCCGAAGCGTATGATTTTTTGTTTGTAATTACGGCGTATTCCTTGTTTCTGTTCAGGTATACACTGTCTTTATCTGTGAGTGCCATTACATAATCATTGCCCACTTTTTGCATGGCCATTCCGGCCGTTAAGTCCAATAGTTTATTGAAGTTATCGGCATTATTTATTTTTACAGTATAGGTCATGTTCATTGTGGCCTTCTGCTGTTTGTGAGTGACCAATTGACCTATAAAACTATCTTGTTTTGGTTCGGCACGGAGGCTAAGGTTATTCATAACAATGGCCATATCGCCAGTAAATGCATTGAGTACATAATCTACATCCAAGCCCTGAGCGCTAAGCCCAACGTTAGTAATACCAAATAATCCTGTTTTTTCAAGCATTGATTTGACGCCCGCAGGAGATATGTGCATAGACAAAAGCATATCCATATTTTCTTTGGGCAGGCGAGCTATCATGTCTTTGTTGGCGTTTTGAGTGCCGAAGTCTTTAGCAGCATCTTCCATTTGCGAGGGCAGGTAATAACTAATTTCACCAGCTATTTTCCCCTTTTTGAAGTCGAAGCCAGAAGTAAGGACAGCATCTTTCCAAGAAGCTGAGGAGAGCGACACACCATTCAGATCGGCAGATACATTGTCTGTGTAGCCAGAAATGAGGCTGCCATAATTGAGCCAGAAAGAAAGGTCATAGTTATGTTTACTAAATCCTGCAAAACGTTTGTTATTAACTATATTATTACCAGCAGGAGTGAGAAATGCCTTATCCATTTCGGCAGCAATGATGGTTTCATCTACTACTGAACCATTAGGATTCATGTCTTCAGTAACTGAAGTATTGGCGTTGAGTATTATTAGTATTTCTGATGTCCATCCTATATACATTCCCTGTCCTAGGAAGGTTTCCTTTCTGCCATTGCGAGCAGTAATTTTTGCTTTCGGAAAAACCAATTTCACATATGCTTCCCAAGCTGCAGCATCAGCTAACGGCACGAGTCCGGCTACCAAATTGCCACCATAAAAGCGGCTATCAGGTTTGGTATAAACATAAAAGGTATTGGAAACGTCGAAACCGGCGTTTTCAATACCTCCTACTGCATCGGCAGCGTTTTCTGCTGCCATTCGTTTTTGTATTTCTTTAAACAGTTTGCTACCTGTTATCAGGTTCCATGCTATTTTTTTGCTTAGCGATTTCAGATTGATTCCAACTACAGCGACTGCATCGGCAGGAATGTAGCGGGCATTATCTGGTGTTTTGCTGCATGCTGCTAGCAGGACAGCTGCAAAAAAGATGATGATCAGAGAGCGTGCCTGCCGTAGCATAGTAAACTGTTTTGATATTTAGAACGGTAAATCGTCAATAGCTTGTTGAGATTGATTAAAAGATGGAGCTGCACTGTAGTTACCACCCACATTAGCAGGCTGTGGAGCACTATTGTATGATGGTGCCTGAGCCTGAGGGGCTGGAGTAGCTGTGGCTGCACCAGCTGGCTCTACACGCCAAGCATCCAGATTGGTGATGTATTTTGTTTGGCCATCCTTTTTGTCAACGTAAGAATTGCCTTTGATGTTGAAGCTTACTTTTATCATGTCGCCATTGTTGTAGCGGTCTATGATGTCGCATTTTGTTTGAACTAACTGTAGTTTTGCAAAATTGGTGTAGATGTTGCCATTAATCTCTTCGGCTAACTCCATTACAAACTCACGTTTTTTGAACTTGTCACTTACTTGTAGTGTGTCATACTTAACTAATAATTTGCCTGTTACTTCTAAGCTCATGTTATGAAAATTTTAATTGTTTACTATTTTGTTTACTGCCACCTACTCTAAGGTATGAAAATAATAAAAAAAAGCGCTTGTTACAGCACTTTTTTTATCAAACCAATAAAACTTTGGGGAGGCTGAAGGGTTTCGAACCCTCGACCCTCAGAACCACAATCTGATGCTCTAACCTGCTGAGCTACAGCCTCCGTGAATAAATCGGACGGCAAAGGTATGTAAAATTTACAAACCTAAAACCCGTTTTTAATATTTTTATTCGTTGCAGGTGTTGTAGGCTTGGTTATATGGTATTGTCAAGCTACGATTCGTGGCATTCTGCTACTCTTTTATCAGTTTGTACACTACACCAGCATTACCACTATTGCGCACATGTAGCATATACAATCCAGTAACTAACCTAGATGCAGGTATTTCCAGTTTACTGTCATTGCCATTTCGTGTGTTATAAATAGTTTTTCCAGTCACATCTGTCAATGTAAAGTCAGAATTGGCGGGTATGCCAGTTACTGTCCAGCCAGTGCTAGTGGGATTGGGGTATACATTGATGTTTGTGTTTTCAAACCCAGCCACACCCAGGTTCATCTGGCGCATGAGACTTGTAAGGCTATCAGTAATCCAATTATTGGGGTCAATGGCAAAACTAGTAGTTGTCTTGTTCCAAGTGAAGCTATAAGTTTGCGAAGGCATATCGTTAACTACTCTGATAATGGTGTCGCCAGTAGTCGATCTAAGTCTCAGCTCCAGAGGTATTTTGAACAATGGTACTGACGATGGTACCGATGTGCGTTGGTCTATTTGGACAAATACATTGCTGCCTGCCTGATTCCATCTCACGTCATACATAGGGTAACCTTCGCCATAAAACCATTGCTCGAAAAAAGTATCTACAGATGTACCGTTGATGTTACTACCAAGCAGAGTTTTGGTGAGGTTCTTAAAATCTTCTATGGTGCCGGTGCTATCTTTCATAGATGTTTGCCAAGCCCTGAGCAAATCAAAGAAGTAGGTATCGTTGTTGATGATATGACGCAGGGTATGTATAGCACATGCACCTTTGTCGTACGACAAGCGGCTACTGAATATTCTGCCCTCATCTGTAGTGTCGTCAACATACACACTGCCACCCAGCTGACTCATTACTGTTCTTTGGCGGTCGCGGATATCTGCTGTGGCAGCAGCTCTACCCCTGAAGTGGTCGGCATACAAATATTCGGTATAGCTTGCAAAACCCTCGTTGATTACTATATCTGCCCAAGTGGCGCAGGTTACATTGTCGCCAAACCATTGGTGGCCTAGCTCGTGAGCTACTAACCAGCTTTGGAAAAAGCCCATAGTAGACATTGTTTGATGCTCCATACCTCCACTAAGTGGAGCCATGGCATGCCCGTATTTTTCTTTCCAGAAGGGGTATCGACCAAATATGCTGCTGAAATAGTTTACTTGCTCATCGGTAGAGTCTATTATATTTTTAAAGAAGGGTAGCGTTCCGCTATTATCATACACATAGTTTTGAATGAGCATGGAGTCGGGGCTATCATCAAAGTGCATGTAGTATGAGTAGTCTATATATTTAGCCACCGACGCTGATATCAGATAATAATCGATAGGGTAGCGTTCTTTCCATTCATACCTGTGGCGTCCGGCACCCATAGGTGTAACCGCCTGTAACAATCCATTGCTTCCTGCCTTCAGCGAGTCATCTACTGTAATCCAGATATCTGCGGAGTCTATTTTGTCTTTAAGTGATTGTTTGCATGGCCACCAGTCTTTGGCGCTGTACGGTTCGCTTAGAGTGAAGGTAGCCCAGTTGTCCCAGCTGGGCGACCGCAATGTGCTGATGCCATGGATATCTGATGAGGTACCAGATACTGGTGTGCCATGATAAAATACCTGAGCGGTGAACATTGCACCCATTGCCATAGGTGCAGGGAAGGAGACAGTGTGCACATCTCCACTACTGGTAACAGCTTGCATCGTACCATCTATTTTGACAGAATCTACCTCTAGTGGTGGCAGCATCTCAAAAACGTAACCCGACATACTGCTCGCTGTGACTTTAGCCACAGTTGTAACATCGCCACTCAGAGTGGTAGCAACATTGGTCATTTGTAGATTCAGTTTCACATACTTTACGTCATACTTATCTTCTTCAGGACTGGCGACAGTAGTTTTCGAAGCATTTTTGATGCTTTGTAGTTTTGCCTTAACCGACTGACAATGCCAGTCTTTTCTGTCGTGCTGCCCGTATGCACTCCCACCTATAGTTAACACTAGTAGAGCAGCCGTTAGTTTACTCACAATTTTCATTATTTATTTTTTTACACCTAAAACTAAGCCATTTTACTCAAATGGTTGTTTTGCTTTAGATTACCTATTCGTTTTCATTTTAGCGCAGGGGCTATTGCAATGTAGCCCAAACCATGCGTAAGGACACATAACTACTTCTTTTGTACTTCACTACCGACGCAAATCTACCCAAGCGCTCGTCGAAATCTGACCCTTCGATAAAGCAGCTTTTGTATTCCTTAAACATTGGCTGACCCATAAGGTAGTGTTTGGTTATTTCTTTCTTTCTGTTCATTCGGTAGTAGCAAGCATTCGACAATGCAGAGGTAAATACGGTATCGCCTGGCTCGGCAATATTGTTGCTGAAGTTTTTTCCGCAGTCGTTATACACTATAAATATATCATCGCCCTTGGTACATACATTAGCCGACATGAATTGACGCTCATAAATCTGTGGTGGCAGGTCATTGAACATAGCTTGTTGCTGCCACTTTTTATTCATATCTAACGGTTTGTAGTAATGGCGGTAGCTCTTATAGTACTGTGATTTAGGTAGCACTCTACCCCATATTTCCTTGCCATCGTCATCAAATTGTGTAATGCAAATATTACCCAAATAGGTTTCGAACACCTGTGACCTAGAATAGGTTTCGGTATTGATAAATCTATTGTAAGATTCTGAAATGACAGTAGATAAACCATTTCCATTAGTTGTCATTTTTAGTGGAAATCCATTGAAGTAATTATTTGTATCGGTTTGTTCTTTCAGCCAGTTGTTGGCCAGTTTGTTGTTCAGCCAGTTATAATCACCAGTGAGTGTTTGCTCATCGAACTTGAATAAAAGATTGTGTATGAACTGTGCCGGACGCATCTCAATGCCATACCTTAGAATAGCATCTCTGTAGCTAAGCATCAGCAAATTAATGGTGCCAGCAAAGGGATTATGAGTGTAATTAGTGAAGTATGGAATTATTTCGGTGGATAAATCTGCAGTCCGCTTCAATGGCTGAGTACTATCGGCAGGGATATAGAATACTTGTAAAAAATGTTCGTAAATAGGGCTAGACTCTACTGTGCTGCCGGTGCCATTTACCAGCATATTAGACAGTCCTAGTGTGATGCAAGTTCCTTTTTCGTCTGCATCTACACCGGTCACATGCATAAAGTGGTACTTTTTCCTATCGAAAACCAAAGGCAGGTCTTTGTATATTTTATGTTGGGGGGTGTAGTATTTCAAATGGATATCGCATTTCTGAAACTGCATTGCATCTTGAGCATGAAGCACCTGGTACCCACTGTCGTGTTTATGCTTCACCACAAAAAAACGGGTAGGTTTTGCCAAACTTCTAGACCGCCCTATTGTCTCTTCGTCTATTAGCTTGCCGGTCTTGCCGCTAAACCTTAATCTAATAAGTGCATGTCTGCCAGAGTTTTGCTGCTCGAAAAACAATACAGCTTCTTCATTTATTTCATACATGCCCTTGAAAACTGTAGTAGTAAGCATGAAAATGTCGAGTTTTTCGCAAGTGATAGACGAAGTAAATGTGCGATTGCAAGCGCTATCAAATACATAGGTTTTAATGGGCTTATTAATCTCGAAATGAAAAAGGATAGTGTTGCCATTTCTTAGACACAATACCTTGTTGATACCTACTTCATCTAGCCCCAGTGGTGGACTGAGTGTATAGCTGTCTTGTGACCAGCAATTGCCGCCAAACAAGAATAAACACAAAATTATAAAATAGGAACGGAGCATAGGGCTTGTTTCATTATTCTAAGTTACTGAAATTAATACTTTGGGAAAAAAATAAAGGCTCATTTTGGTGTTACGGATAATTATAAAACGAAAAAAGCTATCGGGAAACCGATAGCTATAATTAACACTCACTCAAAATTTAATTACTGAAAACGAGAATAGGGCATAGCAATTTGTATGTTTTTATGAAGAGGAAAATGAGTAATGACTAGTCAGCTTTTGCGCTTACGAGGTTTATATGTTCAGAGCTCACCATCTGCAAAGCAAGGCTTTTGATAGAGGGATAAACAAGCTCGTAAACGCCTCTTTTGCTGGGTGGAACATCAGACTCCTGCATGGCAACGATGTAAATGATGGATTCTGGAATGTCTAGAACTGCACAAACCTTTGCAATAGTTCTTTGGCTGGGTCGCTTTATGCCTGTTTCTATCTGAGATAGAGATGTTTGTGAAAGATCACATTTTTCAGCAAGTTCATACTGTGTGATTGAGAGTTTTTTTCTGATTGATTTAATTGCCGATCCGATGTTCATTTCTTTGAATTTTAAATAGATTTGAATAGTGTTTACAGTGAGTTGATAGTAAGCATCTTTTATGTTTGCCGTACTATATAAGACGATCAAACAATAAAAAACGTTTGGTTTTTGGATAAATATTCATTTCGATAAAATAAACTAATTGGTAATCTTCACTACTAACCGCTATAATTTTGTAGGTAACTTTGTGCGTATGCCTGATAGTTTTTCAAAGCAATTTATATTCGAGAAACGAACCTTATTAGCTGTTGTAGTACCTCAATTCAGAAAAGATGGTATGTATTATGAAGTTAACATTAAGGGATTCCCTCGTTTTTTCATGACGTGGACTGCTCTTGGCAGATACGATGTGGCAGGAGATGAAATTCCTGTATTGCCTTATGAGCTAGTACTGGCTGTAAGCGATGTGATAGAAGAAGTACGCCGATAGTGTTTACGGAACTCTTTTTATTTTTATCATTGCCTTCTCTCCTTGTTTATTATAAGCTACAAGGGGGTGTTTTATCTGACCGTCTTTAAGCTGCAGTGTGGCTGTATTTGGCGGGTCTGTACCCTCGTTGCCCGCTATGATGCTAAGTATGTTAATACCTACAGCAGGCAAGAGTACCTTTACGGTTTTCTTTTTCTTCATCAGCGTATAGTTGCTCAGCAGCATGCTATCATTCAGTTGTAAGCTCACCACGTCGCCATCTGTAGCACCACCATCCCAAAGATCTATTGTGAGCGTGTCTGAATACCATTTGTAGGTTTTTTCTTCGCCAGCGGTTATTTTGGCCGTTTCTTGTGGTTCGTTGGGTTCTTGTTGAGCAACCATGATACCTGTCCTTTCAGTAGGAATTTTCTTCTTCATAGATATCACAGTATCAAATTTTTCGGTTGCCTCGAAAAGTGGGCGTAATTCTATGGCATTATTGAATGTGAGTGTGCCAGGAGTGCAAGCAGTTTTGTCGGTTTGTTTGTTGGTTACGGCACCTTTTAGCGTTGCCCCCCTGTAGTCTTGCTCATAAAACAGTTTTGCATTTACCAGGCACATATATGCCTTGGTGGGTAAACTGCGTGACGACGCTATTTCTACTTCTTTGAAACTCAATCTTTTCTCATACCTATCTATGGTACCACGTATCACACTTATTGTTTGGTGAGGTGGGGCAAAAGTCACAGCTTCGCCGGCAATGTTGCCATCGAGCTCAGTAAACGTAACCTCATAGGGAAACGTTTCACCAGTTTGCATGTGTAGCGTGCCAGATAGCTTGTATTGACGATCTTGAGCATATACACCTACCCTGAATAGTAGAAATACAGCTACCCACAATAAAAACCTATTTGTGTTTTCCAATCGTTCTTTCCCCTCTATTGTTTATTGAGCAGGTACATCTACCCAAGCGCCGTTTTCTTTTAGTAGTTCTATGAGTTCATCTACAGCAGTTTCGCTGGGCACATTACGCTTCACTACTTCTTTACTTTTGTAGAGCGTTATTTTGCCTGGTCCGCTACCCACATATCCAAAGTCAGCGTCAGCCATCTCTCCAGGTCCATTTACAATACAACCCATTATGGCTATTTTCACTCCCTTTAGGTGGTTTGTGGCAGCTCTTATCTTGGCGGTGGTTTCTTGTAGGTCAAAAAGTGTTCTGCCGCAGCTAGGGCAGCTTATGTACTCTGTTTTGCTGATACGGGTGCGGGTCGCTTGCAATATAGAAAAAGCAGTATTGTTGCAAAACTGTTCACTACTGTTTACAGGCAAATAAGTTCTGCCACTAATAGCTGTGTTGTCTATAGGGGTAGTGTTTATCAGCATCAGCCCATCGCCCATACCCTCTAGCAGCAGCCCGCCACTATCAGTAGCAAACTTAACAAGGTGCGTATCAGCCGAAGTGCCCCACGACTCTACAGCCCAAATAATAGGTGTTTTTACGTCGTGTTGCATCAGTAGGCTTGCAAAACTGCGCATAGGCTTCATACTATTCTCACTGCTGCAGCTCACTATTATTACAGCCCCTTTATCGTGTTTCAATCGGCTAATTAATGATGCATAGTTGGTGTCATAGTCAGTAATTACTACGGATATAAAATGCAGTTTGTAAGCAGGTACTTCGTGGTCTTTGTATTGTTTTTCGGTAAGGTAAGGATGGCAGCTATTGCGGTCAGAAGTTTTAAGCCAGGTTTTGTAATCGCAGATTACTTGTAGCGTGCCGGGCAGCGCAAATGTGGGTAAGTCATTGCCTGTGTAAATATAATCTGCTGCACCGTCACTAATATGCCATTTGTCAGTTGCTGCATCATAAGTATAGCCTATATCTTTCAGACTTGCTGGGCTTAAGTTGTCATATGCATAGTAGTCTGCAATTACTACGGGTACGTTACTGCAACCTATGTTAGCTATATCGGTTGTGTACCGTCTCCTATATTCAAAAGGCGAATAGGGTAATGGCTTGGATGGAACCGATGCTATGTTTTCTGACGATGTTTCCAAATTGGTGTCAGTGGTAATAGGGTCTGCTGGGGGGTATCTATTCACTATGTCTTTACATACTGGAATCTCAAATTCAGGGTCTTCAGTTAAAGACACTCTTATGGTATCTCCAATTCCGTCTTCCAAGAGGGTGCCGATACCTATTGCACTTTTTATGCGTCCGTCTTCACCATCGCCTGCTTCTGTGACGCCTAAGTGTAGCGGATAGCACTCCCCGAACTCATAGTCCATCTGCTGCACCAGCAATCTGTATGCTTGCACCATTACTTGAGGATTGCTGCTCTTCATGCTAAGTACTATCTGATGGTAGTCTTCGTTTCGGGCTATTCTCAGAAACTCCATCGCACTTTCCACCATACCCATTGCTGTGTCGCCATAGCGGCTCATTATCCTGTCGCTCAGCGACCCATGATTAGTGCCTATGCGCATAGCAGTGCCATGCTCCTTACATATCTTCACCAGAGGTGTAAAACGCTCTGCTATTCGCTGTACTTCGGCAGCATATTCTTCATCGGTGTATTCTATGATGTCAAATCTTTTCTTGTCTACATAGTTGCCTGGGTTCACCCTTACTTTTTCTACTATTCGTGCGGCTATTTCGGCTGCATTTGGGGTGAAGTGGATGTCTGCTACCAATGGGGTATTATAGCCTCTGGCGCGCAGTTCATTTTTTATGTTCAGCAGGTTTTCAGCTTCGGTTTTGCTAGGTGCTGTGATGCGCACTAGCTCGGCACCTGCTTCTATACAACGTATGGTTTGGTTTACCGTAGCCAGGGTATCCATGGTGTCGGTAGTAGTCATTGTTTGAATCCTAATGGGGTGACCATTGCCTATCAGTAAATCTCCGATTCTCACTTCTCTAGTAGGCAGGCGTTTGTAACTTACCAGCGACTTGCAATATTGCTCTAACATAGGTACGAAGTTAGTACCGATTGCAATTATCAGAAAAACAATTACAAAAAATTCTCTTAAAGTTATTGGTAATTTTTTCTGGCTAAGTGCTACAGTTGAATCACTATTCCGGCATTGATGCCCATGTTGCTGAAGGGTATAGCTTGGGTCTGAGCAACTGTAGGTTTGTCTGGATCTTGCGACGAGGTGATTGTTCCTGATTTCTTAAACTCTATCTCTCTGTCTTTTAATGATAAATAGCTCAAATACTCAACCCCATTTCTAGTATAGGACGTTCTGCTACCCTTGGCCAAATAAGGGGAATACGATACTAAACATAGTTCTGTATACAAGCGAAGGTTGTAGGACAGATTGAAACTAGCGCCTACTGCACCACTAGCCCCAAGTGAAAAATACATGCTATATTCCTCTGTGGTTTTTTCAACATTGTTGTTCATGTTCTCGCTATAATCTACGTCGCTAGCAAGCGAGTTCATAATAGGCACTATCACTCCCATGCGTGCATAAACATTGGTTTTGGCACCTCCTGATTGTACCACTATAGCTGGCTGCAAAAGCAAGGTATTGCCATAGGTGGTTACAACAGCCTTTTCTGCATAAGTAGTGCCGCCAGAGGTGAATTCATAAATTGACGTGTATTCATACTTTTTGCCTGCCACCGTCGAAGTAGCAATCATTTCTACGCCTAGATTTTTGTTCACATTATATCCCACTGCTAATGTGCCTGATAAACCAGCACCGTAGGAATAGGGTTGTACTTTAAATGTTTCATCGTTTGCTACTGTTACTATTGTGCCATTACCATTCCCAACGTTGCCAGACATTGCCAAACCATAGCCCAAACCTACACGCATATAGAACGGTTTGTTAGGGTTAGTTACCTTTGCTGCTTGTTGCGCATTACCACTAAAACTGGTAAACGCGATAAGGTTAAATAGAATGAATCTTTTCATTTGGATATATTTTGGGATGAAATTAATAAGATAAACATTACAATAGTGTCATTAATGTAAATTTATTATTTCACTAGTCCGTTTTCATTATATACCCCATGCCAATTACAGTGTGTATGAGTTTGGGCTCATAGTCTTTATCTATTTTTTTGCGTAGGTAGTTTACATATACATCTACCACATTGGTAGCCATATTAAAGTCTACCCCCCACACATTTTCCAAGAGGTCCATGCGTGACACTACTTTGCCTTGGTTTTTAAGTAGATATTCTAGTAGTCTGTATTCTGTTGATGTAAGTATAATTTCGTTGTCCTCTCTTTTCACCCGTTTTGCGTCTTGGTCTAGTTCCAGATTGGCTATTCTCAGTTTGTTTTCATCAGTATGTCCAGAGCTGCGCCTGATAAGAGCTCGTATTCTTGCACGAAGCTCAGCAAACTTAAATGGCTTAACCATGTAGTCGTCTGCACCATATTCAAAACCTGTAACTATATTTTCTGTAGTGCCAAGAGCAGTAAGCATCAATATAGGGTGGTTACTTTTAGTTTTGCGTATGGTGCGGCACAGCTCTAGCCCGTTTATGCCTGGCAGCATGATGTCTATTATGAATAAATCGTAAGAATGACTGGTAGACATTTGTAAACCTATATTGCCGTCTGGAGCCACACTAACATTATAGCCGTCTTCTGTAAGCCCTTTGCATACCATAGAAGCTATATTAGCCTCATCTTCTACTAGTAGTATATTCATATCTGCACATTGTTATGCTTACAAAAATGAGCTTTTATTGGTAAATTAGGTATGAAAAAGATGAACAATTCACTTATCAGCCCATATGCAAAAGTTTTGTACATTTTATTTTCGTACACTTTGTGAAGTGGTCACTACTTTATGTATCCATTTCTGTTTACTTATGAAGCCAGCATAGGTCCATCTCTCTTCGTTGGTTGCGTCGCTCTCTTGTACGTTCTGGGCGGTGAGGGAAATTGTCCTCAATATCTGCTTGTCAAAGTGCGAGTTAGTTAATGCGTTAATATGCTATTGTTTATTTTGTAAATAATGGTCGAATATATTGTCACTTAGTCACTTTATCATTTGCGCCGAATTTTATTTTATTTGAAAACTATCGAAACACGTTTGTCGTTTCTCGGCATGCCAATACCTACCGTTCTTAGCTTAGCTAAACGCACAATCAGCTATTTAAAAAGAAAATCTACCGCCAATGCTAACAATTGTTTATGTAGACAATCTCTTTACATTTTTTTAAATAGGAAAGGAGCGGAATTTTGCTTCTTCAGCAAATAAGTTCCTTTAGCCAAATCATACAAATACATTCTATTAGTTGCTGCACCAGACATCTTGTTTTGCATTTTACCCATCAATACACCCTTCAAGTCATACAGGTAGTACTCCTCGTCATACTTATTGACGTCTATATACAATATATCCTTCGCAGGATTTGGCCATGCATGTATAGACCCTTTACCTGTTAAGTTATTTTCTAATGATTTGTTGTCGAATTTAACCACGTTAATGTATTTATCAGCAGCATGCTTGTCCATAAATACACCTCCTGCATACAAAACACCAGTGGTGTCTGTGCAAACAGTCCTAATACGTTCGTTTTTATGAATTGAGGTACTACCTATGCCCACTTCATTCCAACTAATGCCATCCCATTTCTTCACGCAAGGTTGCCAAACATGCTGCTCTATGCCCATTCCTGCCACATATATATTACCCGCTTTGTCGCCAGTTATTACGTTTATTGAACCCGGGATATCTGAATTCAGTGAGTTATTACCATTGTCTACTTCTATCCACGATGTGCCGTCCCACTTTGCCAAACAGTTATTTCTATTCGCACTTACAATTACACCACCAGCATATATATTGTCAGCTCCATCTATGTAAAGTGCCCTTATTTCATTAGCTCTATAGATATCGTTCGGCTTATTATTGGTCACTACTAGGGTACTCCAGCTTACACCATCCCATTTGGCGACGTACGCATTTCCCAATAGTTTAAATTCGCCTCCAGCATGAATATTTCCTTTACTATCTGCCTCGAGTGCCATTATTACATCATTAGCATTCAGTGCATTACTCCCCTCGCCCAGTTGCTGCCATTTTGTACCATCCCACTTAGCTACATTATATCTGCCACCAGTATCGTTCAATGCGCCGGCTACATACACATTTCCATCCTTGTCTGTGCAAAACGTATAAATCCCTTTGTAAGTGTTAAAAACACTATCTCCTACACCCTGCGCACTCCATGTAGCACCATTCCACTTCATTACACACCATTTTTCAGAAGTACGCAACTTCCCCAGAACATAAATATTATGCTCTTTATCCACACAAATCTTATTGGGTGTCGAGTTGAAATTTAACGCACTATTGCCTATTCCCAGTTCTTCCCATTGCTCACCATTCCATTTCGCCACATATCCATGCAATGCCGTGTCCTGATATATGCCGCCGGCATACAATATTCCATTATCATAGCATACTGCAGCAACAATATTGTTTGCCTTCTGTGTATTACCACTCACACCCACCTCGTCCCAACCTTGGCTAAAGGCAGGTGTAGTAGCAAAAAAAACAAAAATAAGCAGTGTAAAAATTTTCATCGCATACCTAATATTGTGCAAACATAACTATATCACGCTAAAAAAACTAGATTTCAGAAAAATAATAGATATATAAACTTTCCCAGAAATAATTCCGGTTGACCAGTACTTTTCAGGAATGGCAGAAAGTACAAGTCAAGAATAACTCTACACAAACAAAAAAGGCACCATCGTTAGACAGTGCCTTGTTCTGGTTTATTGAAAATCTACTTTTTTACAAAGTACGTTTTACTTCTACTTCTTCAAATCCTTCTATGATATCGCCAATACGGAGGTCATTGTAATTTTTAACCATCAAT
>CAMDNC010000028.1 GCA_945902755.1 Flavipsychrobacter stenotrophus
ATTGGTATCTCGATACACGCCGTTTTGGTACAGTGCCACATGCAGGCTTTGGTCTGGGCTTTGAGCGCATAGTATTATTCGTCACTGGTATGACCAATATTCGCGACGTAATACCATTCCCCCGCACCCCAAAAAATGCTGAATTCTAAACAACAAAAAATAGAAATCTACAATTAGACAATCAATTGTAGTAAGTAATATAAAATATAAGGGCTGCCATTTGGCAGCCCTTATATTTTGTAAATGGGTAAGATAAACCAAATCTAGTTCTTCATCAGATTGCCAGTATATACCTGACCACCATTGATAATACGGTAGAAGTAAACACCCGCTGGCAAATTAGCCGCATTTATAGAGTTCACGGCTCCTGTCTGCAACAGTTGAGTTTGTGACATTCTACCATCAGCAGAAAACAACTGGAAACTAACTTGTTCACCATTGCTTTCTTTCAACGAAATATACCAGTCATTGCTTGTAGGATTAGGGTATATCTCTATACCAGCTTCATCGTTAAAACTACCTACAGAAGCAAGCCCGTAAGGGTAAAACGCACCACCACCACTCTTAAGGTTAGTAGTCTTGAAATAGGCAAATTTAGCACCACTAGTAGCAGTAGTCACCACCCAGTTGGTGGTACTAGGACTAGAACCAAAAGTGTAAATAGAAAAATTAGAAGCAGTAGCAGATGTAAAGTTATTAGCCGGGTTAGGATCTATTGGGCTATTAACTCTATACAGCCTGTAGCTAGATAGAGGAGCAGTAGTACCAGGTACACTACCATTTACATCAGTAGTGTCAGCAGTAAGGAATGGGAACATCACATCTACAGCAGTAGTGTAAGTGCCTGTACCAGATGGTTTAACACTCCAGTACCTGCGCATTGCATAGTTGTTGTTGCCAGTAGCCACACCAACCGTACCAGCCGGGAAAGAAATGGTATCTGCCCTACCACTACCATAATTCACTATAGTTCCCGCCTTCACAGAGAAAGCAGTATCATTTAGCGAACCGATATTATTACCATTTTTCTTTATCATCAACACCAGTGTGTCGTCTGTGTGAGCGGCAGTATTGTTGTCTTTCCAAAAGTAAGTAATGCCGCTATTGGGGTCAGTACATTCTTTATTAGCAGTAATAGTCTTGTTGGCTACGGCAATGGGCGCATCAGGATTATACATTTCGCCACAAGAAGTACCAGTACTTGCAATGTGGTAACGAATAGTATCACCAGGCTGAGGCCCAAAGCCATTAGTAAAATTGATACCTACTCCAGACACCAAATGGCAATAACTCATAATGGTACCTTTAACCGTAGATGAAGGATTACCAGGGTCAGGGCAGCTACCCTCTATTGTTGCACAACCATCGATAGCGGTAGTACGAGAAGGTGGATTCCAGCAGCATCTGTGTGTATGCGGAGAACCTAAGTTGTGCCCAATTTCGTGAGTAGACGCAGATACATCCCAACTGTATGTAGGGAATGAAGGCGTAGTCAGACTAGTAGTATTATCGATATTACAAAAAGAATAAGGACCTACAGTATCTGGTGCATAATAAGAACGACACAAAACACCCAACCAAGCGATACCACCCATATAACCATTTTTGGTAGTAAGCAACATAGCTAGGTCGCAACCATGCATTACATTCTGAGTTACCCAACCAAACTTAGTAAGCCAGCGAGACGAAACATTCGGCAGTGTTTGGTAGGGATCAGTAGCAGAATTGACCTGTACATACTTTAGCATTAACGGTACTCCCTCATTTTTATAAAGTGTGCTTTGGTTGTTAAACAAAGACGTTATGTAGTTAGTACAGTTGGTAACACTGTTGCCTTTTCTCTGATACATTGCAAAATCGGCGGTATAAAACATACGTACCTCTTTACAATTGTTGTAAACTTTATTGTTCTGCGTGGTTGTATTCTTTGCGGCTGTTACTGGTTGAAGTTTATCTAGCTCATCAGTAGCACATTTTGGGTGCTGGTCGCCTAGAGTGAGGTCAGCATCATTGTAAAGCAAGTAGTGTTTATTGTAATCATATGATTTACCTACCATTGTGTTGGGAGTTACAACATAGTTGCCTTCACCAGGTATAGAAAACACACCATATACTTCGTTATTAAAAAAAGAAAAGGCAGCAACGGAGCCTTCTATTCCCTTAACAATTCCACGATAGTATAAACCGGGAGTATATGAAGCTAATTTATCAGTGTTGTTTTCGCCCATTTCGTGCACCTCAAAATCATTGGTCAGGAAGTCATAACGAGCTAATTCTACAGTATATGTTCTACCATCTGTGCCAGGTAACACAAGATTGATGGCGGTACTTTTCTGCTGCATAAAAAAAGCCAGCCTCAAATAATCGATCGTAAGCGGTTGTGCTTTTTTTACATTTTTTAATAAATCTGACTTGTCAAAATTGTTATCAGCAGTCCATATATCGCTAACATTTGCAAATGTAGTGGTGCTTTTTGTGCGATAAATAAATGCTTCGACAGGAGTAAGTTCTTTGGCCATGGCTGGCATAGCCTGAAACATAAGAACAGCGGCAATACTTTTCAGTATTAGTTTCTTGAACATTTTTTATAAATGGTTTAGCATTAGCGGATACCCAAAGATAAATATTTTGATCTAAAAATAACATATCATTGGGCAGTGATTAAGCTTACAATATGCCAAACAATAATTATTTAACATGAATATTACACATTCAGTGATAAGAATAGTAATTAGACAATGTTAAAGTAAAAACAAAATTTAATCAACTGATTAATATCATTGTTTAAATCAGAAAAACAAATGTAAATTCGTGTCGCAAATAAAAACCATTGACTGCTACTGATCCAAACATTTCTACGGAAGAGAAAATAAAACTTGCTGCAAGAACGGTGTTCATGCGTAAGGGGTATGCTGCAACCCGTACAAGAGACATAGCTGAAGAGAGTGGGCTAAATTTGGCATTGATTAATTATTACTTCAGGAGCAAAGAAAATCTGTTTAACATAGTGATGTTAGAAATTTGTCAATTGTTTGCGAGTAACGTAAAAGAGCTATTAAACAACTCAGAAACATCAATAGAGCAAAAAATAGAAAAGTTGGTACATCACTATATTGATATGTTGCAAAGCAACCCAAGCATTCCTTTTTTCATTTTGAATGAAGCACATACTGATCCTGATTTGTTTTTGAGTAGAATAGGCATGAATGGCAAAATGGAAGAGCTTTATATAGTAAAACAATGGATAGAATTGGTAAAAGAAAAAGAATTAACGATACAACCGCTGCATATCATTCTTAATACAATATCGATGACTGTTTTTCCATTTGCAGCCGCACCGATGCTAAAGGCAAAGTCAAATATATCAACGGATGCATTCAAACTATTAATGGAAGAACGTAAAATAATGATACCTAAATGGATAACAATGATGCTTACCAATAGGGAAAGAGAGATACAATAGTAAACAACAAACAAATAGCACCACTGAAAATAGAAAAAATGAATTGCAAAATAAATGCTCTCTTCACAGCCTTGATGGTATTGGCAGCCACTACAACAGCGCAGACCCGATTTAATAATCTCGAAGAGGTGTGGCTATATGCCGATATGCACAATGTATTAATTAATAATAGCGAAATAGAGAGTAAAAAAGCGATAGCAGGTAGAAAACAAGCCTATATGGACCTTTTGCCTGATGTAAACGCAAATGGGACCTTCACTAATAACACATCTTTGCAAACTACACTAGTACCTGCGGTGATTTTTGGGGGACCCGAGGGAGTGTATAGTCCTGTACAGTTCGGGCAGAAATACATCTATAACGTAGGCTTCACTGCTCAATTAGATTTAGTTAATATACAATCATGGCACAATATCAGAATAGCAAAAGAAACAGAAGAAATAAATAAAGTAACGGTAGCTAACACTAAAAAGAACACTTACCAACAAATAGCTGCACAATATTATGCTTATCTGCTGAATGCAGAAGCTTTAAAACTTGCACAAAGAAGTGCAGATGTGGCAGATTCGATATATATATCTGTAAATAACAAGTTTGATGAAGGAACAGTGAGCCAACCTAACAAGGATATAGCATTACTAAACAGTGAACGAGCACAACAAACAGCAATTACCGCCTATTATCAATTGAAAACATCTAGAAATCAATTAAAGTCTTTATTGGGAATGTCAGTTGCAGACTCGATGGAAATTACACAAACGTTGGGCAGTTTTCCTAAAAATGGCCTTGATGACATAATGCTGGCTGAAGACCCCACAATTAAGCTTGCATATCATCAGTCGGTACTGAACCACAACAAATATAAAGCCGCTAATGCAGGTATATACCCTACACTTAGCATGACTTACAGCAACAACACTCAGCTAAATGACAATGAATTCAGGCCATTACAAAGTGGAGGACCACAGTGGTTTCCTGCTCGTTTTTGGTCACTAAGGGCGTCGTGGAATATATTTAATGGAGGAAATAGGTGGTTGCTGTCGCAGAAGAACAAGCTAACCTATGAACAGAGTGTAGCCGAATACGAACAAGCCAAAAGGCAATCTGCAATAAATGATGAAAATCTGAAACTAGGTTACAATAAAGCTAAACAACTTCTGACTAAAGCAGAAAATATCATGAATCTATCTTATGACAACTATTCACACATTAGCCTAAGGCATGAAGAAGGATTGGCGTCACTTGAGGATAAACTAAGGGCATTTTCGGAATACATAAGTTATCAAAACCAATACCTCAACAACTTATCGGAAATGCTGGTACAATTATATAATATTAAAATTAGACAACAAACTTTTTAATATGAAATCTAGTCTATTTTACGCACTGGCTATAATGGCATTGTTACAGTCTTCGTGCAAACCCAAATATGAGGAAGTATTACCCAAAAAAGGACCAGTAACAGAAGCAGTATTTGCATCTGGAAGTGTAGAACCCAGAGATGCATATATTGTAACTTCACTATCGGACGGATTTATTATAAAGAGCTACATATCTGAGAATGATATAGTGGCGGAGAAACAAATATTATTTAGACTTGACAATAGACAGCAAAATACTCAAGTAAATATTGCACAAACAAACGTATCATATGCTAAAATGAACGTATCGAGCAGTGCACCGGCATTGCAGCAAATACAAGTGCAAATAGAAGCGGCAAAGGTAAAGATGCAAACTGACTCGGTGAACATGAGTAGATTTGAGAGACTGTATGCAACCAAATCAGTATCGCGGCAGGAACTGGATAACGCGATAGTAAACTACAAATCATCTTTGAGCTCTTACAAGGCCCTGAATGAAAGTTACAAAGCAACGGCGGACAGAGCCAAACAGGAATTTGCAAATTCGCAGTCGCAACTACAAAATGCCCAAGCAGGAAATCAATACTATGAGTTAGCTGCAATAAGCCCTGGCAAGGTGTATCAGGTGTACAAAAAACAAGGAGATCTGGTAAGAAGAGGAGATAAAGTAGCCCAGATAGGCAATCCTGACTCCATGGTGATTTATTTGGATATTGACGAAGGCAGTATAGGTAAAATAAAAGAAGGACAACAAGTACTTGTGGAACTGAACACTGACAAAAACAAAACCTATGAAGCATTGATTTACAAAGTATATCCACACTTTAACGAGACTTCTCAATCATATAAAGTAGAAGCGAGATTTACAACAGCCACTAATGGCATCATATCTGGCACACAACTGCAAGCCAATATCGTAACCAATAAAAAAGCTGCAACTATACTGATACCACATATGTATGTGATACAAGGAAACAAAGTACTGGTGAAAAAAGGAGACCAAATAGACACCACATCTATCACAACTGGCATAGTATCGGACGACTGGATAGAAGTACTGACAGGTATCAGTGCAAGTGACAAGATTGTAAAAATGAAATAATTATAAACCCTAAAAAAATATGAAAATCAGTGTAAATACAGAAATAGCACTTACCTATCTAACTTCTAGAAAGAAACAGACCGTAGTAGCATCGTTGGGGGTGATGTTTGGTATTTCTATGTTCATATTTATGCAATCGTTAATGAAGGGGACAAATGACTATTTTGAAAAAATGTCTTTTACGAACACACCTCATATAAAATTGTATAATGAAAACAAAGTAGCGGATAATCATATGTTGCAGTCTTTTTTTAAAGACGAATCGGAGAAAATACTTACAAACCATAAGCAGTTGAGTCAATCGCAAGGTCTTACTAATCCGTTTGGGATAGTCGGTCAGATTAGAAGACTAGCTGAAGTATCAGCGGTGACACCACAAGTAACTGGAAATGTAATTTACACCAGCGGAAGTGTGGAACTACCTGGAAACGTGGCAGGTGTAGAAATAGAGCAAGAAGACAAAATGTTTGATGTAAAAGGTAATATGATTAGTGGTAATCTACTGGACCTCAATAGAATACATAATAGCATACTGATAGGCAAAGGAATAGCAGACAAGCTAAGCCTGCATGTAGGAGACAACATAACGGTGAGATCGGGCAGTGGCAACCTACTGATAATGCGTATTGTAGGCATCTTTGCTACTACTATCAAACAGGTAGACGAAACTAAATCATATGCCAATATAGCACAAGTACAAGGGCTACTGGGTAAAGACAGGAGCTATGTGACCGAAATAAAAGTAAACCTAATAAACTATAATAATGCACCAGCGGTAGCAAGGCAAATAGAAACTATAACAGGCTACAAAGCTGAAGATTGGGTGAAAGCCAACGAGCAACTAAAAGCAGGCTTTAAGGTAAGAGCTGTGATACTAAACTCTGTGATAGGAGTGATATTACTAGTCGCTGGGTTTGGTATTTATAACATCCTGAACATGACTATATATGAAAAGATAAAAGAAATAGCGATACTGAAAGCACAGGGATTTTCTGGAGGTGCTGTAACTAGCATATTTCTGCAACAAGCAGTATACATAGGTATTATGGGGGGCGTTGTAGGTATCATTTTCGGTTTTACACTTACGTTTTTAGTATCAAAAATTTATATAGGTGCTGGTACCTTAAAGTACCTACCCATGTCTTTTTATATACCACATTACTTGCAAGCACTTTCATTTGGTGTAATAACAACGATAGCAGCAGGATATTTCCCCGCACGAAAAGCATCGAAGGTAGACCCAGTAACTATAATACGTGGATAATGAACAATTTGGCACTCAAGGCAAACGGCATCACAAAATATTTTCATGACCCTGTAACTATGCAGGTGCTTAAAAATATAGATGTAACTATAAATAAAGGGGAATTCGTATCGATAGTGGGCAAGTCGGGTTGTGGCAAATCTACCCTCTTGTATGTATTGTCTACAATGGACACCGATTATGAGGGCACATTAGAAATAAACGGCATGAAAACTACGGGCAAATCACTTAATGATTTGGCAAGAATTAGGAATGAATCGATAGGTTTTGTATTTCAGTTTCACTATTTATTGCCCGATTTCAGCTGTTTAAAGAACGTGATGATACCCGCATTGCGACTTGGAAAACTATCTCACAAAGAAATAGAAGAAAAGGCATATGAAAAGCTGAAAATGTTTGGGGTGGAAGAGCAAGCTTTAAAAAAAGCAGGTAAACTATCAGGAGGACAACAGCAACGAGTAGCTATTGCCAGAGCACTAGTAAATGATCCAGCTATAATAATGGGCGATGAACCAACTGGCAATCTCGACTCAAAAAATACAAGTATAGTTTTTGACCTATTTCGCCAATTATCAAAGGAGTATGGTCAAACAATAATAGCAGTAACTCACGACGAAGATTTCGCAAAACGATCTGACAGAATTATAGAGATGGCAGACGGTGAAATAGTAAGTAGCAGGAGATAAACTATTCTTTGAACTTAGCAGCTACGATTTTAAAACCAGAGCATGTGACGTTGGTAAGTTTCTGAGAGCATCCTGTGCACCCTAAAAACCTAGTCTCACCTGCACCTAGCTGATCGACCAACATTGGTTTTTTGCTCACTCTGTCGTTGTAAGTCATTACAATATCCACTTTCGCCATAATCACTTTATCGCCAGTTTTATTTGTGATGCCCATTGGTGTAGTACCTGTAGGACATTTGCCTTCCATTGCCACTAATACCACATCATGTTTGGCATTACCCAAAATAACATCTTTATCAGTCATCTTGGTAGGGTCAACCAAACGAGGAGGTACTATTATTATAGGCTTACGAGTATCGTCAGAAGGTGTTTGAGGTTTGGTTTGTTTGGGTTTTTCTTGTTCTTCGGGGGCTTGTTCTTCGGGGGTTTGTTCCTCTGATTCTTCTTTTTTTATCGATTTTTTTCTTTTCTTTTTTCTGGGCTCTTCTACAATTTCTTCTTCTTTAACTTCTTCGACGACTTCTGTTTTTTCTTCTGCTTTTTTAGCTTCAGCTTCTTTTTTGGCTGCCTCATCGGCTTCCTTTTTCGCAGCTTCCTCTGCTTTCTGTGCAGCTTTGGCGGCTGCTTCAGCTTCTTTTTTCGCTGCTTCCTCAGCCTTCTGAGCCGCCTTTGCGGCTGCCTTAGCTTCTTTTGCCTCTTTCTTTTTGTCTTTCTTGGACTTTTCTACAGGGGCGTTTTCGGACGAAGGTGGGGCTGGAGCCTCGGCAGGCACCTCTACAGGAGCAGGCACAGGTTTTTCATCGACCTGTGCCTGTACTGCAAAACTGCATAATATTATCAATGCTGTAAGTATGCGTCGTAGCTTCATAATGCGAGATGTAGACTACAAATTTAGCAATAATCTTTGCATCTTTATAATACTATCGATTGTTAGTGATACTTCATTGTTAAAACTGTGGTATCAATGACAGTATTCCTAATGTTGTAGCACTAGAAAAATCTTCGACTACTGATTGTGGTAGTACCACTAAAGAAACTCCTGTGTGGCGCCACCAGTCGTTTTGGAGCAATGAAGACGCATGAACGATGCCAGATATTCTGCAGCCACTTTCATTTATCACCCATTCGTCGACTTGTGCAAATTGTTGCACAGCAACAATTTGAGAATTATCAAAACTTACACTAACATGTAAATAAAAATCATTGCTTAACAAAGTAGGTGGCGTGTAGTTGAGCTTTTTGTATTCATATTTGTAGTTATACCGCAGTGCTGAAAGATCGCTTAAGACAGCTGAAGCTGTAGGAAATCCTCCCGCACCCTTGCCATAAAAGAACTGCTTATCTGCAAGGCTACTTTCAATTTCCACCCCATTATACTCGTTTCTCACTTCTCTAAGGCGTTCATCAGCCTTTACAAATCGAGGTAACACAAAGGCTATAATGCTTCCATCGGCAAGCTTCCGTGCGTGTGCTACAAGTTTTATAACATACCCTTTCTCTTTGGCATAAGCAGTATCTGATAATTGTAACCGGGTGATACCTGCATGTAAAATATCACTGGGTAATGTAATACTGCCATAAGCGTGAGTGAGTAAAATACTTAGTTTGTTTACGGCATCAATTCCCTCTACATCTAAAGAAGGGGCAGTTTCAGCAAAACCGGCTAATTGAGCCTCAGTCAATGCATCTTCAAACGATTTATTTTCTTCTGCGATTTTGGTAAGTATGTAATTAGTAGAACCATTTATGATACCGCTAATACTATGTAGAAGATCGTTATCGTAATACTCCTCAAGGTTTCTAATGACAGGTATACTTGCACAACAGGCCGCCTCGTAAAGCAATGGCACGCCATATATTGATTGCAACTCAATTAACTCTTTCAAGTTATCTGCTATCATCTTCTTGTTGGCAGTAACTACAGATTTGTTACCTTTTATCGCAGTAGTTACAATTCGATACGCATCTGTAGGGTCATTTGTTAGTTCAACTATTACATTTATATCTTCATCATTGAGTAGCAATTGACTATCTGTGGTAAATAAAGAATGTGGTGCATTTCTCTTCTTTTCAGGATGCTTTATACATACTTTCTTGATAGTGGCATTTAGTGTGGGTGTATTAGCTATTACCTGATATAGGCACTCACCCACTACTCCAAATCCGAATAATCCTATTGTAAGATTGGTTTGTTTATTGTTTATTGACATGTTTTTCTAAAGAATTTTATTGTAAATGAAAAATCAGAGAGGTTATTGGCAATTCAAATTGCGCTAAGACAACCAAACTGATTGGTTAATATTGGTTTGAACAATTTCTTTTGCCGCTAACTTGTCTAGCGATTGTTCAATATCTGCAATAAGGTCTTCAAAACATTCCAACCCCACACTGAGCCTAATGAGACTATCTACGATACCAGCTGCTTGTCGTATAGAAGAGGGGATGCTTTTGTGGGTCATGGTAGCAGGATGACAGACTAGACTTTTGACACCACCCAAACTTTCAGCTAACTTGAACAAATGAGTGTTAGTAACTACTTTTCTGGCGGCAAGCTCAGTATCATTGCGCAAGGAAAATGAAACCACACCACCGAAGCCACCATTCTGTTGCTCAGCAGCAATATGGTGATTGTAGTGTTCTGTTAATCCAGGATAATATACTCTGTCTACCGCAGGATGAGTTTGCAAATACTGCGCTACTTTAAGCGCATTATTAGAATGTTCTTTGACCCTTAAATACAATGTCTCAACACCACGTATTACCAACCAGCTATCATTGGGAGAAAGAATGGCACCTGAAGCGTTTTGGATAAATTTTATCTTGTCGCCAAGGTCTGTGTTAGCAGTTACTACAAGACCAGCTATTAGGTCGCTATGGCCACCCAAATACTTCGTAGCGCTGTGCACCACTATATCGGCACCTAATAAAATGGGCTGTTGCAAAGCTGGAGAAGCAAAAGTATTATCAACACATAGTAGTGCATTCTTAGCTTTGGCTACACTTGCTATGGCTTTAATGTCGCTAATTTTAAGAGTTGGGTTGGTAGGCGTTTCTAACCAAATAAGTTTGGTGCGATCTGTAATAGCGGCTTCTACATTTGCAACGTCAGTGGTATCTACGTAATTTACTTTAATACCAAACTTAGCGTAAATATGTGTAAATAAACGGAAAGCACCACCGTAGATATCGTCAACTGCAAGTATTTCATCACCACTCTCTAGAAGCTTTACAACTGCATCGATAGCCGCAAGACCACTTGCAAATGCATAACCTGAGGCACCAGCCTCCAGTTGGGCAATAACATTTTCGAGGGCTTGGCGGGTTGGATTATTGCTACGTGCATAATCGAATCCTTTGTGAACGCCTGGAGCGTCTTGCACAAAGGTTGAAGTTTGGTAAATGGGTACTGAAATTGAACCAGTAAGTGGATCGACAGGTATACTGTGAATTAGTTGTGTAGCGTTACTCATTTTTTTAGTTTTAGATAGTTAAGAAATAAATCTATTAACCACCTATCTAAAGAAAACCGGTAAAGCTGGAATGTAAATGCATACTCGAGTTAGCACAAACAAAAAAGCTCCACCGACAAATCAGAGGAGCTTGAGTATTAGCAATTCGCTGGATGCGCTTATCTATTTACTTTGCGTCTGACTTATCTACCCTGATGTACAGGATGGAATTAGCACCAGTTCTAACACTGCCGTGTTAGGAGGTTGCTAAGGCTTCACAGGGCCATGACCCTCTGCCTTTCTTGATAAGTAAATTAAAAGAACTTGTACAAAGGTAAGGTTCAAAAAAACAATTTTCCAAATTTTTTGAAACAAAACCTATTCAAAAACAATGAAACCCTTTCCAGGAAAGGGTTTCAGATAGTGTTATTTCAAATCATCTTCGTTATCTTTCTCTACAGGCCTTTTATCGGGCATTTCTTTTTCATCATCGTCATCGGTATTAATAACCGAAGCCGGTGCCGGTCTGTCCTGAATCATCTCCGGCTGGAGTAGGACTGGCTGATTTTTTTTTTGATCTGTCGCCGAACGCCAGATTGATACCTAATCGAAAATTTGTGTTTTTACTGTCGAGGGGCTTGACCGAGGCCCACCAATTATCTGTGGCGAAATACCATTGCATACCTAAGAACCGAGCAATGATAGCTCCTCCTACATTAAACGCTGCATTAGATTTGGCGGTATAAGATAACGCCACTGTTAGATGTCTGCTGACATTGTATTGATATGCTAAAGTAGCTGCTACAACCATTTTTCTGGCAAACCTTTGTGTACTCAACTGACCACCAAAAGAATGATAAGGATTGAGGCGGTAATTACCTATCAAGTAGAACTCTACAGGCAAAGTGGTTCTGTAAGAATTGGTGGTTTTTTCAAATTCCAGTAGATCTTTCATTGAATCAAGATACTGATCGGTAGAGATAAAATCTGTATCACCTTGGAATAAATTGTCTAAACTAAAACCTTCGAACGTAAACGATTTCTTACCAGTAGAGTAATTGTGAATATTGCTCTTCCAATTGATGTAACCTAAGTTGTTAATTCCACCTGCTACATCTATCTGTTCGTTGATTTGGTATTTCGCACCAAGATCAATGGCCAGTCCAGCATTACGGGTATTAAAAGCATAACCAGGAAAACTCATATTGCCCGCAGCACGATCTGCACTATCTGCAAAGCCACTGGTTTGTACATTAACATTTGCATCAGCAGTGAGCGCATAATAATCTGGTGCGGTATATAATTTCAAATTGGCTTCTTTTACATTGATGTTGGTTTTACCGAACAACAACTTTGGACTAGCACCGAAGGTCCATTTTTTGTAGTTTTTAGTGCCATGCAAAGCATACTCTCTATACCATGAAGCTTGAAGCCCAAAATCGCCAATATTCAATGACTGACCTATATAAGCACCATTTCCGTACCATGCGAACTTAAAAAGATCTTTGGGATAAGAAAACCTAAGGTCTGCTTTGTCAGTAACGGAAAATCCGTAACTAAAATCAGTTTTGGCAACATTAAATGACAACAATGATACGTCGGCACCAAAAGCTACGATATTATTATTTTTAAGTTTTTCGATGAAGCTACCAGGATTGATACTAAGCGTGGAATCGTTAACTCTATTAAACAAACTGTTGTAGGTGAAGCCGGAATTGTAAATATAGAATGATATGCCAGAAATGGCTGGTAAGCCCACAGAAATTTCAGCATCGGTTTGGTTTGTGGCATTGAACCATTGGGACTGATGCAACTGTGGTAAAAACTTCAAAGTATAGGACTCTTGTGCAGCTGATAATAACGGCAAAAAAGATAAAATAGCAAGTAATTTATTTCTCATAAAAGTGTGAATCAAAGGTCAGTTGAAGAAACATTTAATTTGAATCTAAAAGCCAATTTGACAATAAGATTGTTAGACGACAAAATTTTGATAGTACTGTTGCCACTAGTTTTCAATCTGGCTCTCACAACTGCGTATCTTACCCTAGGAGCCATTGCATTGTACTCAGCTTTCTCCATGGTGAAAGTAGTTACTGCAGAAGCACGACCAGTTACCTTACCATCAGCATCTACAGGTGCCTGAGCAACTATATCAGATGTAGTAGGAACCAAAGAATCAATGAAGTTGTAGTTTTCATCTGCAAAATATAATTGCACACTACCATATAGCGGAAATGCATTATCCATCAGTAGTTTGAATTCCGCTTTCTGCAACAAACTCGTATCTTCTGGTAACAACATTTTGCTGGTATCTTGTAAAGCGAAATCAATAATTTTAAACCATGCTGGTAATTCGGCATCAGCTGTAAGAGTAATGGTGCTAGAGTCAGTAACGAAGCTACGTACTGGTGTAGACCCACTAGGGTTAATCATCACCTTACCATCATAAATTACCAAGTTTGGTGCAGGATTAAATAGATTTTGAACCGTACTGTTTGTACTATCAATAGTATATACCGACGACGCAGTTTGACCAGGAGAAGCGGCACCACTCACAGAAACGTTGCCAAGAGCCATGTTCACTCTATCACCTTTGTTAGTAAGACCAAACAAGTTGTCGAACTTAGCTGATACACCTAAGCCAAAAGAGTTGCGGAAGTTGAGGTGTATTTTGGGATTTCTGATGAAAATATTAGCTGATAAAGTATTGTCAAAAACCCCAATTTGAATTGTATCTGAAGGGATAGGAATGTTGTAAGAACCTAAAAAACCATCGACAAAGCTAAATTGAACATCAGATGTAGTGACGTTAACGGCTAAACTGTTGCTGGGGGCAATTGGTTGCCCAGAACCGGTAAGGGTGAATCTTACCTTGTAAGGAAGTACATTCGTTGAAGCTGCACCATTAGTAAAGTCGAATGTATAACCAGCTAGGTTAACTGACGCACTGCCAGTAGTAGCTGGAAAAACAATGGTGGTAGAGATTTGCAATGGTGAGTTACCATTTAAAACTGTAGGGAAAACAACGGTAGCAGTAACATTTTGACCGAAAGTCGAAGTGAGATTGAGGTTAATATTGCCTCCCTTTACAGCTATATGTTCCAGCTGTGCACCGCTAGGGTCGGTGTAATTGAAAGTGTTAGAGAAAGAATCATTGACAGTGCCTGTGAACGAAAGTGAACTTTGGGGGAAGGTAAGCGTTTTCGCAGGGGAATTATAATTCTGATTGGGAATAATGATGTAATCAGAAGCTTTTGCTGAGAATAAATCGCTCGAATAATGCAAAGAATACAAACCTTCTTCGTTTTCAGAAACTACAGTACCAGTCTTGACTACATTTTTGAGGGTCAAATTAGAATTTAGTATAGGCAATGCCCAGTCTGGCTGCCAATTATCAATGGATAGGTTACTGAAATCTACGTCTTTTTGCTTCACACAACCCGCAATAGCTATGGAGACCACAACCGCTATAGACAATATTTTTTTCATAATGTAAATAGTTTTAAAAGGACATCTCACAGGTAATGTTCGAAACGATGCAAGATATCAGGCATAAAAGTAACTAAACTTTAGCAACTTATACGGGTTTTTTGATTATAATTTCTGATGAAAAAATTAGATAACAGTAACCCAATTAAAAACTGCAATGCCATTGGAATTATTTATTAATTTCGATGGCATGATATTCAAGAACGCGATTAGTTGGTTTGAAATTCCAACATCAGATATTGCTCGTGCTCAAAAATTTTATGAAACAATTTTTGATATGAGAATGATACCACTCAACTTTGAGAATCTGCAAATGAGAATGTTTCCCATTTCAGACCCTATGAACATTGGTGGAGCATTGGTGCAAAATGACTTTTACACACCGTCAGCTACACACGGCCCAATGGTGTACCTAAATGCCAACCCAGACATACAAATAGTGTTGGATAAAATAACAGAAGCAGGAGGTACTATCATAGTACCTAAGACCGAAATTTCACCAGAACATGGTTACATGGCCGTCTTCATAGACAGCGAAGGCAACAGAATTGCCTTACACTGTATACCAGAATAAATTAGCTCGGCGATAGTCATTATCCCAAGGCTAACATAGAATCGACTATCCTTTGAGAGGCTAAACCATCGCCGTAAGGATTGGAAATACCGGACATGGCATCGTATGCAGCTTTGTCGGTCAGAAGTTTTATCGCTTCATGGTATATCAATTCTGTATCGCTGCCCGTCTTAATAACAGTTCCGGCTTGCATTGCTTCGGGTCGCTCGGTAGTGTCTCGAAGTAACAAAACAGGCTTGCCAAGAGATGGGGCCTCTTCCTGCACTCCCCCACTATCGGTTAGTATGATACGTGAGTTATTTAACAACCACAGGAACTCCGGATAGGCAAATGGAGCGGTTAGGTGCACTAATGGATTATTACCTAAAATTTCGTGAACGTCATTTTTCACGTTAGGATTGAGATGTACTGGGAATATAACAGGCACACCAGTTTCTATAGTAATTCTATTGATGGCGTTGCAAATATTACGTATGCCATCGCCATGATTTTCGCGGCGGTGCATAGTGACTAGAATATAATCTTTGAGGTGCTCCAATGCATTTTCAACTATACCAGTAGGAATAGTATTTTCAATTTTTTTAAGGCCCATGAACAACGCATCTATCACTGTATTACCAGTAATGAGGGTTTTATCGAGCGGCACACCTTCATGTAGTAGGTTTTGCTGAGATAGTATAGTGGGTGGATAGTGAAAATCAGTGATTTGGGTGGTGAAAACACGATTTATTTCCTCAGGAAAAGGAGAAAATCTGTTGTGTGTTCTAAGACCAGCCTCTACATGCAATACTTTAATTTTATTGTAAAATGCTGCCAATGCTGCCGCAAACGAGGTAGTGGTGTCTCCCTGTACAATTATATAATCGGGTTGTTCTTGCAACAACAAAGAGTTAACCTTAACCAATATTTTTGCCGTTAGTTCTGCTAGCTTTTGGTTAGGCTCCATAACATCTAATGTAAAATGAACAGGTATGTTAAAGAAATCAATAACCTGTTTGAGCATTTCTTTGTGTTGTCCGGTAGAGCAAACTAAAGTATTAAAATTATGGTTGTTGCTGAGCGCTTCTATTACCGGAGCTAACTTAATAGCTTCGGGCCTTGTACCTAAAAAAACGATAACTTTTTTCATGTTTTAAGTTAATTATCCTTGGCCAATTTTTCAATTTTTACTGAGCCATTGGCATTCTTGAGTGTAAAGTAAGTACTTACTTTGTTACGTACATAATCTACTTTATAATCTGCAGGCATCACGCTGTGAATAAGATACGCATCGCCCCAATCTGGAACTTCAATTTCGGTGACATTGTCTCTAACGATAGTTGCTGCCACCTGCATATGATTGTATGACAAACGAGCCTCATGAGACTTGACAGCTACGGCGTAGTACACTCCACATGGCAATAGAAAAATAGCGACAAGGGCTACAAGCCTGATTTTTTGGTTCTTTAACTTTGACCATAATATCCACATTGCATATGTAATAAACAACGTACTAAATGGAATGGAAAAAGAATGATACCTGTAATATAAAGCGGTATAATGCCCAGATTTGAAACACAATAAAGCTAAAAACATGCTGCTACTTATCCCTAGTGCGAATAATAAATGTAAGTTTCTTTTTACAGTATTATTGAAAGCATGCTTGAAGGCAAAAAAATACAAAACAAATACCGAAGAAGCTGAAATAATAATAACAGCATATTTATTGATAAAGGCTGGAAAGACTAGTTTGAAGTTGAGTGAAATAAACTTAAGCGTTCCTAAAAGCACTTTTATATAACTAAAGCCTTCTGCTAACGATTTAGCCTTTATTTTGTCATTTTGCGTACTCATTATCTGTATACCAGTCAATGAGAAATAAAAGAAAATGGAAATCAGCAAAATAGGCAACAATAAAGCCAAAATATTTCGAACTGAGAAAATACTAAGTTTGTATACTACCAGTAATGACAAGAGAAGAACCAATACGATATATATGCTTAAAAAATGAGAAAGTATAGCAGCTACAGAAAACAACGCCGTAAAAAAAAGATTAACTGTTTTTGATCCATTATTTAGGAACTTAAAGAAAGTATGCCCCGCAACAGCAGAGAACAACATACCCATTATGTAAGCTCTGATTTCATGGCTCATACCCATAAAATCAACATCTATATATAACAACAAAACTGTTAATGACACAAAAAAGTTATTACCAAAAAACGATGTTGCCATAATAAAAACAACTATCAGTGTTAGGGCACCAAGTAATTGGGACAAAAGCATGTAGGAGCTAACAGAATTACCAAAAACTGATGTAAACCAATGCAGACATGCATTATAAAGGAAACTGTTAGAATTGTCTATAACAGTAGCTGCAAATACATTAGGAAGGGTATTTAATTGGTTAAAACTAGTAGTACTAAACCGAGAAGTGTCAGAAAGTGCTATTGGAGAATTGGGGTTGAGACCTTTACTACACATCATAGATATGGTTTCATCATACCATACTTCTTTATCGAATGGCATGAAAATAACCAATAAAACACAGGAAAGTAGTACTACCAGATTAATTACTTTGGGAGAAATATCTTTAATCATTATTAGATCTGGTGTGAGTAATTACGGGTTTAATCTACCTGTTTTGTAATCGAGTAACAATTTGAGTGTTTGCTTCATTGTTTTTTGGACATTCATTTTCGATTCGCCCTGCTTGAGATCGTATCTTAAAATCATAGGTACTTCATTCATAGTAGCACTCTGCCCAGCAACTTTAAGTAGTACCTCGACCATGCAACCAAAGCCCTTTTGAGTAATAAATTTATCGCCGTAGTAATTGATAGTTTTACGCAGCATGTCGACCCTATATGCCCTAAAACCACAGGTATAATCTTTAATGCCTTCGAAACCAACGAAAACACGAAACAACAAACCAGCAGCCCAGCTAAAAAACTTTCTTGACTTTTTCAACCCTTTTATTCTTGCTCCTGGCTGATACCGAGAAGCAATTACTAAATCACTACCTTCAGCTATTTGCTGAGCCATACGCTGAATGAGGAACGGGGTTTGGCTATCATCTGCATCTAGTGTAACAACTATATCCGTATCCTTCAACCCCTTTATGGCATGGCGCATGCCTGTATCTATAGCATTAGCTAATCCCTTATTGGGTTGAATATCTAATGCTTCGATAGGAATATCAGACTTGAAATTTCGTGCGATATTGAGTGTATCGTCTTTACTACCGTCATTTACGACCAATACACTTGCGTCCCACTTGTATAGATTGTAAGCATCATTAATTCTCTGTAAAAGAGGTGGCAATGACTCTGCTTCGTTGTAAGCCGGCAATACAATCCTGATGTGCATGTTTTTTTAGTATAAACTGTATTAATATATTCTTGCAAAAACCCTGTATATATTAACAGGATAAAATAACCGGATTTTACTGCCGCTAAAGTAATACTATTTTATAAATTAGATAGCTATCTGGCGTAAAATTGAGATAGAGTTATTATAGGCAGCGAAAGGAATTAAGAACGATTAATAAACGTCACTTGTGCTGGTCAAACTTGCGAAGAAACTTAATTACCAATCATTTTTTACTCTTTTGGTTTTGTTTTCTTCAACATTTTTTTTACAAAAATCATTGAATTCGTCTTCACTTATAGTATTACCAGACACATCTACCTGAACCAATTTATTGTCCAAACAATCTACCGACAACACCCCATATTTGAGCATAACTTGTTCAATTTCGCTCCAAGCTATAAAACGTCGGCGAGAGGTGATGGGCATTTTAATTCCCTGTTCATCTAGGTGTACATACAATTGCTGACCAGCGTCACGCTCCCAGTAAATTGAAAAAATTATGGCAGCAGATAAAACACTGAAAATACCAGATGGGAACTTCCACTGTTGATAAAAAGATAACGTAGCAATAGCTAGTGCAACTAACAATTCAGCTACTCGTAGATATCTATTGATCTGTTTTTGTGTAATCCATTTGTTTCGGAAAAGTGTAAGCCAAAGCAGTAAACTACCAGCCGCTAAAATAGCTGCTCCCCATTCAGGAATGTCGTAGTTGTAAATGCAAATAATGGCACCCGTGCCAATAAATGCTAACCCGCTGAATAAATGCAATGCGGTGACCTGTTGTGGCTTAACCTTTTCGCCAGTAACTGGCAAATCATATACCATGGTGCAAAAGTAATACAATACTATAAGAGAGAACAATTAAGCAACTAAGAAGCTAATAAAACAGACCAAAAAGCAAACAAAAATTTCAAACTGCCATTAGACTACAGCCCCGCAATGCAGTATGGTCTGCCCTTCCCAATATTTCAAATGTACCATCTTTATGAATAGTAGCAATGTCGGCGGTAGCAATAAATGAACAGGAATGAACATTGGCAAGGTCTATAACATTGAGCAAACCATTACCTGTGTCGGTTACTTCGAGCGGATCGTTCATTTCTCTGACCAATACTTTCATTGTAGCCGAAGAGGTGTATATACCATCTCTAACTGCATATGCTTGTGACAGGAGCTCGGTCATGCCATACTCAGAGTGAATGTTATCAATATTCCATTGTTGTTTCAAAAAATCGTGTACTTCTTGTCGCGTCATTTCTTTTTTTCTTCCCTTCATACCACCAGTTTCCATCACTATTGTATTTTTGAGTGCCATAGGATACGCCTCGGCAAAATCGAGCAGAGCGAAGGTAACCCCTAGTAGTAGAGTTTTGACACCAGCAGCTTGCAAACTCTTTAATCTGCTACTAAGCAAATCCCATTCATTTATAAAAAAACCATTGTTTTTATTCCCACTAGCGCTCATCAATTCTTTTGCCATGTATACAAGAGAAGCATTTTTACGTTCAAGATAGGAGGGTAATAACGCAAGAATGGAATATTGTGCTGGGGATCCATAATATTGGGAGAATCCAGCCATCAGTGATTGCAGATATAATGACCTATCGGCAATGTAATGTTTCGAATTGTTTTCACCAGTGGTGCCGCTACTCTCAAAAACTAAAGTTGTGTTGTCAGGTGTATATGGAGCACACAGTACAACATGTGATTTGAAGAAGGCAATAGGCAAAAAAGGAATCTTCTGTATTTCGTTTACTTTCTCCACCTCAACCTTCATTGCATCGCAGTACTGACGATATATAAGGTTGTGATTGTATTGATGCCTGAAAACTGATAGCGCCAAAATACCAAAATTGGAATCATTTGCGTTAAGTAACGAGGCAGTATTTATTAACGCAGTGTTATGAGGCACTTTATTTAACTTTGATAGTATGAATGTACGAGGTGTATTGCTCCTTTTCTTTACAGTTATCGTGTTTGGTGCGTGCCAAACAAATAACTTGTCAAAGATACCCAAGATTGGATTAATATCCTTCGGGCCGCCCTATATCACCATAAATCAGGATACATGCGCCATGCAATTTGCCATAGAAGATGGAGATGCAGATTTAGGCAACCCAAAGACCGGAAATAAATTTGATATCTACATCAAAGATTTCAGATTTGACACTGGATATGCCGGTTACTTTTTTCCAGATATAGATGGAAGCATAAAAGACCCTGACAAGGGGTTTGTGGGTACATGTTATTTCTATTTCACACCCTATATCCTTTTGCCACGTACCGACAGTATACATGCAGCCACAGGAGACACTACCTACTTTGAAGTGTATGTAGTAGACCAGGCTGGCAATGAAAGCAACCATTTTGTGACCCCAAAAGTGATACTTACTTATTAGACTAATAAATAGCGTTTGTAATTTATTTGCTAATACTTTTACACAACCAACAAATGCTTTTGCAGTTTTTCTTTGATAATGAACAGCGGTGATGCAATAGCATTGATGTATTGAAAATTGCCTTCTCTGTCGTTTTTGATGGATAGTTGTATACCACTTGCTTCGCTTTGTACGGCATTGGCAACGTACTTACCTGTATCGGGGTTATAGATAAGATACGGAGCACCAGACGAACCAAACCTGAAATAGCCCTTAATCAAGTATCTATATCCTTCAAACAAATAATTACCCCCTATATCATCTTGAAAAATACCAAAATGATCGAGCATTCCTTCCATGTATGCCTCATTAAGCAGTCTTCCAGTGGGGCCACTGGGTGAGCTTTGCAAACAATACATTTTCACCGCATCCTCTTCTATAAAACTATAGTCGACATCAACCGTAGGAATCTTGTCTATGATATCCATAGGCGTATCAATGATTCTGTAAAGAGCTATATCCTCACCATAAAATGCCTCCACCAACTCTACCGGCAACAGAAAAGTATGTTTCTGTGCATCTGCATCAAACAGTCGCTGGCTAGGGTGAAACATATCAGTGACCTGCAGGTCATTATAAAACCTATCATTACGAAACTGAAAAATAAGGTAAGGATTACAAATCTTCTTTTTCGACAAACTCACCCATCGGGTATCAAATCTTTTTTGCTTCAAGATAGATGCTATGTTGTTTAGCACCAAAGGGTCAGCATTGGTAAGATATTTTTTACGTGTATACTCATCAGTGTAATAGTATTGCTCCATCAATCTATTTTGAGAACCATCTAATTTTGGGTAAATCTCAGTCCTGTATAAATCAGCATCAATCGACCTAAAAAAACCAGCTTGTATCCTGAGATTGTGTGCTACACTCAGAAAGTATCCGTTACCAATGTGGAAGGTGCATATATTGTTTTCGAATGTTCGTTTCTCAGGGTCTTCGATGTTATATACCCACATAATACGTTGTAGTGGCGAAGATTGTTCGTCTATCAATGCAAGTTTTTTGTGAGTTGTATCTTTGTTAACTGCATTATCTATACCTAAGTGTAAAAACATAATTGAAAGGTTAGTGTGAAATGTTGTAGCTAAAATTACATTTTACCATCAAAACTGCCTGATTTATTATGTGAATATTCTTACAAAATCGGAATGAATGAAGATAAAAAAGGGATTAAATATATACAAATACTATAAAACAACAATGCGCCCCACAAACTGAGGGCGCATTGGTATGCAAAATGTAGTAATAAAATTATTTTTTACCTTTTGTAGCGGCTGCTTCTGTTTCAGCTGCCTGACGCAGAGCACGGGTAGTAACTACCGATGCAATAGGAATACGTGGAGAGTTGAGGATTTCCATGTTTTCAGCTATTACATCTTGTACACGTATGTTACCATGCAGTTGCAGACCATCTATTTTCACTTCAATGTTTTCTCTCAGGTATTTAGGATAAGTACGTACTTTAAGAGATTTGATTTTCAGCTCCAGACGACCACCATCTTTTACACCTTGAGGCTGACCAGTGTAGTTGAGCGGCAGGTTAGCTATCACTTTACGATCATCCACCAGCTCCAGGAAGTCAATGTGGTTCAGCTCGTCTGTAACTACATCAAACTGAATGTCCTTCATGATAGTGCGATAAGTAGTACCATCTAGTACTATCTCAGCTATCTGAAACTCAGGTGTGTACACTAGTGTACGGAAAGCCATAACAGGTGCACTGAAATGGATTGTTTCGTTACCACCGTATATTACGGCTGGTACTTGTTGCTCAGAACGAATGTGGCGTGTAGCTTTTTTGCCTAATTCGCTTCTTCTTGTTCCTTCAATTTTTACACTCTTCATTTTGTAGTGTTTTGTTCTCTTTCAGCGCCGTGCGTATACCTGCCCAACATACGGTCGTTGAAATTTGATTTTTAAAAAAAGGATCCCCGTTAATGATTGGGGGGCAGATTTTTTTGTTTAAACAGTCGTTACTATATCTTTAATGTCCTTGCGGACAATGTTCAAATTTTATTACTTCTTCCTGCTATGTATAAACAGAGAACTGATAGATTTGTTTTCGAAAGTATTGCGTATAGCTACCGCAAACAAATCGCCAGTTGGTAGTACTTTTATTTTATCAATTTCTTTCTTCAATGGTATTGTATCACACACCACCATTTCTATAAGCTCTGAGTTTGTAATGTTTTCGTAAGCATTACCACTAAGCACAGGGTGCGTACAAAATGCACGAACACTCAGTGCACCACGCTCCTTCAGTATACTAGCCGACTTAGACAATGTACCTGCTGTATCGCATATATCATCTATTAGCACTACGTTTCTGCCGGTTACATCTCCTATTACGGTCATGGCAGCTATTTCATTGGCACGTTTGCGTTGTTTGTCGCATATTACCATATCTGCCTCAAAGTATTTGGCCACCTCACGCACACGATTTGTACTACCAACATCAGGCGATGCGAAAATCAGATTATCGATGCCTAGTCTTTCGATGTAAGGAATGAATATAGCCGAAGAATCAAGGTGATCTACCGGAATATCAAAGAAACCTTGAATCTGTGGAGCGTGCAAATCCATGGTCATTACTCTATCTGCACCAGCTTCAGTAAGCAGATTTGCTACTAGCTTTGATGCAATAGAAACACGAGGTTTGTCTTTTCTATCCTGCCGTGCAAACCCGAAATATGGAATAACTGCCGTAATGTAACCTGCCGATGCTCTGCGGGCTGCATCTATCATCATCAGCAATTCCATAAGATTATCGGAAGGAGCAAACGTAGATTGTACTAGAAAAACATAGTCGCCCCTTATGGACTCCTGAAAAACCGGTTGGAACTCACCGTCACTAAACTTCTGAATGGTGAGTGCTCCAAGTGATTTTCCGAAACTCTGTGCTATTTGCTCTGCGAGATAAGTAGAACCTGTACCGGAAAAAATTTTTACTGAGGTATCCATAATTTTGAAATGGACTGCAAAGGTACAAAAACCAACAAAGAAACAACATAAAAATAGTACGATTTTTGAAGTTTCTACTATTGAGTAGCTAAGCACAACTGTTGTAGTGTTGCCACTACGCTATACTCGAATGTTATTTTTTAACAACAATCTACAAGTACACTACCCCATCTCATTAGGCAATATAAATACATTTGCAATGCACCATTATCAAAAACAATCGATGATCCATTTCCAAAATTACAAGAAACTCTATGGCAAAACCGAAGTTATTGGGATAACAGACTGTCTTTTACCCCATGGCATATACTGGCTAAAAGGTGCAAACGGAACTGGCAAAACCACACTAATGAAATCGATAGCAGGGTTAATACCCTACTCTGGCACCATTACGGTACACAATAAAGACATCCGCAATCAAAGAACAGAATATACCACCATAGTCAATTATGCCGAGGCAGAGCCCTTGTATCCTGGTTTTCTTACCGGCAATGATATCATCAACTTTTACGCCCAAACCAAAAAAGTTTCATCCCAGCAAATAGATACACTCTCAGATACCCTGGGCATCAACACCTACAAAACAAACAAGGTAGCCACCTACTCAAGCGGAATGACCAAAAAGCTATCATTAGTCACAGCCTTTGTTGGCGCACCTAAACTAATACTGCTAGATGAACCACTTATCACGTTGGATATCAATGCAGTAGCTACGCTCCAGCAACTGATAGCTACCTACCACAATGCCGGTGTTACATTTATAATCACCTCACATCAGCAATTGCACATAACCGGCTGCAGCGTACAAGAACTGATAATCGACAACAAAACAATAGTGCTACCATGATACCTACATTACACAAAACGATAGTAGCACAGTTTTACAAGCTGAATGCAGGTTTTTTCCTGGTGTGTTTTATATTACTATTTGGCATACTTAGCGGCAGAGAAACCATTTACCTGCATTACCAACTAATGCTGCTGATCACCACCTCATGGTTATTTATGGCGGGCGCTGCCATTATTTGGTTATTATACAGCATTAAATGTGTCGCTTTTGCCCTCAGAGAGTTTAATAACCCTGCCAATCGCTTTTTATACAGCATTCAATCTATACGCAATATTCCCCAGTTGCTCATTTTCACCCACATCCATGCATTGCTGCTAGCACCCCTATTGATTTATGGAGCCATAACTGTAATCGTGGGTTTTACTCATCATAGCTTTTTATTGCCCATCTTATTCATCATATTTCAGTTGGCTATCACCATCACTGGTGGCTTTATATACCGTTACATCATAAACAACACCCACAAACCCGCTTTATTTAAGACAATACACCTCAGCACCAGCAGACCCATAAAACTACACATGTGTTTATTGCATTACTCCATGCACATGCGCAAAGGCACATTTGTAGTCATAAAGCTATTTTCACTGCTACTACTCCAAGGCATGATAACTGCCAATAAGTTGGAGCAAAATCGCGAGTCGGTATGTGTGCTTATGATGTTTTTGGTAGCTGGCCATTCATTACTTGCTACCCATTATGTCCACTTTACCGAAACCCAACTCTCATTTACCAGAGTTCTGCCTATTCCTACATTATCCCGTTTCTTCACATTCGCATTTACCTACCTCATTCTTTTTCTACCAGAGCTACTGTTTTTGTCTATCAACAATCACCATGCACTCCCTACAAGTGTCATTGTATTGCTCTACATTGTTTCAGTATCTCAGATGCTGCTCTACACAGCCATCATGTATATCCCTGGCATGGATACCGGCAAGTTTACAAGTGTAGTATTCCTGTTGTTCTTTGTGTCGCTGCTATTTCTGGCTGCTTTCAATCTTTGGTGGTTATGCACTGTACAATTACTCATAGCCCTACCACTATACTATTTTTTGTACCCACATTACAATTTACCAACTACCGAGCGTTAACCTACTTTCTCAGAAACAAGCAAATTATTTATCTGGTGCATGTGCCTTACCATATGCGCTATCAAAAATCTTAACGCATCTCCCATACTTATTTTTATCCATCGGGCTATCGTTATCGGTATTTTCACGCTGCTCATATCCACCTGCTTAGCAGCATCTAGCAGCTGCAGCAGTTGTTCACCATCAGCCATAAATTCAGCTATTACATTTTTGCCATTCAGCAGTGTTTCAGGTATATGCCCCTTCATAGCACTCATTTTGTTGGCTATAACACCCTTTGTTTTCACATCAGAGTACATAGACTTTACGAAATAATCGCCCAGCCAGCCTGCCTTGTAGGTGGCAGTACCTTGTATTTTTCGGGCAGCAGGCATCCGTTTTGCTACCAGTGGCAGGTAATATCTATTGTAGGTATTCAGGTGCTCTATCACCTGTGCCATACTCCACTTACCCGGTGCTGGCTGCATATTCAGGGTAGTTTCGTCTAGCCTTGCCAATTTTTGTGCTGTTTGCAGCACATCTTTTACTTCGGCAGTCAGTTGGTGCAGTAGTTCAGTATTGTTCATATCTCTTATATTTCACACAAAACTATTGCACCACACAGCAGCTATTGTTGGTCTACACCAAGATTTACTACAGTTTTATCCTCCCCAGTAGCTTGCTAAAGTTGGTAGGATCCACACCTATATACGATGCCAGATACTTATGAGGCACCAGATTCAGCACATGCGGACTCCGCCTCAGCAACGTTACAAACTTCTCCTCTGCCCCGAAAGCCAGTATCTCTATATGCCGCTGCAGGGTATCTGCCAGCACCTTTGTAATGGCTATGCGTACCCACTGCTCTATGCTGCGGTGCTCCTGCATCAGCAGTGCCATGTCATTGTAGTGTATACGCAGGCAATGACTCGTTGTGAGCACCTCCAGATCAAAAGCAGACGGCTGTTGCAGAAAAAAACTATCTATCACCCCCGAAAAAGAACCAGTATACGAAAACACTAGCGTCACCTCCTTGTCATTGTGTGTCCGGCACGCACGCTGCACACCATCCAGCACCAGATACAGGTATTTTTCAGTCTCTCCCTGCCGGGTTATTATTTCTTTTCGCTTAAATCGGACTTCCGCCCATGGCGTAGCAAAGGCATCAAAAGCCTCATCTGTCACATCGCCAAACGAACTGACCAATTTCCTCAATATAGCCACATGATCTGCCATAAGCCTACTTTATCTACAAAAATAATCACAGCAACCCATAAGTACTACCCCCATTCACATTCACCTGTATTTATCTCTTTGGTCACCAGCCACTTCACTCCCATCAACGGACTTTGCGTCGCATCTCTTCTACTGGCGGGGCAATGCTGAGCTTTGCTCGCTATATCACCCCAACCCACCAGGCAGATAATGCAAGAACTCCCCGCCTTTTTTTCAAGGAGGGGACGCCACAAAAACATTGGCGAAGCCAGTTTTTGTGGCTGGGGTGGTGACTACGGGCAGTATGGGGCTTTTTCTACACTTACCTAATCCTCTGTTTTTCAGTGCATTACAATTTTATTTCCATTTCCATTCATTACATAAATATTCTTAAACATTAAAATAATAGCAGCTAATTTAAAACATTTCTTATCTTCAAAGTATGTAACTATTACTTGGTTGCAGCTATAAATTATTTGTAAACATACCACATGAAATACTTTCTTTTCATTTTCTTATTCACATCCATCTGCGTCAAAGCGCAAAAAAAGGGAACAAGCCAACTTTATTTAGGTACAGCTAGGCAGCAATACTTCGATAAAGGTGGTGTAAAGAACGACAATATATTA
>CAMDNC010000029.1 GCA_945902755.1 Flavipsychrobacter stenotrophus
AAGAATATTTAGAATTTCCAGTTCTGCTTCTGTTGCTTTAATTTCTTGCTGCTCGTTCATCTACGATTGTTTTCGTAGTCAAATCTACGATGTTTATCGTAATTGCAAAATAATTTTTGTTGAGATTTAGGATTTTAACAAAAAATCTTTTGGGGTGGGGGGGAGAGTAATTGTGGGGGCGAGGAGATTAGGGTGCGAGCCCCTAACAGCCCCGCCAGTACAAGGTAGTGACACAAAGCCCGCTGCTAGTAGTGGGAAAGATGGTATCACTCCTTCTAAATAAAACGATTGTAGTAATTGTGTGCCAAAGCTAATGTTGGAGAAAACGCCCATTGGTTGGTGGTAGGTAGGATACCCTACTACGGCAAAAAATAAGCTATAAAATATTGCAACTCGGAATGTTGTTTTTTGTTCCTTTGGCTTGCAATAATTCATGAGGAATAAACAGATATACAGTCAAATAAGGGCGATAATAAGTTCATGTACTAGTTTTAGGCAGAGATGCCTACAAAGACGAAAATACTAAAGCCAAATATAGTAGACAGCCAACCGGAAATACAGCGGCAGGGAATAACTGCTGACGACAAAGAAAAAGCTGAATATTGTGTACAGCGAAAGATATAAACACCATATAAGGAATGGTGAAAAAAAAGAGTTAGATATGAAAGAAAGTAGTATTATTATTTATGAGACAGAAGACGGTAAGACTAAAATAGAGACCCGGCTGGATAACGAAACCGTGTGGTTGACTATAGATCAGATGGCGGAACTTTTTCAGAAATCACGGGCTACTATAAACGAGCATATAATTAATATATATAGTGAGCAGGAATTGGAAAAGGACACTTCTATGAGAAAAATCGGAAATTCCGATTTTTCTACAAAACCTACCAATTTTTACAACCTAGATGTTATAATATCTGTTGGGTACAGGGTAAAGAGCCATAGGGGAACCAAATTTCGCCAATGGGCTACAGTAAGGCTGAGGGAGTATATTGTAAAAGGATTTACAATGAACGATGAGTTGCTGAAACAGGCAGGTGGTGGTAACTATTTCGATGAGTTGCTGGCACGTATACGGGATATACGGTCATCTGAAAAAGTTTTTTGGAGAAAGGTGCTGGATATATATGCAACCAGTATAGACTATGATCCGAAGTTGGAAATATCCATACTTTTTTTTCAGACAGTGCAAAATAAGATGCACTGGGCTGCACATGGCCATACTGCAGCGGAGGTGATATATGAGCGCATAGATGCCAGTAAATCCAATCTGGGGTTGACCTCCTTTAAAGGAGTGAAACCTACTAAAGCCGAAACCGAAATTGCAAAAAACTACCTCACCGAAACTGAGTTGAATGTGCTGAACAGGATGGTGACTGCCTACTTGGAGCTTGCAGAGCTGCAAGCCATGAACCGCAAGCCTATGTATATGAAAGACTGGGTAGAGCGACTGGATGACTTTGTGAAAATGACTGGCAATGATGTGCTACAACATGCTGGTGCTGTAAGCCATAGACAAGCTATAGAAAAGGCGGCAGCCGAATATGAAAAATATAAAGTACAAACCAAAGACGACTTATCGGAAGTGGAAAAACACTTTGTGCAACAAATAGAAACCACTGCAAAAACCCTAAAAGCTAAAGGGGACAAAGAGTAGCCTGGAAAACACAAATTGAGTTTGTATTTGGGAAGATATGTGATGTGGTGTTTGGGGATGAAAATTGCAGTTAAGTTTTTTTCTTGAAGAGCTTTAATAAGTATAATTTATAATTTAATTTATGCCTGTATGGATATCGGATGACGACTTGGCGTGAACGGGAGTATGCGCCAAGTACGTGATATGTGGTGTTACAGTAGACGCCCCGTTGTTTCCACCGTTACAAAATTGGACGAGCGGAGCATGCAGCGCCACTTGATCCTTGCTGAAGAATAATAGGTATTGGTTGTGGAGAAAGAGAGACAGATGGGTGCTTTAGGATTGCGAGTGGAAAGCTGCTATTTGCCCCGCCAGTACAAGGTAGTGACACAAAGCCCGCTGCTAGTAGTGCGAAAGCTGGGAGCCAAAGTGTACCAATAACGGGGACAAGCATGGGTGGGGGAGAAGAGTTGATACACAATTAACCCATAAGTGATTTTTGGATAGGTAAAATCCGTACTTTTGCACACCGAAAATAAATGCCTGTCGGAAATATATACGCGACAGGATTTTTTTTTGAAAGGATAAAACAAGTACAAAAACAATAAAATGGACATTCGTAACATTGCGATCATTGCACACGTTGACCACGGAAAGACGACACTGGTTGATAAGATTCTTCACACTACAAATGTGTTTCGCGACAATCAGGAGACAGGCGAACTGATAATGGACAGTAACGATCTGGAACGCGAGCGTGGTATCACGATTCTGGCTAAAAACGTATCGGTAACGTACAAGGGCGTAAAAATAAATGTGATTGATACTCCAGGTCACGCCGACTTTGGCGGAGAGGTGGAGCGTGTGTTGAAGATGGCTGATGGTGTGTTGTTGCTGGTGGATGCGTTTGAAGGACCAATGCCACAGACTCGTTTTGTGTTGCAAAAGGCGCTGAACCTGAACCTGCATCCGATAGTGGTGATCAACAAAGTGGATAAGCCTAACTGCCGTCCTGATGAGGTGCATGATGCGGTGTTTGAATTGTTCTTTCAGTTAGACGCTACTGAAGAGCAGTTGAACTTCCCTACTATATATGGTTCGTCTAAGCAAGGCTGGTTTAACACCTCGCTGACACCTACTGAAGATATAACTGTGCTGCTGGATACGATACTGGAAAAAGTACCTGCACCTAAGGTGGTGGAAGGTCCAGTACAGTTGCAGATCACATCGCTAGATTATTCATCGTTCCTAGGTAGGATAGCGATAGGTAAGATAACACGTGGTGTACTGAAAGAGGGTCAGCCAGTGATGCTGTGCAAAATAGATGGTAGCATGGTGCGTAGCCGTGTGAAGGAGCTGTATGTGTTTGTGGACATGGGTAAAAAACGTGTAACAGAAGTGCAGTGTGGTGATATATGTGCAGTGGTGGGTATTGAGGGCTTTCAGATAGGTGAAACTATAGCTGATGCTGAGAACCCAGAGGCTGTGGAGATAATACCGATAGATGAGCCAACGATGAACATGCAGTTCAGCATCAACAACTCGCCTTTCTTTGGTAAGGAGGGTAAGTTTGTGACGAGCCGCCACATACGTGACAGGCTGATGAAGGAGCTAGAGAAAAACCTGGCGCTGCGTGTGCAGGAGACTGATGATGCGGATAAGTTTCTGGTATATGGTAGGGGTATATTGCACCTGAGTGTACTGGTTGAGACTATGCGCCGTGAGGGTTATGAACTGACAGTGGGTCAGCCACAGGTAATAACTAAGGAAATAAATGGTAAAAAATGTGAACCCTATGAGGTGCTGGTGGTAGATGTGCCAGCAGATTATAGTGGTAAGGTGATAGACCTAGTGACACAACGCAAGGGTGAGATGCTGATAATGGAAACTAAAGGCATGATGCAGCACCTGGAGTTTGACATACCATCGCGCGGGCTAATAGGGCTGCGCTCTAATATGCTGACTAACACGGCTGGTGAGGCGGTGATGGCGCACCGATTCTCGGAGTACAAACCATGGAAAGGATTCATACCAGGTAGAAGCAATGGTGTGTTGCTGGCTAAGGCTGGTGGACCTGCTACTGGCTACTCTATAGACAAACTACAGGACAGAGGTGCATTCTTTATAGATCCAGGACAGGAAGTGTATGCGGGTCAGCTAATAGGTGAGCACATAAAGCCAGGAGACCTGGTGGTGAACATAGTGGAGACTAAAAAACTGACGAACATGCGTGCGAGTGGTACTGATGACTCTGTGCGTATAACACCAAAAATACTGATGACACTGGAAGAGTGTATGGAGTACATTCAGCAGGATGAGTGTATAGAGGTGACCCCACAGAACATACGTCTGCGTAAAATAATGCTGGATGAAGAAGACAGGAAGAAGTTTCAGAAGATGATGAAATCTGATAATTAATCTGAACTTTGAGTATATATAACAAACAGCACCTCGATAAACGTGGTGCTGTTTTGTTTTTTGGGTAGGATATGGAAGTATGGTGGGGTTAAATAATGGTAAAGTCCCAACATTTGGAGGAGAATGGCTGTCTGATAAAGGGAAGTGTGAGTAAAAAGAGGTGATTATAATTGAGGAAAGATTATATTTATGGTGCATTCCTAAAGCTGATGGAAAAATGAGAAGGATATATATTATACTGTTTGCTTTTCTGGGAGTGGTGGGTAAGGTAAAAGCCCAGTTTGTGGCAGATTTGGTTGGTTTTCCGCTGGTGACTACTGGCTGGAACATAGGTGGATTTGGGACGGTGGTAGATAGCAGTGTGCGACTAACATCGCCATCGACTACGCAGAATGGCTATGTGTATTATAACACCCCTGTGAACCTGACAGGCTGTGGACAGTTTACGGTAGACTTTGATTACCGGATACAACAACACTTGTCGACAACGATAGCGGATGGTATCGCATTTTGGTACATTAGTAATCCGCCGAGTGGTTTTGTGACTGGTGGTGGGATAGGCTTGCCGAGTTTTGCGAATGGGCTGATAATGATAATGGATACCTACGACAATACTGCGCCAGTCAATGTGCCACTGGCTACGCTGCTGGGGTATAATGGCAGTATAGCGGGTTATACAGAGGGGTCGACGGCGGGATTGCTGGCGCCAGTGGTGGGCACGCTGCCGTACATAACAGATGGCACATGGCGCCACTGTAAGATAACGTACAATGTAGGCAATATCAATGTCTACTTCAACTATAGTCCTATACCTACACTGACTGGGTTTTATCCGCTGACGATATCTGGATATTTTGGATTTAGCTCGAGCACGGGTGCTGCCTACAGCACGCAGAGTGTGAAGAGTGTGCATATAACTGCGTTGGTGTCGCTGCCAGTGCCTGTGGTGACATCGCCTGTGACGTACTGCCAGAATGATGTGGCGGTGCCGGTTAATGCTACTGGAGTGACCGGCGCTACGGTGAGGTGGTTTAGCACAGATACGGGGATAACGGTATCGCTGCCAGGAGCACCTACGCCCAATACATCAGTGCCAGGTACTACGACCTATTATGTGCGGCAGTTTGCGGGTACGTGTATCAGTCCGCCAGACTCGGTAGTGGTGGTGGTGAACCCACAACCATTGCCGCCGGCAATAACTGGAGTGACTGCTTACTGCCAAAATGCACCCTTTGTTCCGTTTACGACAACAGGGTCGGCGGTGATGTGGTATGCCGCAGCTACAGGTGGAACGGGCAGTGCTTCTGCGCCTGTAGTGCCTACGACAGTGCCAGGAACGTATAAGTATTATGCATCGCAAACGGTGCTGGGGTGCGAGAGCCTGCGTGACTCAATAAGTGTAATAGTGCATGCTACCCCTGCTACGCCAGTGTTGACAGCAGGACTGAGTACTTATTGCCAATATGCACCCTTTGTACCGTTTGCGGTAACGGGTACTAACGTACGATGGTATACATTGCCTACCGGCGGTATGGGTACTACAATGGCCCCAGTAGTAAACACTAGCGTGCCGGGCAGCTATAATTATTATGTAACACAAACAGATACTAATGGTTGTGAGAGCGGCCGTCTGCACGTGCCCGTGACGGTATATGCAGAGCCACCCGCACCCACTACCACCGATGTAACTCACTGTCAATATTCGCTGGCTCCACCACTGATCGCGGGCGGTGTGAGCATGGTGTGGTACGGACTGGGAATAGGTGTGGGTGGTACTACAACGACACCTATTCCTTCGACGGCAATGACTGGTAAGGATACATTTTACGTGACGCAGACCATAGATGGCTGTGTGAGCGATAGTGCTATGCTTGTGGTGACTGTGGATAGTACGCCCGAAACACCAGTGGCTATGAGTAACAGCCCAGTGTGCGAAAATGATACGTTGTTTTTGTGGGCAAGTAGTGGTACAACTGGTGTGAGCTGGGAATGGGCCGGACCTAATACGTTTTCGGATGTGGTGCCCAATACCAGCATACTGAACGTGACACCAGCAGCGGCAGGGTTTTATACTGTAACAGCCACACTGGGCTCTTGCAGCTCTGTGGCGCTGGTAAGTGTGAGTATCACACTATTGCCGCCAGTGACGATAACCAGCAATAGCCCTGTGTGTAGTGGCGCCAATGATACTTTGTTTCTGCAAGCGGTAAGCAGTGTGGGTGCATCGTATACGTGGAGTGGACCATATGTTTTTTACTCTAATGCTCAAAACCCATCGAGAACGCCTGTAAGTGAAGAGTATGAGGGTACCTACCATGTGACGGTGACACTGGATGGTTGTGTGAATACTGCCAGCCATACCGTAGTGGTGCACCCTACACCTGCTGCACCATGGATAAAATGGCTGACCTATTGCCAACACTATGATGCGCCCAACCTGCAAGCATATGGCAGTAATGTACTTTGGTATACGTCGTCGATGGCGGGAGGGGTAGGTAGTGCTGCACCACCCAAGCCGCCAACAGATGTGGTGGGGATTAACTTTTATTATGTGAATCAGACTGTGGACGGCTGCCCAAGCGTGATAGACTCGATAAGAGTGCTGGTGAACCCGAAACCAACCATAACAGTGAGTGAAGATGTGGTGGTGTGCCCAAGAGATAGTGCTGTGCTAACGGCAGTAAATGCTGACGCAATAGCCTACTATAACTGGTACCCTGATATGTATTTGAGCGATACCGCAGGATCTGCCGTGATAGTACACCCAGAAACTGATATTAACTACACGGTGGTGACCAGAAATATGTATAATTGCACAGATACTGCTACAGTAGCCGTAACTGTGCGTGCTGACGCAGTGATACATCTGGAGGACTCTGTACTGCTGTATCCTGGAGAAGAGTATCAGATCAATCCATCAACGAATTGTACACAGTTTAGCTGGACTCCATCGGGAGGGTTGAGTGGTAAGTACCTCTCAAATCCGGTGGCCATGCCTGAAGTAAGCACTAAGTATGTGGTAACTGGTAAGACTGAGTGGGGATGTGTGACCAAAGACTCTATAAATGTAGTGGTGAATACTGAGGCAGTATTGACATTGCCCAATGCCTTTGCGCCTGGTAATGGGGTAAATGGAAAGTTTAAAGTGATACGTAGAGGGCTAGCCACGCTGCAACACTTTAGGATATATGACAGATGGGGTGTGGTGGTGTTTGAAACAAAGGATATTGAGGAAGGATGGGATGGGACCTACAAGGGTGTGCCACAGCCATTAGGTGTGTATGTTTATGATATAAGTGCATTAACGTTAAGTGGCAAATTGTACAAAAAGACGGGTAATGTGACATTGCTGAGATGACGATGGTAAAGGGATATGTGATATGAGGAAATTTATTTAGATAACGGGGCTGATGAGTGCCGTTATTTTTTTGAGATAATACGAGTATTAACCCATCCAAAAATGAAAAATTGCTGTCTTAATAGATGTGCGGCTTTAAATTGGAAAAATATTTGAGTTTGATCACCATTTTCAGTAGGTTATAGTTGATGATTTTTGATATTTTTAGTTATTTTCTGAAAATTACTTATTTTTATAGGTGTTATTGAGTTTGAGTGATTGTGCAGGTAGAGGCGCCTGATGGTTTTTTGTAAGGATAATCAAGTTAGCGTTATGAAATTACGTAGTGTTATTTTTTTATTGTTGAGTAGTGTTTTGGGTCTTCAGACATCGTCTAAAGCCCAGTTGGTGGGGGATCAGATATTTTTGCAAGGCAGATGGCTAGAGGTAGGTGTAGCGCCCAATGGGTGTTGGGGAAACACCATGCCAGTGCCAGCTACCTATCATACACATACGGGAGCCTCACTAACTGGTTACCCAGACCCACTAACGGGTGTGGCTGCAACTGGTAATGGAATAGATTTTTCGTACGATGTAGGTCGTGATGGATGGACGGTAGGTTCTCCAGTGCCTGCATCTGGCACTAACTGTTGTTTTTATGGTGCATATTTTTTGCCAGGAACACCATTTGACGGATGGTCGATACAGATGAATGGTATCAGGAGCGATGCCTTTTATACAAGTGGCCCAACAGGTGGATTTGCGGTAAGTGGTGGTGCTACTTTTTCTGGTACTAACGTGGGATACGAGCGTAATATTGGCTCTTCGTGTGGGCCCTACATGGAAAGTAACGCAATAGGTAAATGGGCTGGAACGTATACAGCAGGTGGCAGTACGATATCTATAAGATCAACCAACAGGGTAGATACCAATGCCTCTTGGGATTTGGTGAATGTGACAATAAGGAATACTGGGGCAACTCCTGCTACTGGAATTTATTATTTTGTGACAGGTGACCCAGATAATGACCAGGTTATACCATCAGTTGGTAGTTTTCCTACCAATAACAGAGTGTATCAGCAGGGAGATGCGGCACATCGCAGACAAGTACTGGCTCGCGCACCGCATGCTACAAGGCAGGATGCATTTTCAGGGCTTGCTGCAAAGGACTGCCGTGCAAAGGCATTGATTTATACCTCTTGGCCGCCAACATTGGTTCCAGGCAACGCTTTGGATCTAATATATAATCAAACTGCAACTGGCATTGGTGCAGCCTATTATAATGTGGGTGACCATACGGGTACAGATATAGCCTATGGATTGGTTTTCAAACTGGGGGACCTTGCTCCGGGTGATAGTACTCGGCTTTCTTTTGCATGGGTTTTTAGTGATTCTACAGCTATTGATAGTGCATTTCAGAGTCCTACTTTAAATGTGAACTGTGCATTAGCTCCTAGTATTGATACATTTTATCCCTGTGGATTGGCTACTATACCAGTAAGTATAGTAAACGGAGAATGGGGAACTACCAATTGGGTATGGGCACCTGCTACCGGCTTGTCGAGCACTACTGGTACAAGTAATACCATCACAACCTCTGCGCTTGGAGGCGAGATTACTTACACTATCACAGGTACCGATACTGCATCGTGCAATCAATTTAGATTGTTGCTTACATTACCAGCTTGTTTTACGGCGATAAGTAATAGTCCCGATACCGCTAGACTATGCGTGGGTGATACACTGACGCTGACTGCAATAGGCGACTCTACTGGAGCTACGTATGAGTGGAGAGGACCTGGGTTGACAGGTATAGTAAGGGGATTTGCACAAAGTGTGAATGTATTTCCTACTGTAATGTCGGACACTGGGTGGTATTATGTAGTGAAAACGGTGGGAGGAGTATTGGATACGGTACGTACACATGTAATGTTGAAACCATTGCCTTTAGTTACGGCTACATACAATCCACCGGTATGTTCTGGTACAACTTTATTGTTGTCAACAACGCCTGACTCGCTTGGGCAGACATGGAGCTGGACCGGACCTAATGGTTTTACTGCAGGAGTTTCGGACCCGGTGGTGCCAGGTGTAACAACAGCAGCATCGGGCTTGTATAAGATTATATCTACACTTAATGGGTGTATAGATAGCACTACTCTTTCTGTGACGATAGACTCGACCCCTGAAGTGCCGACGATAGGCAGTAATAGTTTTGTGTGTGAGGGTGATACATTGTTGCTGACGTCTAGCTGCGCTACACCTGGTGTGACCTATAGCTGGACTGGACCATCAGGGTTTACATCGACCATGCAGAACCCTATTATGACTAATGCGCCATTGACAGCAAGTGGTACATATACTGTAACTGTAAGATTGGGAACATGTACGAACAGGAACACCGTGTTGGTAGAGATAAGGCCTACGCCTGTACCAGTGCTAGGAAGTAATTCGCCGGTGTGCTCTGGAAATGCGCTGAACCTGAACTGTACTGTGCCGGCTGGCGCGTCCTTTAACTGGAGCGGACCCTCGGGATTTGTATCAACAGTACAGAACCCAAGCATCAACCCAGCCTATACCAACAATAGTGGTACCTACTCCGTAACAGTAACATTGAATGGTTGTCCGTCTGTGCCTGCGAATATAACAGTGGTGGTAGACACGACTCCTACAATAACGCTGCTAGCTACTAACAGCCCCGGAGCGCCTGGACCGTCAATATGCGAAGGGGATACGTTGACATTAAATGTAAACTCTTCTACTCTAGGAGTGGGTTATGTGTGGAGTGGTCCGATGTCGTTTTCGTCAACGTCTCAGAATCCGGTTATTTATCCGGCAAGTGTAGGTTCGTCTGGAGTGTATACGGTAGTGGTAGCTGTAGGTTCGTGCTCAGTTAGCGCAGCAATTACGGTGACGGTAACAGCCACCCCCCCGATAACTATAACGAGTAACACACCGGTGTGCAGTGGTGCGAATGATACCTTATTCTTGCAGGCCATAAGCACTGCCGGAACTACTTTCACTTGGAGTGGACCTTATACTTTCTTTTCTAATGCGCAAAATCCATCGAGAACGCCGGTAAGCGTGGAGCATAGTGGTATGTATAATGTCACTGTGTTTATGGATGGATGTTACAACTATGCCTCTCATGAAGTAGTAGTAAACCCAACACCCGCAGCGCCATGGATTAAGTGGCTGACCTATTGTCAATATTATGATGCACCTTACCTGCAAGCATTTGGAACGAATGTGCTTTGGTATACATCGTCGGCGGGAGGTACAGGAACAGCAGCACCGCCGAAGCCACCAACCGATGTGACAGGTATATCGTTTTACTATGTAAACCAAACAGTTGAAGGTTGTCCGAGTGTGATAGACTCCATTAGGGTATTGGTGAATCCGAAACCTACAGTTTCGGTAAGTGAAGACAAGACAGTGTGCCCAAGAGACTCGGTAGTGATGACAGCAGTGAATAGTGACGCGATAGCCTACTACAATTGGTATCCGTATATGTACCTGAATGACACTGTGGGTGCAACGGTAATAGCGCGCCCTGAAACAAATATGGAGTATACAGTAGTGACAAAAAACATTTACAACTGTACTGACACAGGTACTATAAGACTGATGGTGAAACCTGATGCGGTGATTCACCTAGAAGACTCAGTAACGTTGTATCCTGGAGAAACCTACCAAATAGACCCATCTACAAACTGTAATATATTTAGCTGGACACCATCTGGTGGGCTAAGTGGGAAGTACATATCAAACCCAATAGCGGCACCTGAGGTGAGCACAAAGTATGTGGTGACGGGTGTGACAGAGTGGGGATGTAAAACCAAAGATTCGATAAATGTAAATGTGAATACGGAAGGTATTCTAACGGTACCTAATGCGTTTGCACCGGGTAATGGCATCAACAACAAGTTCAAGATTATAAGAAGAGGATTTGCTACTCTGCGTCACTTCAGGATATATGATAGATGGGGTGTGATGGTGTATGAGTCGAAAGACATCGACGACGGCTGGGATGGTACCTATAAAGGTGTACCGCAACCGCTTGGAGTGTATGTGTATGATATTAGTGCTACAACTGCGAGTGGTAGGGTGTTTAACAAGAGTGGTAATTTAACCTTATTGCGATAAGCGTGCAAACATAGGATAACAGAAATATTAAGAAGCCGCCGGAAAGGGCGGCTTCTTAATGAGATACAATGGTGCTAATAAGAATTGTAGAGTGAATAATGAGTATTATTGTAGTAGGAAAAACAAACATGACTATGAAAGGACATCATCATTATACATTGACCGTTGAATGGACTGGTAATAATGGCACGGGTACCAGCCATGCTGCTGCCTATGAGCGCAGCCATACGGTGAAGGCAGAAGGCAAAGCAGACCTGATGTGTTCGTCAGATCCAGCATTTAGAGGAGATAATACGAAGCACAATCCGGAGGAGTTTTTGCTTTCTGCTGTGTCGTCTTGTCATATGTTGTGGTATTTGCACTTGTGTGCCGATGCGGGTATAATAGTACATGAATACATAGACTATCCAGAAGGAGAGATGGTAGAGGCTACGGCTACTGAAAGAGGCCGATTTACGGAAATAACCCTACACCCATTAGTAACCATTACAGATGGCACAAGAGTGCAGGATGCCGAGCAGTTGCATGGAAAGGCACGGGAAAAGTGTTTTATCTCTAACTCGTGCAACTTTCCGATATACCATCAGCCGACGATAATAGTGAAGGAGCCTTGAGTATGCGCAGCTAAACTATCCCAATTTAACAGGTTCGCGCAGGATGGTTTTTAGTTTTTCGGGTGCGGTTTTTCTGAAGTCAGAAAGGTAGATTTCGTGATGTGGGCCATTTCTAAAAAGGTTGTTTTGCTGCATGTAATTGTAGAGTATAATAAGAGAATCGTGCTCTGTAGCGAAAGGGCCGACGTGTAATATCTGCGCTGCCTGCATGGGAGGTAGTTGGAAATAGGCAATGTTCTTTGCCTCTGCACTGCCTTTTTTGCTAAAAACCGAATCAGCAGCGTTTGTTACCATGGTCGGGGTAGCAAAATCAGGTAAGCGAAGTAGTAGTCTATAATCCCAATCGGAGCGAGGGATATTGTTAGGAGCATCAGTTATAGTAAGGTTTGGGTAGATTTGCTCGTCGTACCACCATTGGCATTCAAGCTTGGGAACTGTGAAGTCGTTGCCCTGAGTTTTGCAAGCAAACTTGATTGTATATGCTGTGCCATATACAGCGGCAATGTTGGCAGCAAATAAGGGACCGTTGGGGTCGCCTTTGCCTATCAAAGCAATATACTGAGCTGCAGGGAAAGAAATAATTGCTGGGGTGGTTTTGGCAGAGTAATAGTCTTTGTACTGTTTGGATAAATCTGCTTTCATGAAATTATGAATTGTCCTGTGCAAAATAAGATTATACTTTTCTTACAAAGTATGTTTGTGGTTAGTTTTTTAAATTTACAATTCATTATAATCCGGCAGTTTTGAAAAGGGTTTTATTTTTCTCTTTATTTTACTTCAGTGTGTTTCAAATAGCAAGTGGGCAAACATTGAAAAAATATGCTATTGGTAGGTCTGGGTGTTCGGCTTATTTTTTCTGTAACCCTGGCACTTTTGAAGTAACACATAGTCCTGATTCGTCGGTAGTATATACTGGTGAATGCAAGGATGGTGCGGTGACCTATGACCTGATATGTGTGCAATTGAAAGCAAAAATTGAGCGCCTAAACGATGCTGAACAGGTGCTGGAGCAGTATCTGGATTATATAAAGTCATCGTTCGGGATCGAAGCCGCGGCTGGCTATGGTAAAGGACACAGATTGAGAGGCAGGGAAGATACAAGAGGCATGATAGACTACTGGAAAGACAAAGAAAAGAATAACCTCAATGTGAAGGGGTGGACGAATGGGCATTATATAGCCGTGTTAATAGCAATATCGGATAAGGAGATACCGTTTGAGAAAGGCAATGTATTCTTGGACGGGCTGGTTTTTCCTGAGGTTAATAGGTAAGGAGCATGAATGCTGACAAAAGTGAAACAAGGGTAATGAATACTGGAATACTAAAAAAATGGTGTGTTGTAGTGGCAATGCAGCTATGTGTGTTGCCAGCGTGGGCAACAGTGGATGATGTGGTGGAACTGCGTAAACTTTATTATTTGTCGTACAATGACAAAATAGCAGCAGAAAAACTATATGCACTAACCAGGGCATACGGTGCTAGCGACCCCAAAATGCTGGGCTATAAAGCAGTAGCAAGTATGATGATGTGTAACCACACCAGTAACCCATATACGAGAGTAAAATACTTCTACGCGGGAAAAGGGGACCTGGAGAAAGCTATAAAAATGAGCCCAGCGGATGTGGAGTTGCGGTATCTGCGTTATGCTGTGCAGGAAAATGTGCCTAGTGTGCTGAACTATAGTGGAAGCCTGAATGAAGACAGAAGGATAATATTGACCTACCTCAATGATGCAGATAACAAAGAAAAGGACACAGACTTACATGCCCGTATATTGAAGTATATGCTTAACAGCAAAACGGTGTCGGCAGAAACCAAAAAGAGAATATACACAAAGTAATGCTGTCTATTCTTGCACTAGCAGATTGTCGGCAAAGATGCGAGAGACTGTAGCTTGTCGATTGTGGTTAATTTCGATGATCATAGAATGATCGAAGGGGATTTTTTCGTAGAGTGTAATATAGGTGCCAATACCAATATCGATCTTTTTAAGGTCTTGCAGGAATGCAGCACTTGTATCTTTAACAGCAACCACTTTGCAAGTTATTCCTTCTTCTATTTCGGCAAGTAGTGTTTTGTAAGAAACTGCGCTTTCCCCATTTGCCTTTGGTATGGGGTCGCCATGGGGATCGTATTGGGGGTAGCCCAGATATTTATCTAATCGGTCGGCGAGCTCAGGGTGAAAAACATGCTCTAGTTGCTCTGCAATATCGTGCACCTCATCCCAGCCATAGCCAAGTTTTTCGAGTAGGAATGCTTCCCATAGTCTGTGTTTACGAACAATAGAGATCGCTACGTTTTGGCCAGTGGACGTAAGCGCTACACCCTTACTTTTTTCATAGTTAACCAATTGTTTATCAGCAAGTTTTTTAAGCATATCTACCACAGATGCAGGATTGTTGCCGAGGGCATCGGAAATGGCAGTAGGGGTGATTTTGGCATGACCCTGCTGTGCTATATTATATATAGCTTTTAGATAGTTTTCTTCTGATAATGTATGCATGAGTAGCTAAAATGCCTGAGCGTCAAAGGTACTCATTTTTAAGTGTGTGTATTTACCTAGACAGTATTTTGGCTTTGGCTTGGGTGTGCTCACTTAACAAGCGAGCAATGTATATGCCTGTAGAAACAGGTAAGCCGCCAATATTGTGAGTAGAAGTGCCAGACGGTAGGTTAAGGCTTTGAGAGTGAATGATACGACCTGTAATATCAAGAAGTTGTAAACTATAGGTAGCAGGGAATGAATTGTGGCAACTGATTGTGAGGTTATTATCGGTGATGCTGCCTGAGAACGAAAGTGGGGCAGTAGTGGAATTGATATTGGGGTTTACAGAAAGCTCAAGTTTTTCGGTAGTGGTGCCGATATTATCGAGATACCAGCGATTGCCAGTAGTGCCTGCGGCAGAGGTGTAGCGGAAGCCAATGTATAGCGGCACGATGTTTTTGAAAGGAGTTAGATTGGCCTGATGGGTGACCCAATCAGTAACATCATCATTACTGAAAACAGGCATCATAGCAGCAGTGATGTCGGTAGCCATATCCAATAAGGAATCGGTAGTGTCTGTTGTATATACTATTTGCATTCTAGCGCCCAAATTGATAGCGGTGGTTTTTGTATCAAAATTGAGGTAAATATTACCAGAGTATGCGCTGAGATTGAGCGCTGGGGTAATGAGGATAGAGGTATCAAGGTAATATGTAAGCGGTGAACCATATAACCCTGAACAACTAATGCCTGGGGTGCTAAAGCGACCAAAAGCTACGCCGCATTGCCACATTCCCAGAGGTATTGTGCTAGGGATGGGGTTGTAAAACTGCCAACCGGCAGGAATACCACTGCCAGTGGCGCATTTTAAATTAAGATCTTCACTCAGAGATGTGGCCTGACCGTGGGCATATAAAGAAGCTGTGCATAGCGCTAGAGCAGATAGTAATATTTTCTTCATCAGAAGTTTTATTAATGGTTTAATGTTGTATTGCTAAATTAGCAATTGTAGGTTGAATATGGCATTTTTTGAGTGCTAATAATAAATTGAATCACATTTGTGGTATAGGTTGTAGTTGTTGTTAACAGATGAGAGACGAGTAGTTTCTAAATAATGTGAGGAAATGAGAAAAATATTTTTGTTACTAACGTTTATTGATTGAGGCTCGTCATAGGCAATAGGAATTGCTATGCAAAGACAGAATAAAATATGCTAACGCAGGGAAAATTGAGATAGTTGGCGCACGAAGACACATATAAGCAGTATATGAATGATAGTGGTGTAATGCTTACTGAGAGTGAGCTCTATGCCCTGTTGCGAGACTGTATGAATGGGTCGAGGATGGCACAAAAGAAATTGTATGACAGGTTTGCACCCAAAGCCTATGGTGTAATAAGGCGATATATCTATGATAATGCCCCTGCTGCTGAAGAAGTGTTGAATGACTCGTTTTATAAAGTGTTGACAAAATTGGAGCAGTATTCGTTTCAGGGGTCGTTTGAGGGATGGATAAGGCGAATAGTGGTGAACACCGTAACAGATTATCTACGAAAAAGTATAGGGAAGGACATATACAAGGAGTTGCAACCAGAAGATGCCTATGTGGGCAGTGAGCCAATGGCAAAAATGGCACATAAGGAATTGATTGATATGATACAGTCATTGCCACAAGTGCACAGAACTGTTTTTAACCTGTTTGTCATAGAAAACTATGCGCACAAAGAGATTTCAGAAATGCTAAATATAACTGAGTCGAACAGCAGGTGGTATTTGAATGATGCCCGTCGACGACTGAAGGAGAAAATAAATTTCATGAGTTAGTAAACATAGAGATGGATAACAATATTGATAACATAGACGACCTATTCAGGGAGGGTTTTGCGGACTATGCTGAAACCCCTCCACCAGCGGTGTGGCAGGCATTGGAAAGGCGACTAGATAACGACAAGAAGCGGAGGGTATTTCCGATTAGGTGGTTTTGGTATATAGGCATACTGATAGTAGCAATGGTACTAGGCGCTAGCATAGGTATGCAGTATATGTCGGAATCTGGTAAGGAAACATTACAGCTGGTAACAGCTGAAGGGAACATCAATGTGCTGCCTCTAGCTGGTGAAACTGTAACAGGTGAAGAGAAAAATACAACCGAAGAAAGTGCGGCACACACTATGCCTGCACAAAAAGAAGATGCAAATAGGCAGTACAATGTAACTAGTGAGTCAGCGCCAGAAGTTGAAAAAGGAAATGAAACTGGACATATACAAAAAAACAGTAGTAAAGAACCGAAGGCAACCACTGAGCGTATTGCAGAAAAACAACAGGCAACTGTAAAGGATGAAAAAAATACTACTTCCGAAAATGCTGCTACAACAGGTACGAGTATGTATAGCTATGATGATTTTGAGCATATGGAAACTGATGAGAATGAGACTGAAGAAAGGAAGGGAAAAGAGCTAGAAGATGCTGGGTATGTAGTGAGTAAAAAGAAAAAAAATAGGATAGTAGTAGTAGAGCAGGTACCGGAGGCAATAGCAATTGAAGAAAGGAAAAATGCCTATGCTAGTGAATCTACTAGTACCGCTAAAAACATGAAGGGAAAGGGTGTGCAGATAGCTAAAGCTAGTGCGGGTAATGTAGTTGATGAAACCAAGGGTAAACTAAATGATGAAATTGTTGCTGCTACAGCTAAAGAGCCTACAACTTTGGAGGATACAGAAACAAAAGAACTAAACAATGATGGTACTTTGACAGGTAATGAGAATAAAAAGGAAAAAGCGTTTGTGTCTAATTCAGCTACAAGTGCAATTGATAGAAAAATAAAAAGAATAAAAACCGACCAAAAGAAAGTAGCTGTAAACCAAATAAGGAAACATGGCGCAGCAAAGCAGAATAGGCCATCTTATAAAAAGGCAAAAGGGGTATTGGCTAGTAAGCTGAGTGAAAATCAGGATAATGCTGTAAAGCAAAAAGCAACCGCTATGGTGGTGAGAAAAACCATCAATAACTCGGTGTTGCCGCCCTCGCAAAATGACTCTGAAGCAAAAAATGGCAAAGGACAAGGCAGGGTAGCGTTAAAAAGTGAAGCTACTGCTATAGCAAACAAAACGAGTGCAAAGAAAACATCTCGGGCAACAAATACTACAGTCAGTGCAAGCGCGGCCAAAACCGTGCAAACAAGTACAGCAGTTGAAGTGCCAGTACCAGATAAACAAAAGGCAGAGCGCCAAAATGCTACGGCCGCAAGAAAAATGGAACAGGTACGGGTGTCAGCTAAGAGTACTGTAAATACAGAAACAATAGTTGAAGCCAAAAACAAAAAGGAAGATACCCCTCAAAATGTACAGGAGCAAAAGGTACTTAATAGAAGAGAAACGGCTGTTGTGCAGAATGTAGCTATTGCGAAAACGGCAGGTAAAAAGCCTGTGAAAGTAAATGTGGGTATGCCTGCCGCAGCTATAGCCAACAAGAAGTCGACAGGTAAGAAAGAGGCACAAGCAGGGATTGTAGATACTGAGCCAAAGAAAGTAGTACAAGCTGCCAGTGATAATAATAAGCAGGATAATAAAGCTACTGGTATTGCAAAGGATAAGAAACTTACTATACCCGCGCCTAATATAGGGAAGGAAAGATGTAATAAAACGGTAAAGGAGCAAGCAAGTACGTTAGCTGGTAAAGTAAATGGAACCAGACTAAAAGCTCAAAATCGATTAGTAAATGAAGCGGCTGTAGCTCATTCAGCAAAGGCCAAACAGGCTGGACCGAGCAAACAGAAAGCGCTAATGACAGGTGATGTGAGTGCTGAAGAAACAGAGACAGAAAATGCGCTAGGTACTGCGGTGGCAGCTAAGGGTGGAAAACAAGAGGAAATACTAGCATCGAAAACAGCAGTACAAGCTGGTGCTAAATGGGTGCTAAGCAGCAAAATGCCTGAAGAAGAAAATGCTAGCGATTATATAGTAGGGAATGATATGAAACCTGCGATAAGCACTACGGCTATATTGGCAGCGGCTGCAAAAAATGATAGTGCAATTATGAGTGACTCAACAATAAGAGTTGCTGCTACTAGTGCTATAGATAGCGTGAAAAGTGATACCACAACACATAGCAGAAGATTTGTGCTGGGTGTGAAAGCCGGGGTAGAAACAGGGATGGCCGTAGGTGGGGCTAATAAAGCGGTAGTGTCGCCCTATTTGCAATATAAATTTTCAGATCGGTTGTCGCTGATGGTACAACCTGCGTTAAAGATGGCAGGGCTATCTACAAGAAATGTGGGTAGTGCTACTACCTATTACGATGTAAATCCTGGGACAGGCAGCTATAAAATCACGGATAGTGCGCTGCTAATACTGGTGCTTACGGGAGATACACTTTGGAACCGTAATTATGAATATACAGAGCGGTATGACTCGGTGGTGAAAACCAATAAAACTGGTGGTAACTACATGGAAATAGAGTTGCCATTGCTGTTGCAATATAAGTTGACTAAGCGGCTGAGTGTGTACGGAGGTGTGAATACTGTGTATGGTAAAAAAATGGGCGTAACAGAGCATACCTACACAGCTAAGGCTATGCCTAAAACAGGGTATGTGAATACACTCGCCCAGTTTTATGCGCCCGCACCCGCACCAACAGGCACAGGCATAACCTATACAGGTAATCCATTATCGGGGTATACAGGGCCACAGTACCCTAGTGAAACAGGGGGTATGTTTCGATTTGGGTACATGTTTGGGGTGAGTTATGAGTTGCGCAAACGCTGGCTGGCAGATGTACTGGTGCAGCAGTGCATTGTGCAGCAAAACCTTGTTGTGGGTTATAATGTAAATAGACCACTGTCCGTGCCCTATATAAGATTGACACTGGGGTATAGGTTGTCGAAATAGATATAAACTGATTTATAGTAGCAAAATGATGTACTAAGAATTTGTCCTGGAATCCCTATCCCTTCTTGCATATAAAAACCAACAACTATCGTTCATTCGAAGTTGTTGGTTTTTGAGAAGGGCCCTAAGTAAGGATATATAACAGGTTGTTCACCTAAGTAGATTAGGCATGTAAAGTGTTGGTTTTTCCAAAATATTCCCCTTTTTCCATTTCTTTACTTATATTTACGTGAAATATTTACATTGCGGGATCTTATGACTAAAAAGATTTTAACGGTTTTGGTGCTAGCTGTAATCAGCAGTACAATGTTTGTATCGTGCAAAAAAAACAATAATACCCAAACAGATGCTACACGTAACTATTTCCCTCTTACGTTTGGTAGTTCGGTTACATATGAAGTAGATTCTACTTATTATGATGAGGTACTATGCACAAGGTATAACGTAAAATCTCAGATGAAGTATGTAGTTACTGATACTTTTACCGACAGGAAAAACTTTACTAATAAGCTTTCTTACATTCTTGATGTTTTTAGCCGCCCCTATGATGGTGCTATTTGGCGTCCTCAGGGTGTTATTATCCTCAATCCTACTGCAAACGGGCTGAATTGGACACAAGACAATGTGAAATACATAAAAATGTCTTTTCCAATAACAGATGGCTATACGTGGAAGGGTAATGTAAATGCACCCATCAACGACCCTGACTTTAATTTTTTGAAGAATTGGGATTATCAATACCGTAATTATCGTAAGTCATTTAATACGGGTTACGTGAACTTTGACAATACTGTTACTGTATTAGAAAATGATGAATCTGTAAACTATCCCGATGTAGTTTCTGGGGTAGCTGCCTATCGCACCTATTCGAAGGCGGTGTATGCATACAATGTGGGGCTTGTATATCGCGAGCTGACACACTGGACATACCAAGCCAACAACTCCCAGTGCGTAAACGGCTACACTGTAGTGATGCGGGCTGTAGACCATAACTGATAATATGCGCAGGAGTGCAACGACAATATTACTGGCCTTAGGGATGATGATGTGCGGGAGGCTATATGCAGAGCAATTTGCGTACATAGTTCGTTTCACTGATAAAAATAATACTGCCTATTCTTTATCGAGTCCAATCAGCTATTTGTCTGCAAGGGCTACAGACAGGAGAACCCGTCAGGGTATAGCAATAGATAGTACAGACCTACCCGTAAACAGAACTTACATAGACAGTGTGCTGGCACTTACTGGCGGTAAGATTCATGGCTCGTCAAAATGGCTGAACCTTTGTGTGGTACTATTAAGAGACTCTGCAGCCATTCATGCGTTAGATACTATCTCTTTTGTAAGCAGCAGCAAACTAACTGGTTACTATGCCGACAGCTTGCATAAACCTGTAGCTTCTAATCCATTAACAGAAACATATGAGGCGGCATCCAGAGCTACTGCCGATCCTGCGTTTTATGGTAACACTTGGGTACAAACAGCGCTACTGCAAGGCGGTACATTGCACGATGGTGGTTATACTGGCAATGGAATGCTGATAGCTGTTTTTGATGGAGGTTTTGCCGACGCAGATACGCATACCGGTTTCAATAGTATGTGGTCTAGCGGAAGAATGGTAGATAAGTACAACTTTAATTTGGCCAGTGATAATGTATTCGCTTTTGATACGCACGGCAGCAGGGTACTATCGGCGATGGCTGGTTATGTGCCCAATACTTATGTAGGTTGCGCGCCTATGGCATCGTATGCACTGTACGTGACGGAAGATGCAATGTCTGAGCAGCCAATGGAACTGGTGAACATGCTATTTGGAGCAGAGAGGGCAGATAGTATAGGTGCAGATATTATTATTTCCTCATTGGGGTATAATACGTTTGATAATCCAGCAGACGATTTTGTCTTTGCGACAGATTTTGATGGGAAAACCACGATAGCCAGTAAGGCGGCCAATATAGCTACTACTAAAGGAATGTTGTTTGTAACTAGTGCCGGTAATGAAGGTGGCGGCGGATGGAATATGGTACTGACACCGGGTGATGCCGACAGTGCTGTAACCGTAGGGTCTGTATGGGCGACTGGTGGTAGCGCATTCAATAGTGGCTATGGCCCTAACGCAGCAGGACGCATAAAGCCTGATGTATGTGCAATGGGGCAAGCTGCGGCGATTTTTAACGGAATGGGTGGGTATGTGAATCAGAATGGCACTTCCTTTGCTACGCCACAAATAGCGGGTTGGGCTGCGTGTCTGTGGCAGGCCATACCATCGGCTACCCCCTATCAACTAAAGCAAATAATAATAAAGTGTGCCACACTTTACAACACACCAACAGCACAACAAGGGTATGGAATACCTGACTTTAACTGTGCAAGGGATATAGCATTACATGTCAAAGACTCTTTGAGGGTAGATATATCCGAAAATTGGGTAAGTGTAACTAGAAATCCATTTGTAAATGAGTTGGAATTGGTATTGTCGCCCTATACAGACCAGCAAGTAGACTTTAGGCTAATGGACATGACAGGGAAACCAGTGTATGCGACCAGAGCTTCTTTTCACAAGGGAATTAACAATCCATTCCGGATGTCGTTGCCTGATGTACCATCAGGTGTGTATCTTCTCAAAGCAGTTTCTGCTACGGATCAGCAAGTGCTGAAAGTGGTGAAGTATTAATCAACTAAAACTAACTAGCTACAAAAATGTTAAGCTATTGGGAACGGGAGTCGTTCAGCCATTATCATCACATAGTAGTGGGCGGAGGTATAGTAGGGTTGAGTCTTGCTATAGAGCTCAGTGAGCAGTATACTGGTGCACGTATATTGGTGCTGGAACGTGGGTTGTTACCGACAGGTGCTAGTACCCGCAATGCTGGTTTTGCGTGTATGGGCAGCGCTACCGAACTACTGGATGACCTGACACATGCATCGGAAGATGATGTAGTAGCGTTGTTTGCACAGCGCAAAGATGGGCTGGAACTGCTGCGTAAAAGGCTGGGAGACGAACGGATAGGGTATAGGGCCAATGGTAGTTATGAGCTGATAAGCGAGAGTGAGCTATATGCAATAGACCAACTGGACTACCTGAATAGGCTATTGCTGCCGGTGACAGATAAGCCGGCCTTTGAAGAGGTAGGAGGTATGCAGGTCCAATTCGGATTTGATCAGGCCAGTGTGAGCACTATGGTGCGACAGACCTGCGAAGGCGAGCTGAACACTGGCAAGATGATGCGAGCGCTTACTGACCTAGCTATACAAAGAGGTATAGAGATAAAAACCGGCGCTAATGTAGTAAGGTATGATGAAGAAGAACAGCGGGTAGCGGTGACGGTAGAAGCGCAGTACAGGAAAGAAGAGTGGCCGCTCTCCTGCGACACGTTAAGTATATGTACGAATGCATTTACAAAGAGCTTGATGCCCGAGGAAGACATTGTGCCTGGCAGAGGGCAAGTGCTGATAACAGAGTCAATAGAGGGACTAAAAATAAAAGGAATATTTCACTTTAATAAGGGGTATTATTATTTCAGAGAGATAGACGGCAGAGTGCTGTTTGGTGGGGGGCGGAATCTGGATTTTGATACTGAGCAAACTTCTGAAATTGCTTTAAATCAATTGATACATGATGACCTAGATCATAAACTAGCAACTATGATATTGCCTGGAACGGAAGTAAAAGTTGCACAAAGATGGGCGGGTATTATGGCATTTGGTAGCACTAAGCAGCCCATTGTGAAGCCAATAACTGACAGGGTGTTTGGTGCTTATAGAATGGGTGGCATGGGGGTAGCCTTAGGAAGCAGTGTAGCTGCAATGCTAGCGAAAATAATAAAACAGAGGTGGCCCTAAGTGGGCTACTTAATGCAATGATTAAAGATTGGCAAGATCTTCCCAGTTTTCAAAGAGTAGGTTGAGGTAATGGTTTTCTTCGTGAGTGATGATGTTGTCGGCCTTGGCTAGCTGCAGTGCAAATTTGATAAGACTGCGGCGTTCGGCAGGCGTAGCATCGTCATAAAAATCATCCATCGATATTCTGAAATGTTGTTCCCATTCTTCGGGATGCAGACTGCTAATTATTTCCATTTGTTTGTCAATGTTGACATGGAAAGGGAATTCTGCAGCAAGGTATTCGCGAATAATTTTATCTTCATTAACATGTACTTTGAAGTCGACTGCAGACAAAATCATGAGCAGATGATATCCGGCAATCGTTTTATTCATTCGGTTGTTAGGCATAACAGTATTGATGTTTTTCGAATGATGGAAAATTAGCTTTGTGAAGACAATAATAAATCGAGGTCGGTATACTTCATGCCGAAACGCCGAGCAATAGGGGCATTAGTAATACAACCTTTATACACATACACACCACGGCGTATACCACTTTTGCTAACGATAACGCCTTCTACACCACCAATATCAGCTGCTTGCTGCATAATGGGCATGAGAACATTGCTGATGGCACGCGATGCCGTGCGTGATACACCAGAGGCTATGTTGGGTACACAATAATGAATGACATCGTATTTTTTGAAAGTTGGTTTTTCGTGAGAGGTAAGTCGTGACGTTTCGAAGCATCCTCCTCTATCCATGCTTACATCAATAATTACTGATCCTGCTTTCATGTTGCTTACCATTTGTTCTGTAACCACTACTGGGGTTATACCATTGACTGGTTTTAGTGCACCTATGGCTACATCTGCATTACGTAGTTCCTCGGCAAGTGTTGTGGGCTCTAGGACTGATGTGAAGCAGCGTCTGCCAATGTTGTTTTGCAGCCTCATGAGGCGGTAAACAGAGTTGTCGAAAATTTTGACAGATGCACCTAAACCAAAAGCAGCCCTGGCTGCAAATTCACCCACTACACCAGCGCCTATTATGAGAACGCGTGCAGGTGGCAAGCCTGAAATGCCACCTAGCAACACTCCCTGTCCATTGTCCGCATTGCCCAGAAACCGAGCGGCAATCATTATTGCGTAATTACCTGCAATTTCGCTCATAGAGCGTACTATGGGGTAGGAACCTGCATCATCTTTTATGGAATCGAAAGCAATAGCAATAATTTTTTTTGCCAATAACTGCTCCAATATTTCTGCTTTCATGAGTGGTAAGTGAATGGGCGATATGACAACCTGATTGGGTTGCAGCAGGCTTAACTCTTGCTCAGAGATAGGGGCAGACTTTATGATAGTGGTGGCTTGGTATAGTTCGGCTTTGTCGTAGACAATATGCGCACCAGCCTCGCTATAGTCATTGTCGGAATAAAACGATCCATTGCCAGCACCATGCTCTACTGCTACATCATGACCATCATTTACCAATACTGACACCGCCTCTGGCGTAAGGGGTACTCTATTCTCCTGAAAAGCAGACTCTTTTGGTATTCCTATAAAAAGCTTTTTTCTACGTGGTGTTATTTGTAATGTTTCCTCGAGCGGGACATACGAAAAAGAAGGAGATATGTATGGTTTTTTGCTCATGTCTGCTGATGGATTAAAGTCTAAGGAACAATATACAATACAAGGAGTGAGAAAAAAAGAACTTTAACAATTGACAGTGTTATTTTAAATATTAACAACCTATGAGGGGACATGTAAACTATTTTGTGGCATTAAATTTTATTTTTGCAAGCATAAACTTGGTTGCAAAGAAAAAAATCGCAATAGGCTAACAGTTATACACTAGTGGTAAACTATTCTTATTTTCAACTTTTCATTGTAGCCTTACAACCCGTAATACTATGCTAAGACAGTCGACCCAGCAAAAGTTACTTCAGAAATTGTCTCCTCAGCAGATACAGTTAATGAAGCTGTTGCAGATACCTACCGCTAATCTGGAGGAAAGGATTAAAGAAGAATTGGAAGAAAACCCTGCTTTAGAGTTTGAGTTGGATACGCCGACAACCGAACAAGATACGTATGAGTTAGATGATGCTCCAGCAAATAATGAAGATGGTGAAGAGCAACTGGAAGATGTGGAGCTAAGCAATGATACTGCGGAGAAGGTAGACCTAGATGATTTTTTGAGACGTGAAGATGATGAGAGCACTGGTTATGACTACAGTGACGATTATTACAGTGGCGGTAGTGAAGAAAGAACAGTAACACCAGCTAGGGTAGAAACAAGTTTTCATGATTATCTGTTAGACCAACTAGGTATGCTAGAGTTGGACGACAGGAGGCATAAAATTGCCGAACAAATTATTGGAAGCCTGGATGAAGATGGCTATCTACGTAGAGAGGCAAGTTCTATTGCCGATGATTTGGCTTTTGGGCAAAACATTGAAACAAGCATAGAGGAAATTAATGAATTGATACTAGAGATTCAGCTCTTTGACCCACCGGGTATTTGTGTGTGGACACTACAAGAGTGCTTGATATTGCAATTGAAGAGAATGTCTGACAGTAAACCTGTGAGAGACGCAATAAAAGTATTGGATAAGTATTTTAGTGAATTTACGAAGAAGCACTACGATAAGATACAGAAATATCTTGAGTTAAATGATGAAGACTTCAAAGGAGTAATAAACAGTATTATAAAACTGAATCCTAAGCCAGGAGCAGCCTACACAGTAGTAAACAAAGCGGAGAGTTATATCATTCCTGATTTTTTTGTGTATAACAACAATGGAATTCCCGAGATAACACTGAACTCGAAGAATGCACCTGAATTGAGGATATCGGAGGGATATAAGGAAATGATGAAGGCTTATGACAGAAGCGAGAAGAAAAACAAAAACCAGAAAGAAACAGTACTGTTTATTAAGCAGAAACTAGATGCAGCGAAGTGGTTTATAGACGCTATAAAACAGCGCCAACATACGCTACTTCACACTATGCAGGCTATTATAGAGTTTCAACGAGAGTTTTTTGTGACGGGAGACGAAACTGCATTGAAACCCATGATTCTTAAAGACATAGCTGCCATGACAAGCCTGGATATATCTACAGTATCGCGGGTAGCCAATAGTAAATATGTGCAAACAGAATATGGTACCTACAAACTGAAGTTTTTCTTTTCTGAGGCGCTACATACCGACAACGGGGAGGAGGTATCAACAAGGGAAGTGAAAACCATACTACATGAAATGATTAGTGCAGAGAATAAGCGCAAGCCTCTATCTGACGAGCACCTTACAGACATGCTGATGGAAAAGGGGTATAACATCGCACGCCGTACGGTAGCAAAGTACAGGGAACAGCTAAATATACCTGTAGCTAGATTGAGGAAAGAACTGTAATTACGGTCATCATTTTCTTAGCGCTGTTTTGGCTAAGAAAGATTTCTTCGCTACTAGCTTTAGAATACAAAGTTAATTGCTGTAAAATGAATGTAGAAGAAATAAGAGAATACTGTGTATCGATGCCTGAGGTAACAGAATCATTCCCGTTTGACGAGGAAACGCTTGTTTTTAAGGCCAAAGGAAAAATGTTTTTATTGCTTAGTCTTACCGATAACCCTGTCCGGATAAATGTAAAGTGTGACCCTGAAATAGCTGTATCATTGAGGGATGAGTATGCTTGCATATTGCCTGGATATCATATGAATAAAAAACACTGGAATACCATTATCCTAGATGGTACACTAGGCAGAAAGCTACTGAAAGAGCAGATAGATGCTTCTTACGCATTAGTTGCGGGCGCTAAGGTCAAAAGTAAATCAGCTAAAAAGTGATTCGGATTGTACTTTTGTGATATTATTTTGGTTTAATGATGAGATGTATAGTAGCTTTTTTACTCGTATTTAGTTTTGCAGTAGGCAAAATAAATGCGCAGGTTTTGATACCAATAAAATTTGTATCGGAAGAGGACAATCGATTGCTGAAAGAAAATGATACATTAAGGTACTATGCTGCATCAGGCGACAGCGTAAATGTAGTAGCAATTAATGAAGAGTTGTTGTATTATAAATTAGTGAATAAGCGGAAAAAATCGAAAGTTGTGGCGGAGGGTGGTATTATACCCAATGGTGACGGCTATTTACAACATGGGCATTGGATACAGTACGACGCTAATGGTTCTGTTGAAATAACTGGAAGTTACCTGCGCGGCAAACCGGTGGGGAGTTGGGCAAC
>CAMDNC010000030.1 GCA_945902755.1 Flavipsychrobacter stenotrophus
AAAAACAGATACACAAACACACCAAACTGCACCTCTAGCACGGGCTCTATGAGTAGTTGTATCAGTAGTATGAGCCACACTACTACAAAGAAAAAGCTTTGTCTGTTGCGCCGCAGCCGGAGCAGTGGTGCTAGTATCCAAGCTATAAATACCAGCATGGCAGGCACACCACAGCCCAAACCCACCACCAAAAACTGATTGTGAGGCAGTAGCCTGCCATGTTCGTCTATCTCTGGGTGGCGTTGGAAATAAAGTGTATCCATCTCTGCCTTCATGTCGCCAGTACCTACGCCTGTGAGGGGGTGCTGGGCAATGAGGTCGGAAGCGAGATCGTAAGATATGATGCGGGCAATATCGCCCAGCATAGCTGTGCGGTGACCGTGGTTGTACATATATATGGTGTAGCCTATGTAGGTGGCACGCTCTCTGAGTGTGGGTATGAGTTTGAGCGCCAATGTAACCGTGAGCGGTATGGCTATGATGACCGCCAACCCTAGTAGTCGCTGCTTGCCAAACGACAAATAAAGACCCCAAGCAGCTACGAATAGGTACAATGAGATAAGACCAGTTTTGGCAGCCAGTACATGTATGTATGCTACCAGCAGGGCTATGCATACCCCTACCAGTGCCCTGATGCGCTGATGGGTAAGTTGTGGCCAAGCATATATACACCATATCACAAACAGTGCTGCAGTCATGCTACTGCGTATGTGGTCGTTTTTGGGTAGGGTGGGCAGCATGTGCGATACCTTGTACTCGCTAATGTAAAAATGTGGGTCTATGAAAAAATGTGATATGGTGTAGCCAGCAGAGCCGATAAGCATAAGCGCTACGGACAACGTAAATATTTGAATTTGACGGGGCGAGAACTTAGGCTGAAAAGAAAAGGCAAGCGGTAGGAGTAGGAAGGGTAATTTGGTTTGCAAGTGATTGCTCCACTCGCCCTTACCATCTGACCAAAACCAAGACAGGGCGTACATAGCTACCCACACCAGCCCCAGTAGCCACCACCGCTGACGCAGCCACTGCCGAGGAGGCACATCGCGGATGGCATTGATACCAAAAAGAAACATAGAAATGGACAATGCCACCCTAGAAACCAGAAAACCTGCAAACATACCTAGTATGCAAATCAGCGCAATACGCGATTTATCATACATTTTATCGTTTAGAAAACTACTTTTGCTCACAAGTCAGATACTGTTACCTTTAGAAAACGCAGAAAACGAATATTTAGTGCAAAGCAACATCGATACACTATATCAGGAGATAAGGAAAGGTAGTTTTGCAGCGATAGCAAGGGCCATAACCATAGTAGAAAACGAACTGGATGGATATGAAGACCTGCTGCTGCACCTGCACGAAAACAGGCACGCACGGGTGGTAGGTGTTACCGGCCCTCCGGGCGCGGGCAAAAGTACACTTGTAAATGCACTGCTGCACCACTGGATAAAAGAAAATAAAAAAATAGCGGTTATAGCTGTTGACCCGTCCTCACCATTCAATTATGGCGCCTTGCTGGGCGACCGGATAAGGATGAGTGAGTTTTATACAAACCCCAATATTTACATTCGCTCGTTGGCTACCCGTGGCGCACTGGGCGGGCTTAGCGCACGTATAATAGAAGTGACGGACATTGTAAAAGAAGCCCCATTTGATATAGTATTGGTAGAAACGGTAGGAGTAGGACAAAGCGAGGTGGAGATAGCTGGCCTTGCCGACTGCACGGTAGTGACGCTAGTACCTGAAGCCGGTGATGAAGTGCAAACACTGAAAGCTGGCATCATGGAAATAGCCAATCTGTTTGTGGTGAACAAAGCAGACAGAGATGGGGCTGAGGGACTGTACAGAAACTTGCGTATAATGGCTCATGAAAAAGCCAATGGTAATGATGAAACGCCCGTATTCAAAACCGTAGCCACTGAAAATACCGGTGTGGCAGAGCTGGCAGCCGCTATAGAGCAATACCTAACCAATCTGAACAATATACCCGAAAAACGCCTACACCTCCTCACTGAAAAATGCTGGCAACTGATACAAGCTCATAAAATGAGAGGCATCAGTCAGCTAAGTATAAAAACTGCGTTGGAATCTGAGATAGGAAATAGTGGCTTTAATCTATATTCGTTCACTCGTCACTTTTTATCAAAATAAATAACTAGACCCTACGTTATAACTTGTGATGATACACGACGTGCCCACATACCTGCTATACAGTGCTGCTGTGTTATTGTCTGCCATAATCAGTATGTATGCGGTTAAAAAGATCATTTTTATCACGCGTCATAGAGGACTATTTGACATACCTGACAATATCCGCAAAATACATGGGGCAGAGATACCTAGCCTGGGTGGTATAGGCATATTTGTAGGTTACATGGTTATTGCAGCATTTTTTATAGATATGCATGGCTACCCTATCATTGCTGCATCTGTTGTATTGTTTTTCACAGGTATTTATGATGACATCATGAATATGCGGCCCTCCAAAAAACTGTTGGCGCAACTATTAGCAGCTAGTTTACCTGTACTATTTTCTGATATTCGTATTGCGTCATTACAAGGCATAGCGGGCATTGATGAACTACCCTATTGGGTAAGTGTGGGAGGCACAATTTTTTTGTGTACTTTTTTTATCAATGTATTCAACTTTATGGATGGTATAGATGGGCTTGCGTGTACACTTGCTATACTGTATACAGGCGTTTTGGGAGCAATGTTTGCAGCTAGTGGGGCTACAAATATGGCTTGTATCTCATTCAGCCTTACAGGTGCTACTATGGGGCTGCTTTACTTCAACAGAGCACCTGCACGCATTTACATGGGCGATACTGGATCGATGTTACTTGGATTTATGATTTTTACTTTATCAGTAATATACCTGAGAAAAGTAGGTTATGAAATTAAGTTTTCAGGATTAGAAAAATCAAACCATGACCTATTAGTATTGATAAGCCTTGTATTCATACCTGTTTTTGATGCCCTCAGAGTGTTTGTGTTGCGTGCATCAAAAGGGATTTCCCCCCTTCGAGCCGACCGTACCCACCTACATTACTATTTGCTGGATGCTGGCTTCAGCCACAATGGAGCGGTAGCGGTAATAGCAATAGCCAACGTAGTGTTGACTGGCATTGTATGGCTATTACATGCTATGCCTGCTGTGGTACTGCTAGGTATTATGATTTTCTTTACTGGTGTGTTAGTGCTGCGCATAGTAGCCATGCGCAAGGTGGCTTTGGCCCATTCGGCTGTTAACTGAACTGTATACCTAATAATAACTCACTGAATTTATGGTATTTGAATGAACAGTAGTATGTTTACTGTAATATTCTAATTGGGTTATGAAAAAGACGTTTATAGTTTCAGCTGCAGTTTTGTTCCTCATAGCTGGTAGTGTATCTGTGGTGCATGGTTGGGGTACGTGGGGACATAATCATATCAATAAAGGTGCAGTTTTGGCATTGCCTCAGGAAATGAGCATGTTCTTTTATAATCATGTGGACTATATAGTAGAAGAATCTACAGTGCCAGATCTACGTAAGTATACGATGGGCGACAAGGCTGAGGGGCCCAGACACTATATAGACATGGAGAAATATGACTATAAAATTGACCCAATGCCTAGAAAACTTGAAGAAGCTATTGCAAAATATAGCCTAGATAGCGTAAATAGATATGGGACACTACCTTGGCATATTCAGGATATGATGGTAAAACTCACTACCGCTTTCAAACAAAAGAGAAAGACTGAAATACTTTTTTTGGCAGCTGATTTGGGGCATTACATAGGTGATGCTCATATGCCACTACATACTACCATAAACCATAATGGACAACTAACTGGGCAGCAAGGTATACATGCGTTTTGGGAGTCGCAGTTGCCTGAGCTTTTTGGAAAGAACTACAAGTTGTACACTGGTGAAGCAAAGTATATAAAAAACATAGAAACAGCTACCTGGAGCATGATAGACAGCAGCTATGAGCGAATAGAAAAGCTACTGAAACTGGAACGTAAAATGAAAAATGACAATCCGGAGGATAAACAATATTTAATGGGCAATGACGGTACACCACTGAAGAACAAGTTCAGGCAACCTATACATACATATGAGTATGCACATATCTATCACGAGCTGTTAGATGGAATGGTAGAAAAACAAATGAGATTGGCAATACAATTTACTGCAGACTTTTGGTATACTGCGTGGATAAATGCTGGCAGCCCAGACCTAAGCGATATGGATAATGAGTCGTTGACGGAACGTAATATACCGTATTATAAAGCTGACATGAAGGCTTGGAAAACTGGAAAAGTAAAAGGTTGTAAAAGTGATAAAGAGTTTCCTGAAGTGAAAGGCCCTAAAAATGAACAGCCTAACTGATAAAAGTTAGGCTGTGAGGAAATATGTTGTCAACATTTGCACCTTTATGCTTTTAAAGCAGCGACTAAAATTGACTGTATTTGCTGCAAGCGCTCTGGGGCAAGTTTTAATTTAGGTCGGGTAAAATTGAGATCATCAGCAGAATTGATGGGAATGAGATGCATGTGGGCATGTGGCACTTCAAGACCTACTACACTGATACCACAACGATTACAAGGGAAAGATTTCTCAATTGCTATTGCGATTGGTTTTGCGAAAAGGAACCAACAAGCGAGTACATCGTCGCTAAGGTCGAAGAACTTATCAATTTCTATTTTAGGCACAATCAATACATGCCCCTCGCACATAGGAGCAATGTCTAGAAATGCAAAAAACAATTCGTTTTCTGCAATTTTGAAGCACGGTATTTCACCTGCTATGATTCTGGAAAAAATGCCTGCCATACTTAGATAGTAATGTCTTCGATCTTAAATTTGAAAGTACCACTTGGCGCCGTTACTTCAGCAATTTCGCCAATGTGTTTGCCTAACAACCCTTTACCAATAGGCGAAGTAACAGAGATTTTGCCCATTTTGAGATCTGCTTCTGTTTCTGAAACAATTTGGTAAATAACTGTTTTTTTGTTGTTGAGATTTGTAACAGTTACTTTGCTGAGAATAGACACTTTACTGATGTCTATATTTTTAGCATCAATGACTCTGGCTGAAACTATTACCGCCTCCAATTGAGCAATTTTAGCTTCATGGTGGCCTTGCGCTTCTTTAGCAGCATCATACTCTGCATTTTCTTTAAGGTCACCTTTTTCTCTTGCTTCGGCAATTTGCCTAGCAATTTCTGCTCTACCAACGGACTTTAATTTGTTGAGCTCTTCTCTCATCTGCGCCAAAGTTTCTTTGGTGAGATAGTTCAAATCAGACATATACCAACAGTTTAAATGAATATAAGAAAAAATGCAACGCTTCTGCGAGACAGAAGCGTTGCAATGTAAAAATACAATAAAAATTAGAATCAGCGTGAAAAACGCAGCGACATCATGTGAACGCCGTTTGCAGGACGCTGAGTAGGACGGAAAGAATAATCTATTGATACTAATGGACCACTTTCACCTAAACGTTTTTGAGCAGTAGCACCAACAGCTATACCTGAAAACATGGTAGTAGAGGTTTCTATGTTACCGATTCCTTTTTCGTAACGATAGGCCGCACGCAGTTGAATCATTTCTTTGAAAGAATATTCAACACCAGCACCTAAATAGTCATTATTGAATGAATTAGACTGAAAATTAAGCATTGCAGTAAGCTTGTGCTTAGGCAAGCTGTCTTTACTCATCAAATGATTCTCATCCAGATAGAAGTCATATGCAGCACCGAAATTAAGATAAGTAGGCATTGAGAACTTATCGGCAGGATAAGTCTGTGACACTGCAAACGTAGGAGAGCTTTGTGGTTTATCAGCATTTACCGAGAAACCAGTACCTGAGAAGCGCATGTTGCTACCCAGATTGCGGAGTGTGATACCGAAATGGAAATTATCTCTTTTTCCTGTTACGTATTGTATACCACCTTCGAAAGCGATACCCAATGCAGTGATGTTGCCCACTTGCTCTGATACGTAAGTAGCGGATGCCCCTGCATTGACATGCGAAGAGAACTGCTTGGCATAACCCAACTGCATGTTGAGGAACTGAGGACGGTAAGTACCAAAACCTTCTGGTTCGAAATATGAGGTACTGGTGATGTCGCCAAAGTTCATAGACATAAGGTTGATACCAATAACACCAGCTTCACCTATTTTTTGACCAATAGCAATGTTGTTAATATTGATATTTGTACCGCTCAGATAGACACCTCTTGATACGCCAATATCAGTAGAAGTTACTTGAGCCAAACCAGCGATGTTAGTTTTCATAGCTTCAGCACCACCGATGTGAGAAGTATTTAGACCAAACAGACCAGTGGTACGGGCCCAAGGATTAATTACCATTTCAGGAGCACCTGCCTGACCAGAACGGTCTTTGTTGCCTGCAAACGCACTAAACGACATGCCTACGGCACACAAAGCAACTATTGATTTTATCGAAAATTGTTTCATAAGTATGAAAAATAATTATTTATTAGTCCGGGCGGGGTTGCCGCCCGGATTTAAAATCAGATTAATACTGGGTAACATCCAATGGACGAAGTGAACCAAACCATTTGATTACAGTTTCACCTATACCATCCGCTTTAACATGTATCATGTACATCCCGCTGGCTATTGGAAGACCTGCAGCGTTACGTATATCCCAATCAATGAATGAAGTATTTGGATCACTCTTAGAAAGCGAACGCACCAGTGTACCATCTAAAGAATAGATATTGATTGCTGCCTTCGCAGGAAGATTGATAATCCTGATTTTGGTATCAAAACGACTGTTAGGTTTTTCGTAACCTGAATAACCATAGTATGGATTAGGCACGGCATATATTCTACTTATGAGTTTATCACGATCAGTATCTTTGTTGAGTGCTGTAGGTGCCAAATCTTTAGTGCTGAAAGTGTAGTAAGGATTAGCAGCCTGATTAGTAGTGACGGTGGTACCCGGTGTAGCAAATACTGCGTTGGTATCAGTAGCAGCGTAAGGCATGTAAGGTCTATCAACTCTGAATCTCAACCTTGTTGTGGTAGGTATCAAACCATCTTTGAGAGACAACATTTTCACCTGAGGATTCTGCATTGGAACACCTACCCATTGGAACGTGGAATAAGCTGTGCGTAAGAAAGTATTAGAAGGAGTAGCACGTTTAACATTAGACAGGAATACTTTGTCGCTATCGTACTTACTATTGAGCACATATACGAAGTGTTTACCACCAAATACTATAGAGAAATCAAACGGATTGAAGCCATTAGTTCCTTTAGGAGCAGTTGGGTTCCAGATCATGTCATTACCATTATCGCCAGACAGGTAAGAATCCTCACCGAAAACTATGTTCAATCTTTCGCCCGTGTTCTGATCAACGGCATACCCAGGGAACCAAGACATACCTTCGTCTTCTGTGCTTTCGGAATATTTCGGAGCATTACCATCTGTAGAGAATTCGAGGTTCCAACCTTTGTGTTTGCGAGGATAGAACTTTTGTCCTTTGTTTTCTGCGAGAGAAGTATCCTCTTGCATTTCGATAACTACACAACGTGTCCATTTAGACTTATCAGAAGTAAACACTAAATCTACATCTCCCAATAATTTGAACTGATTGAGTGTAAGTGGATAAGCAGCAACGTGGTGACCACATTGAAGACCAGCCTGGAAGACACCACCTTGGAAGAAGTTTGCAGCCAGACCATAAGGTCCCCAAGTACTTCTCAGAGAAGAGAAGTTAGGTATCATGCTTCCAAAGTTAGACTGAGGATCGTAAGTTTTGTCATTGAAAGAGCAAGGATTGGTAGATGATGGAGAAAGGAAGTAGTTAGTAGAACCAGCTCTTAACCAGTTAGCAAAACTACTGTCAGACTCATCTTGTACACCCCACAACCAAGGCTGAGAAGGATCATTGAAAGTAACACCAGAAGTAAGGTAACCGTTAGCAGTTCCTTTAGCCTGAGAACCCGGAGGCGCAACTTGCTTTATAGATACAGACAGACCGTATTTTTCAAGGATTTGTTCGTTAGGAGTACCAATAGAACGCTCGCTGTAAATAGTATCTACCGCAACACCATTGCTGTAACCTGTAAGCGTCCAAGTACCACTATCAACCAAACCATCGACAGAAGATGCAAAACCAGGAACAAATCTGTTGTCACCATGTATCTGAAGTACCCAATCCATAGCAGGTACACGAACAGGGTCAACTACTTTAATGTCGATAGGACCTAGACCTTGCATATAAGTAGGCTGAGCAACTGCATTCTTCTCAATAGCAATTTTTTCAGATTCTTCATCTAATTGCACTTCATTGCCACCGTTACCAGTACCTTGAATTCTTTTAATAGTTACTCCAGATCCATAATCAGCGTTTATAACAGTACCCATTGCACCGTTAGCAGGATTTGGAAGGGCTGCTATTACACTTATATCAGTGTTGCCTGCACCATGCGAACTAGCTAGATAGGGGACATCTTGAGTAGACACGGTATTTCTTGCATCGAATGGCGCAAAATTATTGTAAGCATAAGCGATAGCAACGAAGTAATAGTTGCGATAATTCACGAAACTTTTATCACTACCTGAAGCGAACTGATCTTGAGTAAGCTGGAAACTGTGCACTATGCCACTATCTCTACCTTTAACTTTGATTTGGGCAGTGTGGGTAGTATCGCTTATTGTAATGTTCTTTACATAGTTTACAATTTGCGTAATGCTATCAGTTATATCGCACTGGAATACTTCGATTGCTTTGCTATTATCTACTTCTCCAGTGTTAGGATCAAAGATTTCGGCAGAAGTGATTTGGCTGTTTGCCAACTGGAACACGCGATACCCTTGAAACTTATATAAAGAGTCATTGCTCACACCTTTTGATTTAACAACAACCTGATGATATTGCAGTGAGTCATTGTATTTGCCATCTGTGCGGCCATAGTTTTCGCCATAGTTGTTGCTACCGTAATCGTTAACAATGTAGAATACCAATCTTCTATCTAACTCGCGAACTACCAATCTTGGAGCTTCTGGGCCTTCGATGGTTTTGAAACCGTTATCGAACAACGCCTGTGCGCCATCATCGATATTTTTTATTGTTTTGAAGTTAGTGTTAGGACAGCCACCTATACCTGATGCCCAAATGCTACCAAAAGTGATATCATTGATAGCACCAGGGAACAACTGGAATGGACCAGAAGAGAATACGAAACGACGGTCGCCTGGGTTATTATCGCAGGCACACTCAGACCACTGAGTATTGTCTGATGGATCGCCCCAGAATACAAAGTTAGACACTGGACCTGCACCATACCCTTTGGAAGGGATACCAGCACCTTGGAAATCGTAAGAGAAGCGCTCACCATTTCTGATAGAACCCGTCATGTAATAGTATATCTGGATACCGTTACTTGGGTTACCAATAATACTGGGGTCATTGTTGTAATAAGTAAAGTTGGTCATGTCCAACTGTTCAACAGTATCTGTTAAACCTGGACGTTTTGTTACGCGTTTCGGCCCTTGAAAGAAGTCAAGCGCTATTTGCGGAGGATTAACTCCGTAGCTACTAGATGGGTTACCAGCCGCACCACCATCATTGTTGGTACCATTGTACAATATACCCAAACCTCTAGTGGTGTCGCAACCAATAAAGTCATCGAGGTAGTAACCAAGGTCGGCATCATCCCATACAGCTATATATGTACTGTCGATGGTAAGTGGACCACGATTGATAACGCGATAGTTATAGAAAGTTGCATTGTTCAGGAAGTCCTGAGTAGCATAAGCAAACGCACTAGTTTGCACCTCTATGCCCATAGCAGCAGTAAGAGACTGTTGCTTAACGTTACCAGCGTCGTTGCAAACCCACCAGATATACTGGTCACCAGTGATATCTGGATATTCCCCTTCTTCTGGTTGGTATTTACCATCACCATTTACGTCCACGAAAGGAGCATAGGTGTTATTTGGATTGAGAGTAAGTTTGGTTCCTGACTGACCCACCACATTATTATTTCCACGAGCCGGCCACTGATTGATTACGTCATAGTCGGAAGCAGAAAGGTCGCCCCCAATTTTGTATGCTTGAACAAATTTTTTGATAGTAGACTTGTCTACTTTCCAAAATTTATCCCAAGCAGCACACTGCTCAGAAGTAATTTTACCATCGTTATCGAGCGCACCTGGCCAGTAGTCGTTACCATCTTGGCGGTAGGTTTGGGCAGCAACTTTTAGCTGTCCTTGCTGATCGAAACCACCAATCCAGCAAGATGCAGCAAACTGAGCATGCCTACCAGACCCTTTGGGAACTTCATAAGCTGCATTACCCTGACTGTTGTTCCACCACATATCGCCACCAGTCATAAGACGAGCGCGAACGTTGTTGATGTCAAGATCGATAGCTGAATTTGCTGGCTGACAAGCCGCAGCAGTGGTTTTTAGTTGAGCGGCAGGGCGTTTCGCTCCAATGTTCTCACGCGCACTCACCGTGCTGGCTAATCCCATCACACCCAGCAGCACCACCGCGCGAACATACTGTATTTTATTTCTGAAAATCATAACCGTAAAGTTATATTGTAAAATTATTAAAAGTTGAATTCAAGAGAGAAACCTACAGTCCTAGCATAGTTTAAGAAACCAGGATTGTTCATGAAAATAGTATAAAGATCAGTGTAAGAACGAGGATCGACCTGCTGTGGTACAAACTGCTGACCAAAAGGAGACACCAAGTAGCCGTTGTCATCTGTACGACCAGTGTAACCATGTACACCTAATACCTCACGTGTGTTCAGCAAGTTATTGATCATAACAATTGCTTTCAGGTAGTTAGGACGTTTTGGTTTAACACCTTCAACTGCTTCTTTATTTCTTTTACCAAATTTCAGCGCGAAGTCTTTATCTACACGTAAGTCAGTACCAAAGTGCCAAGGAAGGCGAGCTCCATTTACCCCACCGACCACTGTTTGACCAAGCGCGTCAGAATAGCGAGTGTAAGGTTCACCACTTCTAGTTTTGAGGATAAGGTTAGCACCAGCATTCTGAAATATGTGATTGCCACCTACCACTGGACCTTCACCATCAAAGAAACGATAATCAGCATTTGCAGCGATGTAGTGGCGAGAGTCGATGTTAAGTGGAGTGACATAACGGAGGTTAGGTAACCCTTCGAGTATTAGGTTGTTCAACAGACCACGACCACCATTGTAGGTAGATCCCGTACCTTCTGCAAACTGTAAGGTATAAGAAACAGTCATTTTCAGGTGATTGGTAGCACGCATGTCATACATTAAAGTGGTACCTTTTGTTGTAGAGAAGTCACGGTTGCCGTAAGTCTGGTAGCTGTATGGGAAGGCATATATATAAGGAACTATATTTACCATGTCTTTACGCTCTTTGTAGAAGGCAGTGATGGTAATTGCAGAATGGTCTGTTAATTTCTGCTGGAAACCAACTTCATAATCGAAAGTTTTCTGAGAACGCAGATTAGCGTTGTTTATAACACCAGTGGGAGCTGCCTGAGAAAGCTGATAATAGTCCCAAGCAGTAGCATTACCGATAGTATTTGGGTAAGGGCGCTGAGCATATATATCGTAGTGCGCATAGAAGTTAGCAACGTCAGATATTGGGAAGTTGAACTGTATACGAGGCATAACGGTAACCTGTGGTGAATAATCAGTGAAAGACAAGTTGGGGTTGAAAGTACTGTCTCTCATATTGATGTTCTTGTACTGAGAAGGTATCAATGGCTGTGGGTCGCGACCATCAGAGTATTGTTTCAACACCGCTGGATCTTCAACTACACGACCGGTAGGGTCGAACCAAGTGTTTCCGCTGCGGTAACCTATAATAGTAGGAGAAGTAGATTGGTTATCGCTTACATAGACAACCGCATCTTTACCTACGTTTGATGGGTGGATACCACCGTTAACTGTATTGGTTGTACCTGCAACCTGACCTAAAGTAGTAACAGGATACAAAGAATAAGGATCTCTCAATACTTTAGTATTAGCTGAATAACGATCGACACGTACACCAATATTGAAGTTTACATCTTTATAAGTGAATCTGTCTTGGATATAACCAGCAATGTAAGTAGGAGTGAACGCGCCGATTGGGCGTGTATAATTACCATTAGCATCTTTCTGTGTCCAGAAATCGTTGAAGTTTACCGCTCCAGACTGACGCTGACCTGTATAAGAATATCCGAAATAGTTAACGAAGGCGTTACCGCTTATGTTTAACAACTCATCGGCTGAGAACATATCTAAAGACAATTTGTTTGGATCAATTTCGTCGATGTTTACGATAGCGTTATCAGCAACATTTAATTTCTTACGAAGGTTTTTATCGAAAGTACCCGTACCTATGTTTTTGAGGTTGTAAACAATAGTATCAGTAGGGCCAGGGATTATGTTAGCTATGTTACCGCTTTTGTCATAAAAAGTACCCTGACCTGGATTAGCACCAGCTACATAAGTGTACTCTTGCCCGTTAACACGGAAGATAGGATTCTGTTGGTCTAATCTGAGGTTTTGGTTATCTACTGTAGCTACCAGATTTCTCATTTGTGACCAGATAGAAGTAGTACCACCTAAGTTTGCACTAGCACTGTAAGATTTAATGATACGCTGCTGGTAATACAAACCGAACTCGATAGCGTGTTTGGTTTTGCCAGCTTGAAGGTCGAAAGAAGCGTTAACATCAAGAGCGTATTGATCTGACAGGAAGTTAGAGTAACCTCCAATAGAACGACCAGGGCTATTGAAAAGACCCACACCATTAAAGCTATATGTAGTACGTGGCATGTCACCGTTTGCCATTGCGTTGTTTGCTTGAATAGCTAAGATGCTACCTGGTACGTTACCGTCCAGAGAATTGTAATACTGAGTAGTATAGTTAGCCAGAATTGGGTTGATTTCAGAGCGTTTGAAATCATAACCATTAGATGAGGATCCCAAAAGTACCACACCATTGCGACCGCTGACTGAATCTGAACCAAATGGACTGTAGATGTTTGATCTTTCTCTTGCTTTGAATTCTCCTACATAAGCATATTTGAAGAAATCTTTTTTGAAGCGAGGATCTTCGCGCCAAGTGTGCGTGCGCTGGAAATCGGCCTGAACACTATAGAAGGCGTTAGAAATAATGCTGTTTCTAGAAGAAGTATCGTTCATTTTACCAAACTTCTGTGTAAAACGTATGAAACCACGACCTGTGAAGTCTTTACGAACGGTAGTACCAGCTGAAGCCATCAAGCTACCTTGGCGAGACCATTCGTCATCGTTGACATAGTTGATCATACCACCGGTAATAACACGAAGGTTGTCTGTAATTTGATAATCTAATTTACCATTCAGACGAGCGTCTTGAGTTTTATTGTTTGGAACTATTTTGCGACGCTCTAGGTCATCGAAAGTAACATAATTAGACTCATAGTTGTAGATTCTAGCACCGCTGTTGTCAGAAAGAACACGAAGAGGGTTAGCTTCTATTTGTTTGCGTCTTTCATCTTTGATAACATATTGCTGATCGTAAGTAGGATATCTGTTGCGGTCGTCATAATAATCACCACTCAATGCAAAACCAAACACTGGCTTTTTGTTTACACTATCGCCTTTGATTTTCTTTTTGTACAGTGGACCAGCCAATGAGAAAGAAGCAAAACGGTTGTTGTAACCATCTATTGATTGTTGTAGTCTTATATTACCAGTGGTTTTGCGAGCTACACCTCTTGATGTGATGTTTACCACACCACCTGCTACGTCACCATACTTGGCAGGAATACCCGATGTGATAACCTCTAACTGCTCAATAGCACCCTGTGCCATATTGATACCTGTATTGGCTTCATCGCCTATGTTCTGTACCTGCACACCATCTATGATGTACAACGTACCAGAAGAACGGGCACCACCTATGCTGACACCTCTACCGCGCTGAGACTGATATAATGCAGGCGCTAGACCTACTACATCAGATACCTCAGTAGTAGGGAGTACCTTGATTTCTTCAGAGGTAAGCACTGTTTTACCAGCATTATCTGAAACCAGCGCTTTTTTGTAACCTTTCACCACAAACTCGGAAAGACCTTTTGATACACGCTGCATTGTAAAGTTCTGAGTAGTTCTGCTACCAGGCTGTACGACCACTCTAGTTATCATCATAGAATCATAACCAGCATAAGTAACAAGCACGTCATAAAAACCAGGGTCGAGGGGTTTTACAAGGTAAAAACCATCGAAGTCGGTCACATTTCCTCCCTTCAAAATTCCCCCCTGAAAAATCTGTACCGTTGCACTGATAAGCGGCTCTTTCTTATCATCAAACACCTTACCGCCTATTTCTCCCTGCGCAAAAGCTGCAAAGGATAGCCCGGTAAATACAAACAAAAGCAGATAACGTAGTGTACGTGTCATATCCAACATTAATAAATTATTAGCAAATGAGGCGTAAAGATAAAAAAATCTGTTAAAAGTCACCTTTCTAACGCAATTATTTTATTTGCCACTTTCCTTTCCTAGACGACATCTCAACAACAAGGTGTTAAAAGTATCGGTCCTGTATATAAAGACGTGTAACAATAACATAATCTTGGGTCTGTGTTAAAAAAAAATTATGATAATGTGTTTTTGGAGCAAAGGCAAAAAAGGATTACACGGATTGAATTTTGCTGAGTAGCGTGGTACTCATCTTATAAAGTGCCTCGAAAGTATATCCCGCTATATGGGGGGTAAAAACAACATTAGGGAGGGAGGTGAGTTGGAGTATCTGAGAGTGTAGTGGCTCAGATGCTTTTGTGACTGGTTCTTGCTCAAAAACATCGAGGCAGGCTCCTGTGATTTTGCCTGATTCTAACCCTTGTACCATTACACCAGTATCTATTACCTGACCACGAGAGGTATTGATAAGAATAAAAGGTCGCTGCATAGCTGCTAAAAAAGCGGCATTGAAATAATGTATGGTATCGGTCTGATAGGGTACGTGAAAACTAATGATATCGGCGGTATCGAATATAGGCTGCAATGAATCGCATCTTTGTACATATGTAGGTATATGGTGTGGGGTATACTTGTCGTAGGCAAGTAACCGCATATCGAAGCCCGACAACTTGCGTGCAAAAGCAGCCCCCGTGTGCCCGAACCCTATAATACCCAGTGTTTTGCCTTCTAGCTCATAGCCCCGGTTTTCATCTCGCTTCCATACCCCATCTTTTACCTCGGTATGACTCCAACTTATACGACGCATGAGCGCCAATAGCATACCCAACGCATGCTCTCCCACGGCATTGCTGTTGCCCTCTGGGCTACTGAATACCTTGATGCCCCGTTGTGCAGCGTGAGGAATATCTATGACCTCCATACCTGAGCCCATGCGCCCAATCCACAACAAATGTGGAGCAGCATCGAGCAAATCTCTATTCAGTTGCAACCTTGTGGAGGTAATAACGCCTACACAATTGGTAATAAGCGTAAAAGCAAGTTGCTGTGTTATAGCTTCCTGATGTACACACTGATACCCCATTGCCTCTAGACCATGCGTCAGCACTGGGTGAACTGGCGCTGCTATTAGTACGTTACCCTTATACATTGCCGTAACTGTTGTAAAGTGTTACGAAATCGGCAACAGAAAGCTGCTCAGCGCGTTTGTCCATAAGCGGCCCTTCTAGTCCGCCAGGTGGCAATATGCTTTTCAGGGCATTTCTCAGTGTTTTGCGGCGTTGGTTGAATGCTGCTTTGACAAGAATTATAAATTTTCTTTTATTATTTATATTGTGCGGATTGTGGAGATTGGTAAACCGGAGTACCCCACTTTTAACCTTGGGAGGTGGTGTAAAACAGTTTTCGTGCACATCAAACAAATACTCGACACTATAAAATGCCTGCATCAATACACTGAGGATCCCATACACCTTGGACCCTGGACCAGAAGCGACCCTTAGTGCTACCTCTTTCTGAAACATACCTATCACCTCAATTACTTGAGGCTCCCAATCGAGCACCTTGAATAAGATAGGAGATGAAATATTGTAGGGGAAATTGCCCACCACACTGAAAGTATCGGAAAATGGAGCATCAGCCTGGAGAATATCCTGCATTATTATCTTGTCTTTGAGTACAGGATAAGTTTTGTGAAGGTAAATGACCTTTTCTTCGTCAATTTCTATAGCCTTGTAGTTAATATCTGTCCACTGCAAAAGGTACTTGGTGAGTGCTCCCCCACCCGGACCAACCTCTAACAATAGCATGCCGTTAGTATAAGTGATGTGGTCGACTATTTTGCGGCACATATTTTCGTCGTGCAGAAAATGCTGACCTAAACTTTTCTTGAGCGTGTACATGTGACAAAAGTACAAACTAGAAAAAGATAAAACCGGAATAATATAAGGGGGGAAGTATTACGGAAAGCACCTGAATGTATTTGAAATTTGTTGATTTTAGAAAATACTTTTGATTAAACGCTACCTTCGTTCATTAATTTTACGACATGGAAATAAAAATACTACAAAGAGCTTCGGGCGGTAGCTACCTATGGATAATAGACGACGTGAAAAAACTGAGCCTGGTGACTGGTATTACCCCAGAGGAAAGCAAGTATGCAACAGACTGCTTTGAAACAGAACAGAACTTTGTGACGCTGAACCGATACAGCAATTTTATGTTTGTGGTGTTGCTGAAAACGAAAAACACCGAGTGGCAAACAGCAGACGCTCTAAGAAAACTAGGAGCCACACTAACTGCAACCTGCAACAAACATAAACTAACTGAAGTAGTGATATGCAACGGTACCGCAGTGAGCAATGCTGCACTGCTAGTGGCAGAAGGCGCGTCATTGGCCAACTATCAGTTTCTGAAATACCTGAGCGAAGGAAAAAAGAAAACAAATTCGTTGGCGCGCATTTTGTTTACCAAAGATTCAGCTACCGTAAAGGAAGCAACACAACTGCAAATAACTATTGACGCTATTTACAAAGCGCGCACATTGGTAAACGAACCGCTCAACTATCTATCGGCCGAGCAACTGAGCAAAGAGATAGCACTAATGGGTAAGGATGCGGGCTTCAAGGTGACCGTGCTGAACAAAACAAGAATAGAAAAAGAGAAAATGGGTGGATTGCTGGCGGTGAATAGAGGCAGTCTTCAACCACCTACATTCAGCATAATGGAGTATGTACCTAAAAAAGCACTGAACAAAAAACCAATAGTGCTGGTGGGTAAGGGTGTGGTGTATGATACTGGTGGCCTATCGCTGAAACCAACACCTAACTCGATGGACCGCATGAAAAGCGACATGAGCGGTGCGGCAGTAGTAAGTTGCGCCATGTATGCAATAGCCAAAATGCAACTACCTCTGCATGTAATAGCACTGGTACCGGCAACTGACAATAGACCCGGCGAAGAGGCATACGTGCCTGGTGACGTAATAACGATGTATAGTGGCGCAACCGTGGAAGTGCTGAACACCGATGCTGAGGGCCGCATGATACTGGCAGATGCACTACACTGGGCAAAAAGATATAAGCCAGAATTGGTAATGGACTTTGCCACGCTGACCGGTGCTGCTGCAGCTGCAGTGGGCGAACATGGCATAGTATGCATGGGTACTGCTGATGATGATACTAAAAATGCACTGAACCAAAGTGGCAAACGTCAGTATGAAAGACTGGTGGAAATGCCTCTGTGGGATGAATATGGAGACCAGATAAAATCTGAAATAGCAGACATAAAAAACATAGGCGGACCAACGGGTGGAGCGATGACCGCTGGCAAATTTCTGGAGCATTTTACTGACTACCCATGGATGCACTTTGACATTGCCGGTGTATCATTTAATACTGGCAACAAAGGCTATATACCCTTTGGTGGTACTGGATATGGCATCAGAATGCTGTTAGACTTCCTGACACACTACAGTAAGGCATAAACTACTCAATCACAACACACAACGACAACAAGAAATGCATACACACAACGAAAAACCTGTAATAGGCATCACCACCGGAGACCTGAATGGTATAGGGATAGAATTGATCATAAAAACGTTTTCTGATAACAGATTTCTGGACCTTTGCACGCCAGTAATATTTGCATCAAACAAAGTAATCAACTTTTATAGGAAAACTACTGCTGAACTGCCCTTCAACTTTACGAGTACGAAAGACATGTCCAAACTGAACCCCAAGCAGGTAAATATATTTAACTGCTGGGAAGATGAGGTGCCACTGCAGCCAGGTGTACTCACTGAGGCTGGTGGTAAGTATGCCGTGCGCTCACTGCTGGTAGCCACACAGTGCCTGAAAGACGGAGAACTGGATGCGATAGTGACGGCTCCTATTCATAAAAGCAACACCAACTTACCAGACTTCCCATATACAGGACATACACCATTCTTTAAAGAGAAATTTGGAGCTAAAGATGTGCTGATGCTGCTGTATAGCAATACACTGCGTGTGGCATTGGCTACAGAGCATATACCCATCAGCAAAGTAGCTAGTACGATAACCAAAGAACTGCTGCAAACCAAGCTGAACATACTGAAAGAAACACTGATCAAAGACTTTGGGATAGACAAACCAAAGATTGCAGTGCTAGGCCTGAATCCGCATGCGGGTGATGATGGGCAGATAGGAACTGAAGAACAAACCATCATTAGACCTGTGGTGGAGAGCTACAAATTAAAAGATGTGTTAGTGTTTGGGCCCTATAGTGCCGATGCTTTTTTTGCAAATAGTAGTTATACTCAGTTTGACGCTGTTCTGGCTATGTATCACGACCAAGGACTGGTAGGCTTTAAGTCGCTGGCGAAAGGTGAAGGAGTGAACTACACAGCGGGATTGCCCGTGGTTAGAACATCACCAGATCATGGTACTGCTTTTGATATCGCAGGCAAAAACATTGCAGATCCTTCTTCGTTTAGAGAGGCAGTATTCCAGGCAATAGATTTGCTGCGACAGCGCAAACAATATAGTGAGCACACTGCTAATCCGCTGCGTAGAGGAAAAATTGAAAAAGAAAAATCGGAGGACAATAGCTAGTGCAACAAACGACAAGACCATGTGTGAAAAAATGCTTGCTGCTACAGCAGGCATTTTTTGTGTGTATACCTAACAGTAGACTAGTTGAAAATGAAATAGGAATGTCTATTCAGCAAAGAGTGTTTGTTGCTATTGTACACAAAAACTAAAGCCTAACGATCAACAAAAATAGTAACAGAATAGACAAAATGCATGCAAAATGAAATGCTGCAAAACACCTGAAACGCCCTGCTGTAGCAGATTTAGAGTAGACATAAAAAAAATCCGGCAGAGTTGTGAGCTGCCGGACTTTTATGAAGGATGGGTTAGTAAGCACAATCCTTACACAATATTAGAAAGAAAATTTTCTACTAAAAAATTATTTATTGTATTTTGAAAATAGCACCAAAAGATGTTGACATGTTATCCACAATCCTTGAATAATTGCACCAAACAAGCTATGTGGGAAAGTGCTTTGTTGAAAGAAAAAAAGGAGCATTAGTGAATGAAAATTGCCCCAAAACATTACCAATCTTTGCTCATTTTCACAGGCACACCTTTTTCCTTTTTCATCTTTTCTTGCAGCTTTTTCTCTTCTTCTTTTAGGGCATTTAATAGTTGCTCTGCTTGCTTCTGCGATAGCTTGCTAGGTTGGCTCTGAGGTTGTTGTTTTTCCTGATCTTTTTGGTCTTTGTTTTCTTTATCCTGATTGTCTTTATTCTCTTTGTTATCCTTATTTTGGTCGTCTTTTTTGTCCTGATCCTTTTTTTGATCTTTGTTCTGGTCGTCTTTTTTGTCTTTGTCGTTTTTATCTTTTTTATCCTTGTTGTCTTGTTGTTGCTTTTTCAGCATTTGCTCCGCATAAGACAAATTATATTTAGCATCAGCATCTTGCGGATTTGCTCTAAGCGTCTTTTTATAAGCATCTATTGCTTCTTCCCATTTCTGTTGAGACATGTAGGTGTTCCCTATATTGTAGTTAGCAGCAGCTTTACTTCCCTTATCCTTTGCCACTCTTTCCGTAGTTTCCATCACTTTTCTGGAAGAGTCAAATTGTTTCTGCTGATAGAGGCTATTACCCAAATTAAACAAACCGGGTGTATAAGTAGGATTTTTAGCTACAGCCTTTGCATAGTCGGCTGCAGCTTCTTTGTATCGTTTTTGTCCATATAGTGTGTTCCCCTGATTAAGGTAACGGGTCACCTGTGCAGTAGTAGTTAGTACTACTGATAGCAACAAAAAGAGCAACATACTTGCACGCATGCAAGCTGCTGAATAAGTGGTAAACCAATTTTTATGCGGTTGCTTCATTCTTTTTCAATTTTGCTATTTTTCTGGCTCCTGGCAGCAACCATTCTGCTATAAGTAATATAAAACCCGTAAGCAGGAAATACTGAAAATAACTAGTGAAATCTGTAAACATCAATGAGCCCAGATTTTTTTGTTCCATTCCTTCCAGCGAATTATTTAGTTTATCTGCCACCTCATCTGCATTCACCAACAAACTATAAGAGCCATGCCCTGCCATAGATATAGACTTTAGGGCCTCTTCATTCAACTTACTCACAACAGGATTACCGTTTTCATCGAGCTTCAGCGACTTTGTTTCAGGATCGAAAAGGGTGCTTCCTTGTGGCGAGCCCACACCTACGGTATGGATGATAACACCTTCATCAGCTGCTTTTCTAGCTGCTTCTACTGCCTGTTCATCATGGTCTTCGCCATCCGAAATGATAATCAATGATTTATACTTGCGCTCATTTCTGGAAAAGGACTCCATGCCCATATTTATAGCATCAGCTACCACCGTTCCTTGGGATGGCACCATATCTGGCGATACGTTTTGAAGTATCATTTTCACTGCACTGTAGTCCACGGTGAGTGGTACCTGCATGTAAGATTTACCAGCAAAAATTACCAATGCTACCCTATCGTTTTTCATTTTGTCGGTAAGGCGCATTATCAGTTGTTTGGCACGGGTCAGCCTGTCGGGCTGTAAGTCTTTGGCCAGCATACTTTTGCTAACATCCAATGCTATCACTACATCTACACCCTTACGCTCTACCTTTTCGGTTTTGTCGCCCATACGCAGATTAGCCCAACCTACTACCATGGCGGCAAACGCTATCGTGAGCAGAATAAACTTAAAGGTGTTGCGACCAGGTATATATCCCTGTATCTGCTGCGACATCAGTGTTTCATCGCCTATTTTGCGCAATTTCTTCTTGCGCCAGTAAGTGAGGCTTACAAAAAGCACTATAAACACTGGCAATAGAGCCAGTGCATATAAATAATCTATGTGTTGGAACTGGAACATACTGTAGTGAGTACAAATTTAGTAGGGCAAACTAAAAAACCTACGATAAAGAAATGTGATTTTAATATTCTTTAACAAGTGCAATCTACTAACATAAACCGATGAATTACTGTAGAAACTAAGCCAAAAATACAAACAGCCCTTGGCACACCACAGAAGTGGTTAAATAGCAAAGGAATGACGCAGAAACACTACTGATATGAAACTGTGCAACTAGATAAAGATGTTTTTACTTAAAACCATCTTTTAAAAACTTATTTTCGTGCTATCACTAAAGACTATATCAATCATACAATGTACATAAGTTACGTTTTCACTCAAAGCCGATTGCTCATTATCATGCTAGTGATAGCTACCAATTGCACTGCACAAACAGATACTACCTACCTGAATGAGTATGATGAAAAGTGCGCAGTGAGTGAGGCTAAATACTACAGGGTATTCAAAAAAATAACTGAAGGATACTATCAGCAAAACGAATACTATCTTACCACAAACACGATACATCTGAGTGGCTTTAGCAATAGAATAGATACACCAAATCTACAAGGCCATTGCATCTATTATACCGAAAATGGGAAAATGAACTCGCAAGGCAATTATAAAGATGGATTGATGGATGGATACTGGGCTTCATACCATAAAGACACCAATGTAATTTGGTTTACTACCTCTTATGAGGAGGGCACACCGGTAGGTAGGCTGGAGAGTTACTACCTAAGCGGCAAACTAAAACGAGTACAGACCTACAAAAAGAAAAGCGGTAAAGCCACGGGAAAATGTTTTGATGAGGCAGGTAAGAAAATACCATTCACACCTTTTGAGATTATGCCAGTAGCGGGTTATTCTATCCCCAGCTATCTGAAAAAAACAATGACTTATCCCGATAACTCGCGTAACCATAACATAGAGGGCAGAATAATCATCAGATTTAAAATAGATACTACTGGCGCTATAAAAGAAGCAAAGGTCGTAAAATCATTGAGTCCCGAAACTGATGCAGAAGCCCTGAGAGCAGTATCCACCATGCCACCTTGGCAACCTGGCATGGTGGATGATAAAAAGGTTGAAGTTTTTTTTCACCTACCTATCGTGTATAAGCTGGATTGATATTATTAGAATTCAAACAAATTGCAAAAGAGTATTGCTACTACACAACAAAACACCACAGTATAACTGTAGTGTTTTGAATATTATTGATCAACGACGATTTATGGCAAATCTTCTGAGTGGCGACGTATGTAGCCCTTCATGATGCCACGACCAGTATCGCGAACGAAAGAAATGATTTCATCGCGTTCGTCAGATACGGGTATCTCAGTTTCTATGATGCTGAGTGCCTTAGATACGTTGTAGCCACGCACAAAAAGGATACGATATATATCCAGAATGTGGTTGATTTTGTCGATAGAGTACCCTCTACGCTTGAGGCCCACAGAGTTTACACCTACATAAGACAATGGCTCACGGGCCGCCTTTACGTAAGGAGGAATATCCTTACGCACCAAAGACCCACCAGTAACAAATGCATGTGAGCCTATGCGTACAAACTGCTGCACAGCAGTGAGCCCAGCCAGTACTACACAATCGCCGACGATTATATGCCCTGCCAGAGTAGTATTGTTGGAGAAAATACAATTGTTACCTACCTCGCAGTCGTGGGCAATGTGTGTATAAGCCATTATGAGGCAGTTATTGCCAATTTTAGTGGCATTACGGTCGGTAGTGCCTCTATTGATGGTTACACACTCGCGAATGGTGGTATTATCGCCAATGATGGTGATGGTATCTTCGCCCTTAAATTTGAGGTCCTGAGGGATGGCTGAGATAACAGAGCTAGGGAAAATCTGGCAATTTTTGCCTATTCTCGCCCCTTCCATTATCGTCACGTTCGACCCTATCCAGGTACCTTCTCCTATCTCTACATTTTTATGTATAGTGGTGAAGGGGTCAATCTTCACATTAGGAGCTATTTTAGCGTCCGGGTGGACGTATGTAAGCGGGTGGATCATTTTTTATCTTTTCTTATGATTTGTGCTACCAGTTCCGCTTCGGTAGCGAGTTTGTTACCTACATATACCGACCCCTTCATTTCACAAATACCGCGGCGGATGGGGCTGAGCAATTCCAATTTCAAAATAAGTGTATCACCTGGACGAACAATGTTTTTGAACTTTACCTTGTCAATCTTCAGGAAATAAGTATCATAGTTCTCTGGGTCACTGATGTTGTTCAATGCCAGTATGCCACCGGTTTGTGCCAGTGCTTCTATTTGAAGCACACCAGGCATCACTGGGTTTCCGGGAAAGTGCCCTTGAAAAAAATGTTCGTTGAATGTAACGTTTTTTATACCCACCACGTGGCTATCACTGAGTTCAATTATCTTGTCTACAAATAAAAATGGAAACTTGTGTGGCAAGGCCTTGGTGATATGGTTGATATCGTAAATAGCCTGTTGAGACGGGTCGTAGTGGGGTATGTCAGCAATGTGCTTATTCTTCTTGATATACTGTTTTATTTTTCTGGCAAACTCCACATTGGACGCATGTCCGGGCCTACTAGCAATAATGTGTGCTTTAATAGCATGACCAGCCAAAGCAAGGTCACCTATTACATCTAGTAGCTTGTGGCGCGCAGGCTCGTTAGTAAAGTGGAGTTGTACGTTGTTCAGTATGCCTTCCTGCTTTACCTCTATCTTTTGTTTGTTGAATATTTTTGCCAATCTATTCAGCTCTTCAGGGTCTACCACTTTGTCTACCACCACTATTGCATTGCTTAGATCACCCCCTTTTATAAGGTTGTTATCTAGCAAGTACTCTAACTCATGCAAGAAACAAAATGTGCGACAAGGACCAATCTCTGTTCTGAAATCAGCAATGTGCTTCAGAGCAGCATGCTGTGTGCCCAATACTGGCGAATTGAAGTCGATTAGCGCTGTGATCTGATAATCGTTAGAAGGCAAAGCCAACATGTCCACCTTTTTTACAGGGTCGTAGTAGTGTATGTTACTGTCTATAGAGTACACTATACGTTTAGCCTCCTGTTCTTCTATACCTACACTGTCTATAGCCTCCATAAACTGTTTGGAGCTACCATCCATTATTGGCACTTCAGGCCCATCTAGTTCTATCAGTACGTTGTCTATACCCAAGCCCACCAATGCAGCAAGTGTATGCTCTATAGTACTTACTCTCGCACCATTAAGCTCTATTGTGGTACCACGAGATGTATCTACAACGAAGTCTACATCTGCTTTTACTATTGGCTTATCTTGTAGGTCAATTCTCTGAAAACGTATACCATGTCCAGGGTTAGCGGGCTTCATGGTCATGGTAACTTCAGTACCCGTATGCAGGCCTACTCCATGCAGCGTTACCTGACTTTTCAGTGTATGCTGATTCTGATTATTATTACCTGCAAGCATAGTATCTGACTTTTTCCTGTTTTCTGATTTTACAATATTTTCTATATTCACTTTTTATACTCCAGATTTTGCGAGCTAATTAATGTAGTTAATTCCTGCACCATTTCTTCTAGTTTCTGCAATCGATGTTGCATTTCAGGCAAATTTCTAAAAATTGCCTGACTTTTTAGAGAACTTTTATATTCAAATGCTGGAGTACCGTTTAAAGTTGTGTTTTCGTGCGTTATAGACTTTGACAATCCACTCTGAGCATTGATTCGAGTACCATCGGCTATGTGAATGTGTCCCACTATACCTACTTGTCCACCTATCACACAATTTTTACCTATTTTAGTACTCCCAGATACCCCTGTTTGAGCAGCTATTACCGTATTTGCACCTATCTCTACATTGTGTGCAATCTGTATCAGGTTATCTAGTTTCACACCACTTCGGATAATAGTAGACCCCATGGTAGCACGATCGATAGTGGTATTAGCACCTATTTCCACGTCATCTTCAATTATAACATTTCCAATCTGTGCAATTTTTTTGTAAGTACCATCCTTTAAAGGCGCGAAACCAAATCCATCTCCGCCTATAGTCACACCAGAATGTATCACAACTTTACTACCTAGTATGCATGCATGATAAATTTTAACACCTGCGTATATTTTAGATCCAGCTCCTATCACTACATTATTGCCAATATAGCTACCAGGGTATATTTTCACCCCGTCGCCAATTGTCACATTATCGCCTATATAAGAAAAAGCACCTACATAAACATTATTGCCAATTTTCGCAGTTTCGGAAATAAATGAGGGGGATTCTATACCTACATTACCACTTCCGGATATCATATTATTGTACTGCTCCAGCAAAAATGCAAAACTACTATATGCATCTTTGACCCTAATAAGTGTTGGAGTAAAAAGTCTATTAGTTTCGAAATTCTCATTAACAAGAATTACAGAAGCATTAGAAGAGTATAAAAACTCTTCGTACTTAGGGTTAGATAAGAAGCACAAATCTCCTGACTGAGCCTCTTCAATTTTTGCCACATTTCTTACAGGTGCATCCGGATTTCCTTCCAGTGTGCCATGTACCAGGGTAGCTATTTGCTGCGCTGTAAACTGCATGTATCTTTTGGTTTCAATGGTTTATAATTTAATACAAACACTATTCAATAGTAACGGCAAAACAAAAACCATATCACTTACTTGCCAGTCAGCGCATAAAATTTCTTATTGCATATAGCAAATGTAGTTTTTATGTACGGCTTTGGCAAGCGTATGATTTACTAATGAATCTTCGATTTCAGTTATATTTTTTATTATTCCGTTTTTTGTCTCTATTTTTATTAGTTCATCATTAATGTTGTAAGTACTATTAGTTGCCTCACCTTCAAAAACGAAATAGTGTGCATCTTTTTCTTCTATTCTTAATCTCTTTCGAATCATGTCTCTTTTCTCAATCAAAATACTTGCCAAAGAATCGGACCTAAAAGAGACCTTGTATAAATTTCTGAGAATAAGCATTTTACACAATTCAGAAAGAATCCTATCTCCGCTGTTAGTCCATACTTTTATAGAAGACATAACGTCGGTATCATCTAGCGCACAAAAAGTATCCAGATGCATAGGGTTTTCCATAAAATCATCGATTGTAAGATTTCTTTGCAAAAAATAAGATAGAGCAGGGGTGGCAAATAGTGTCATACCATCTAAAGTCAACTCCTTTGCGCGCTTCAAAATATTAACTAGTAATAGCTCCGTACCCAATACAGTTTTATGTAGATACACTTGCCAATACATCAACCTACGTGCAATGATGAATTTTTCTACTGAATGTACTCCTTTCTCCTCCACTAGTAATTCGTTGTTGCTTACGGTGAGCATTTGTAGTATTCTATCATACCCTATTACTCCTTCCGAAACACCTGTATAAAAACTATCTCTATTCAGGTAGTCCATCCTATCTACATCCATTTGGCTAGATACTAACTGATGAAGATAGCGGGCTGGGTAAGATCTGTCAAAAACTTGTATTGCTTTTCCCAGAATGCCACCCATTTCTTCATTCATCCGCTGCATAATCATTCCAGACAGTATTTCGTGAGAGACGCCACCAACAAGCGTTTTTTCTAAAGAATGAGAGAAAGGACCATGCCCTACATCGTGTAATAAAGCGGCCATTCTGGTTGCTAAATATTCATCATTATTTGTGGCAATTCCTTTTGCCCTCAACTCATCCATTGCTTTTCCTGCCAAATGACATGCACCCAACGAATGTGCAAATCTGGTGTGCACTGCGCCGGGATACACAAGGTCAGCCATGCCCATTTGCTTTATTCTACGTAGTCTCTGAAACCAAGGATGATTGATGATTTGCATCAACTCTCGCTCTGGAAATCTAATAAAGCCGTATACTGGGTCGTTAATTATTTTTACTTTAATACTCATTCAGGGTGCAAATTACCTTAATTTTTGTTCAATGTTTTATTTCGCTAGTACGCCTGAAGGTTCTTTACATTGATAACTGGTTTCGGCTTTTCGTCTATATATAACTAAAGGTGGAGTTACCGTTAGGAAACCCCACCTTTTATATCAATATTATTATTTATCAACTGCTCTTACTGCTCCATCACAAAGTGGAATACTTTGCGCTCTGTGCCGTGGTGGAGGGTGAGTAGGTACATGCCGTTGGCAAGGGTATTGTCGAGCTGGATGCCCGTGTCGATCTTGCCTTGTTGCGCTTTTACTGTGCCTCTGTACACT
>CAMDNC010000031.1 GCA_945902755.1 Flavipsychrobacter stenotrophus
ACTGATACTTACCAGTAGTACTTCAGCACCATCAGTTGTCGTTACAACTGCATGATTTACAGCGTCTTGGCAACCTATACCTAAAGCTGTATGTGAGGTGCCGATAACGCTTTGCCCTATTGCTTTCCATGTCATAGCTCAGACCAGCCGCTAGGTGGTAATAAATTGATGGTGGTACCGGGATTTTTGGCAGAGACCATTTTCATAGAAGCTGATAACCAAATGAAAAATTCTCTGAACATTAATCCTTTAAGTTTCAATGGGCTACGAGTGGATATCTGGCGGAGGATGTCCATGTTAGCACTTTCAACCCCTATAGCAAAAAAGGCAAAAGACTTATTTGCCTCGCCTTTTTGGACTGCTGCAGCTGCGGCGGCCCATTCGTCGGTAGGCGCACCATCGGTGATAAGTATTATCCAGGGTTTGTAATAGGCTATTCCATTTTCTTTGTATTCTTTTTTGCGGCGACTCACCATGTCAATGCCAGTAAGTATAGCATCGCCAAGGGGGGTGTCGCCCGTGGTTTCCAGTTCTTGAGGGTGGAAGTTGGGTACTGTATGGAAATCGGAAACGATATTGACTGGTCCAAAACTTACAACAGCAACCTCTACACGCTTGGTAGCCAATGGGTCGCTCAATAGTTCTTGTCTGAATGTTCGAACACCCTCATTGAGCTGTGTTATGGGCATACCAGCCATAGAGCCTGATGTGTCTAACAGGAGTACACAGGGGCATCTGGGTTCGGGGTTGTCGGCAAAATTGTCGCTACCAAACGGTATTTGCTCAAAAGAAATGTATTCGTCCATATCCAAAGGTAAAAAATTTGGTGCAGGTCAACAAGGAATGTGGTACTACTCGAGATATACTGCTTTGACTTTGTTGGCACCGGTTACCACTTCGATATGGTCTTGCAGTGTAGTGGCTACGGTGTGCCCCACAATATCGCAAGCGATGGGGAATGATTTATGTTTACGATCGACCAGAACTGCTACCATAGCTTTTTTGAGATTGTATGACAACAAGCCATGTAATGCATACATCAATGTTCTGCCAGAGTTGGCTACATCATCTACCAGCACTATGGATTTATCATTCAAATTGGTATCGAAATCCAAGACATAATCCATTGGGCTCTTTTTATTGATTGTAAAGGTGATGTGGTTAATCTTTAATGGGCTTATCTCTCCCAATATCGCGGTGAGATTTTTTGCGACTACGTTGCCGCTGCCCTCTATGCCTATCAATACTATTTCTTTTTCATCGCTGTTACGCTCCCATATTTCGTAAGCCATTCTGCGCATTTTGAATGCTATACGTTCTTTGTCTAGGATGAGTACTCGTTTTTTTGTCATTGTAAAACTAGTTTGATCTTATGGCCACTACTGGGTCTAACCTAGATGCACTTATTGCTGGTATTATACCTGCTAAAATACCCACTATTATAGAAACAAATATACCGATAAAGAAGTTGAAAAATGAAAGTACAACCTCGAATTCGAATAGAAAAGTAAGTAAAAAACTGATAAGTATAACTACAAAGATGCCTACTATACCGCCTATAAGAGAAAGCACCACTGCTTCCAGGAGAAACTCCATAAGAATTGATTGTCTTTTGGCACCAATTGCTTTTTTGAGACCAATTATTTTAGTGCGTTCTTTTACGGTTACAAACATTATGTTGGCTATACCAAAGGCACCAACCAATAATGACAAACCACCTATTAACCAACCTACCACATCGATAGTAGCGAATATGTCATTTAGACGCTCAGACACCTGACTTAGTTGATTGAGCGCAAAGTTGTTGGCCTGACCGGGCCTTACTTTTCTTATTTTACGGAGCACTCCTTCTACTTCATATTTGACCTCATCAATATTTTTTCCTTCTGCGGCTTTTATTGCCAAAAATGGGTCGTGCTCCAGTGAGTGGACATCAATAAGTGAAGTAGCAGCATAGTATGGAAATATTACAGCATTGTCGTAATCGAAGCCAGCCATGTTCTGGCCAGCAAACTTCATGACACCTACTACTGTGAATTTTCTTCCCATGAAGGTTACTTTTTTGCCAAGAGGATCGACACTGCCTGGAAAAAGATTGCGATAAACAGCATACCCAAGTACTACTGCGTAGTTGCCCCCGTCCAACTCAGATGTACTGAGGTATCTTCCATTAGCAACTTCTATACTTTGCACCTTATCGAACTCTGGTAGCACGGCATAACCCACGATACTACTCAGTTCCATGTCGTCGTATTTGACTGTCATGCGGTTTGTACTTAAGCATAGTGTAGCAACAGAGACATCGGGTACTTGTGATTGCACAGCCTTTACCTCTGCTGGGGTCATGCTTGGTCTTCTGAAGTATTCCCACCATTTGTATTCTCCGCCATCATCCATCCAAGGCCACCTGCCCACATAAACCACATCGCTACCCAATGTGGCCATATCTTTTTGTATGTAGTTTTTTAGACTATCCAGTACAGTAAGTACCGATATGATGCAAAATATCCCGATGGTGATACCCAGTAAGGATAAAAACGTGCGTAGTTTGTTGGCTCTGAGCTCCTGAAAAGCCTGAATAATACTCGTGCCTGTTATTTGTTTGATGGTGCTCATTGCTACAGCAAATTTAATGGAGTTTACATTCCCAAAGGCAGTAAAATAACTTGGTGTTAGATAGCATGTTTTTTACGCTTTTTTTTGACAATAGCGATGTTGCTAGCTAATAATGTTGTTTTTTATGTTATGCTTATTTGTAGGGATTATCTTAGTTTGTTGTGTGTAACTTTTTGGTCATAGTTCACATTTATCCATGGGCATGGGATAAATTTGCAAGTACAAATATTGAATTATTGTCTATTTCGTCGGCGTTTTTTCATAAGAATAAAGCACTGGAGTACCCACTCTTCAGAAATTATTTGTTGCTGCGTTTCTCCATTATCATGGCGTTGAATATGCAGTCGGCCATAGTGAGTTACTACGTTTATCAGCTTACACACGACAAATTGTCGTTAGGTATTATAGGATTGTGTGAAGTAATTCCAGCTGTTGGTTTTTCATTGTTTTCTGGGCATTTTGTAGATCAACGAGAAAAACGAACGCTAATACTATGGTGCACCGTAGCTTATTTTTTATTGTCTTTATTTTTTGTGGGGTTGGCATTGCCTTATACCCGTTTGCAATTCTCTGTAAAAGCTATTGTTTGGCTATTATACACAGGCATTTTTGTGGGTGGTGCATTGAGGGCATTTTTTAGTCCATCATCTTTTGCACTGATGGGATTGTTGGTGCCTCGCAGTCTATATCCCAATGCTACTACTTGGAGCAGCACATCGTGGCAAGCAGGGGCCGTGTTTGGTCCGCTTGCAGGAGGTTTTTTGTTAGCATTTTCAGGTTTTGAGTGGAGTCTGCTTACTGTGGCTATTGTAGAAATGATTACCCTTTTTGCTGTATTGCGTATACCCAAGCAGGCAGTATTGAATACTTCTAAAGAGCCTGCCATAAGGAGTTTGAAAGAAGGTTTGAGATTTGTGTTTAGTACACAGATAATTCTAGCAGCATTATCATTAGATATGTTTGCGGTTTTATTTGGTGGTGCCGTGGCTTTATTGCCAGTATATGCAGATGATATATTAAAGGTGGGCGAAGTGGGTTATGGTTGGTTAAGAGCGGCTCCTGGCATTGGCACCATTATTGCACTGTTTATCATGTCATTGGTTCCTCTACATCGTCATCCGGGAGCAAAGTTGGCATGGAGTATTGTTGGTTTTGGACTGACGACCATTGTTTTTGGGTACTGTGGTTATTTTGGCACTCGTTCTTTGTTTACTGTTGGTGGTTTCGAGTTTTCTGCTGGCTTTTTGGTGGCTTTTGTTATGTTGTTTGCAGGTGGGATGTTTGACGCAGTGAGTGTTGTCATCAGAGGGACTGTACTTCAATTACATACACCCGATAAAATGCGGGGTAGGGTTGCAGCCGTCAATACTATGTTCATTAGCTCTTCTAATGAACTTGGGGCAATGGAGAGCGGGCTTACTGCGAGATTGATGGGCACAGTGCCGGCGGTGGTATTTGGTGGTGTGATGACTTTAGTCGTTGTAGCGGTTACTTGGTTTTCGGCTCCTGCTCTCAGAAACATGAAATTAACAGCAGATGAACCCAAAGAACCAGCGTAAACAGTCAAAACAGGTTATTGTTTGCTTAAATAGCGGCAGTATCATGGCAAATTGAATTGTATTATTTATCTTTACAAACGAAATATATTACGATGAAAAATTTACTTTTTTTGGCTCTTGCTGGATTGCTTTTTTTAGCGAGTTGCAGTAAGCTAAAATGGAAAGAAAAAGAACAACCAGATCCGAGAGATGTTTTTATCAGCACTCCTTGGCAAATGGATGAATATATTGTTCCGATATACGATATTAATCAAGATTGCAGGGTAGCTCGTGAGTTGGTTTTCAGGAAAGACAGCACCGGGTATTATTATTATCCGAACAAATGTGACTCTACTGATAAAGACACCTTAACGTTCATGTGGTGGGTTTCTCGCGATAACACAAAGCTATATTTCAATTACATGGACAGCGTGTATGTATCGACAGCTTATACTCTTAGAATCTATTATGCTGACTATGATATGATTCGTTTTCAAGGTTGGGCATACAATATGAATAAAAATGGCAACAGATTTCTAGATGGTTTTTTTGTGCCAAAGGGTTCTAAATAGTGCATTCTGAAAATTGTTTCTTACACTACCGCTGACTATCAAAAACTAACCCTCTAAAACAGATAGTGGGAAAGAAAAATTACATTATATTTGACCAAACAATACGTATGAAATTATCATTACCATTACTGCTAACCTCATTTCTATTTGCTGCTCAGGCTCATGCTCAGGTTCCTCATATCAATACTATATCTGGTACAGGTGTAGGTGGTTTTAGTGGCGATGGTTTTGTTTCTACAGGTGCTCAATTGCACAATCCTCAGTCTGTTATCCTTGATAAAACCAATAATATATACATTCTTGATTTTCTGAATCACAGAATACGTAAGATAAATGCAACTGGCACCATCGTCACAATTGCGGGTAATGGCAGTACTGGTTTTACGGGAGACGGCTCTGTTGCAACTTCTGCGGAAATCTATCCATATGGTATAGCAGTAAACAGAAATAATGAGTTGTATATATCGGATGCGAGCTGGAATGTTATCCGTAAGGTCAATTCACTGGGTATCATTTCTACTGTAGTAGGTATAGGTATGTATGGAAATACTGGCGATGGTGGACCTGCATCTGACGCAAAAATAGGTAGCCCATATGGTATGACATTTGACACTGCTAACAACCTATATTTTGCTGATGCTAAACATCATATTGTTCGGAGAGTAAGTGCTGCAGGTATCATTACTAAGTTTGCTGGAAATGACACTGCCGGTTATGCTGGCGATGGTGACTTTGCTATATTGGCGCGTCTAGATTCACCGTATGCGGTAGCTGCGGATCATAAAGGCAATGTATTCATATCTGACATTAAAAACAATGTAATTAGAAAAGTAGATCCTTCTGGGATTATTTCTACCTATGCTGGCATAGCGAGTACATTTGGACATTCTGGAGATGGTGGACCTGCCAATGCTGCTTTACTCAATCGTCCTGCTGGCATAGCTGTGGATGTAATTGGCAACCTTTTTATAGCAGATGCTGATAATGATGTTATCAGGAAAGTAGATACGTTTGGAATCATCACAACCGTTGTAGGTAATGGCACACCAGGTTTTGGTGGGGATATGGGTCCGGTAAATGGTTGCAATCTGCATACGCCATTTGGTGTGGCGGTGGCTGTAAACGGAGATTTGTACATTGCTGACGCAAACAACCAACGGATTCGCAAAACGTATACTCCAGTAAGTGTAAACGATGTGGTGCATGATGTAGTAACGGTATACCCTAATCCGACCAATGATAAAATCAATGTCACTGGATTGGCGTCTGGTGACAAAGTTGCTATTACAGATATTACTGGTAGAGCTGTGACTGCTACTGCTAATGTTGTAAACCCAACTACCATTATGTTGAATCTTTCAGATTTTTCTACAGGTTTGTATATGCTTAAAGTCACTGGAGCCGATGGTGTGATAGTATCTGTCGTCAAGGTGGTAAAGCAATAGTCTATGCAATTAGTGCATTATTGCTACTAACATATTTGAGCAGCATACTTGTTTTTAGGTATACTGCTCTTTTTATTACCACAGGGCATTATTTGCACTACACCTACATCAATTACCACCACAGTCATTATTTTTGACAATTATTTTCAACTTTCAATCTTCAAATTTCGTCATCGACTTTTGACGTACATATTATATGGAACTTAGTAAAAATTTTCAGCATACAGAAGCGGAAATAAAATGGTATAACCATTGGAACTCTGCAGGTTATTTTACCAGCACCCCCGACGATCGCCCACCTTACACAATAGTGATGCCCCCACCCAATGTGACTGGCGTGTTACATATGGGTCATGCGCTCAACAATAGCGTACAGGATATCCTTATTCGTCGTGCCAAAATGATGGGTTTCAATACTTGCTGGGTACCTGGCACAGATCACGCATCTATAGCTACCGAAGCCAAAGTGGTAAATATGCTTCGCGACATGGGTATAGACAAAAAGAAAATGCCACGTGATGAGTTTCTCAAATACGCTTGGGAATGGAAGGAGAAATATGGTGGCATAATCCTCAAGCAGTTAGAAAAACTAGGTTGCTCATTGGATTGGTCGCGTACTACTTTCACCATGGACGAGGATTATTATGCCGCAGTTATAAGGGTATTCGTAGAGCTTTATGAAAAAGGGCTCATTTACCGTGGTGTAAAAATGATCAATTGGGACCCTAAGGCTAAAACCGCCTTAAGCGACGAAGAAGTAAACCACAAACAAACCAACTCAAAACTCTACTACGTTCGGTACAAACTAGATGTAGAAGGAGATGAGTATATAACTATTGCGACTGTTCGCCCTGAAACAATTTTGGGCGATACCGCAGTTTGCGTTCACCCAGAGGATGAGCGGTATGCGCACCTCAAAGGAAAGTATTGTTTTGTGCCTCTTATCAATAGGCGTATACCTATCATTTTCGATGAATATATTGACAAAGAATTTGGTACTGGCGCACTCAAGGTTACACCAGCGCATGATATCAATGACTATAATCTGGGTCTGAAACACAACCTTCAGGTGATAGATACCCTTAACGAAGATGGTACGATGAGTGAAGCTGCTCAGTTGTATGTAGGACTCGATAGATTTGTAGTAAGAAAACAAATAGCCGAAGACCTCCGTATAGCTGGCAATCTGGTAAAAGAAGAAGAGTATAGCAATCAGGTAGGCTTTAGTGAGCGTACTGACGTAGTGATTGAGCCACGTCTTAGTATGCAGTGGTGGTGCAATATGCAAGACCTGTCACAACCTGCGCTGGAAGCAGTGATGAATGATGACATTAGCTTTCACCCAGCCAAGTTCAAGAATACCTATCGCCACTGGATGGCAAACATCAAAGATTGGTGTATCAGTCGGCAGTTGTGGTGGGGGCAGCGTATACCTGCATGGTACGATGCCGAGGGGACGCTGTATGTAGCCAACAATGAGGTAGAAGCAACAGAAAAATACAAAGCAGCCAAGCCGGACCTGGCAGCAGCCAAACCAGAATTGAGACAAGACGATGATGTGCTAGATACTTGGTTTAGCAGTTGGTTGTGGCCGATAGAGGTTTTTGGGTGGAACAAACAACCAGAAAATAGAGATCTTCAATACTATTATCCTACTAGTACACTCGTTACTGCTCCCGAAATCATATTTTTTTGGGTGGCACGTATGGCGATGGCAGGTTATGAGTTTCTGGGTCAGAAACCATTTGACAAAGTATACTTCACAGGCATAGTACGCGACAAGCAAGGACGCAAAATGAGTAAGTCGCTTGGTAACTCGCCCGACTTATTAGAACTTATAGAGAAAAACGGTGCTGATGCAGTGCGCTTTAGCGTTATGATATCTTCTCCTGCAGGTAACGATTTACTGTTTGATGAAAGCCAACTAGAGCAGGGTAGCTTCTTCTGCAACAAGTTGTGGAATGCCATGAAGCTCGTGAAAGGCTGGGAAGCCAGATGTGCCGATGACGTAGCCACTACCGATGTTGCTTTTGCAATGCAGTGGATAGATGCCCGACTAGGGCAGGTATCGGCTGAGGTAGAGGAACTGATGAAAGAATTCAGACTAAGTGAGGCGCTCAAAACCATTTATTCTCTAATCTGGAACGATTTCTGCTCTTGGTACCTAGAGTGGGTAAAACCTGGTATGGAGCAACCTATAGCTACTGCCGTTTATCAGCATACGGTAACAGTTTACGAGCGTTTGCTACAACTCCTCCATCCGTTTTTGCCGTTTATAACAGAGGAGATTTATCATCTTTTACGCACAAGAGCAACTGGTGATGATCTTATGGTATTGCAAATGCCTGCCTATAGCACACCTGATGCGACGTTGCTAATAGGTGGTACGCAGCTGCAAGAGCTGATTACCGCTATCCGCGATACCCGCAACAAAAACCGACTGAAACCCAAGGATACCATAAAACTGTGGATACAAACCTCTGAAGAGGCATATTACACACAGGTATTGGCCATACTTAGCAGGCAGGTGAATGCAGAGCAAACAAACTTCACTAGCGAAGCTATAACCGGAGCCATATCTATAGTAGTGGGGACTGATAAGCTGTATATTGAAGCAGCAGCAGCTACCATAGATACCGAAGCCCAGAAAGCTGAAATGGTAAAAGAAATAGCTTACTTGCAAGGTTTCCTGATATCGGTAGATAAAAAGCTAGGCAACGAACGTTTTATGGCAAACGCTAAGCCAGATGTAATAGAAAGCGAACAAAAAAAGAAAAACGACGCCCTCGCCAAAATTAAAACCCTCGAAGAAAGTTTGGCTAACCTTGGGTAGGAGCAATAATCATATTTTGCAAAGCACGGACAGTTTTGAAGCTGTTTGTGCTTTTCTTATTTATTCAATGTTAGAAATTATGTTATATTTGAATTGTATTTGGTGATAAAACACAAAATTTTTCACATCTCTCTGTCAAAGCATAACAATGTTTAATATCGCTTCGCTTTTCGGTAGGAGATACCGATATATATCATAATCCTGCCTATTCGAGCTATTTATTTTTACCAGTTCTTGCAGGTGTTGCCCATACAATTTCCACATACACTGATGTTCAGTTATATCCAAATCCTGTGCAGTCTTCAGCCTCTTTTGTAGCGCTGCTGGGTGCTGAAACAGCCAAAGTAAGCATTTATGATGTGCAAGGTAAGCTGATACACAATAGTATGATGAACAACAGAGAACCGTTACGGCTATTTACCTATACGGTAGCTTCGGGTGTATTTCTCTATTCTATAGTTTCGGAAACTGGTAATAAATACATGGCAAACTGATAGTTAATTGTCTACTCTTGGACATTTACCTGTCTTCTAAACAGTATGGATTTACAAATAGAAGGTCTAGATGCTGTGTGGCTATACCTCTTACTTTTTTCATTTTGTATCTTGATATTATAGCACAAAATTAGTTTGGTGTAAGCTTGCTATATTTACAACCAAATGAAAAAAATAGCACTTAGTATATATTTGGCGATTCTGGGCTTTAATGTCCTAGCCGCTGCGACTGATACAACGTTTATTACTCCATTTGAGAGAAGTAAGGGTAAACAAACAGCGACTTACGATGAAGTGAATGATTTTTTCAAGCGGCTCAAAACTTCTTACACTACTATTAGCATAGGCGATATGGGGCCAGCAGATAATGGCTATCCGCTGCGCTATGTGGCCTATACTAATGATGGCAACTTTGATAAGGACGAAATAAGAACTGGTGGGAAATTAGTAATACTGGTTAATAACGCAATACATGCAGGTGAACCAGATGGGGTAGATGCAAGCATGATGTTGCTGCGCGATGCCGCCACAGGTAAAATACAAATACCTGACAATGTGCTGCTAGTGGTAGTGCCGGTGTTTAATATAGGAGGGGCTCTAAATCGTAATAATACAAGCAGAGTTAACCAAAATGGACCTGAGAGTTATGGATTTAGAGGAAACGCCAGAAACCTAGACTTGAACAGAGATTTTGTGAAGTGTGATGCTGCAGAAACGATAGGCATGTGTGACCTAATAGCAAGAATGAACCCTGACATACTTATAGACAATCATGTAAGTAATGGAGCCGACTATCAGCATATAATGACATTGCTAGCCACACAGCACGACAAGCTGGGCGGTGAATGCGGAGCATATATGTACAATACCCTTACACCCCTTATATACAAGGAGATGAAAGCCAGGGGGTATGATTTGGCGCCATATGTAAACCACTTTGGAGCTATACCTGATAAAGGTTGGCAGGAATTTTATGAGTCGCCAAGGTTCTTGAGTGGTTATGCAGCTTTGTTTCAGACGATGGCCTATGTGCCCGAGACACATATGTTGAAGCCATTTGCAGACAGAGTAAAAGCTACTTACACATTGATGCAAACCATTATTAAAGCTGGAAGCGATAATATAGCAGCCATAAAATCTGCCAGAACAAATGATAGAAAAAACATACTTGCACAGAAGAAATTTGCGATAGACTGGATAGTAGATACTACTCAATGTGATAGCACAGTATACAAAGGATATGAAGCTGGATATAAACCAAGTGAAGTAAGCGGACAACCGAGACTATTTTACGACCGCAAAAAGCCATTTACCAAAACTGTGCCATTTTATAACCATTACCTGCCCACAACAACTGTGAATGCCCCTAAAGCTTACATAATACCCAAAGCATGGACAAATGTAATAATCTGCCTAAGGGCCAGTGGAGTGCGTATGCAGCGCATCAACTATGATAGCTCAATGGAGGTAACTGCTTACCATATAGACGATTATGAAACTACTTCCAAGCCCTATGAACGTCATTACCTGCACAAAAACATAAAAGTGACACCCTATAAGACAAAAGTAAGAGTAACCCAAGGAGACTACATAATATGGCTGGCTCAGCATACTAAACGATACTTAGTAGAGACTCTGGAGCCAAATGGACCAGATGGTTTCCTAGCATGGAACTTTTTTGATGGTATACTGCAACAAAAGGAATATTTTAGTTCGTATGTGTTTGAAGATCTGGCAGCTGATATTTTGAAGAAAGACCCTGAGTTGAAAAAGAAACTGGAAGAAAAACGCAAAAACGACGCTGAATTTGCTAAAAATGGTCCTGCCCAGCTCGACTTTGTTTACAGAAACTCTATCTATTTTGAGCAGGAGTACATGAGATACCCTGTGTTTCGTTTGGAGGAATAAAGCATAGGTATTCATCATTTATGCTGTGGGGAAGTAGAAATAATTTTTCTGAAACGTGCTATGAAACAAATAAGCATGAGCAGAAGAGCGCCGATTACATTGAGCCACAAGAACGACACAATATCAGCGATGTAAATACCTATTATTACTAATTCTGTTATTATAGCTGCAGCAAAAACAGTTTTCCCGGATACTGACTTCATGTAAAACGCTACAAGAAATATACCTAAAATGGTGCCATAAAATAATGAGCCTAATATATTAACAGCTTCTATTAAAGAGCCCATGCGAGCAGCAAACATAGCTACGCCTATACAAAAGACACCCCATGCAAGTGTATGTAACCGGCCCAACCTTAGTTCGGTTTTTTCGTCTTTACGCACATTAAGCAAATGAATATCTATGAGCGAAGAAGCTGCTAGAGAGTTTAATGCCGCAGAGATAGACCCCCAAGATGCTAAAATAATAACAGCAAATAGCAAACCTACTATACCAATGGGTAATGAGTTTTTGACAAAATAGAGGAAAATATAATTAGTGTCGCTTGTGTCTGGGGCATAATGCTTGCGAGTTATGTGTCGAGCAACGCTGTCTCGCAATTGTTGGATTTGATATTGAGTTTGCTTGAAGCTGTATAAAGTTTGCGACAACTCGGTGGTCTTGTTTTCCTTTCGTTGCTGGGTAATAGCTACTGCTTGTAGTTGTTGTTGCTGATGGAGCTGTTGGTGTAACGTAGCTGTAGCTGTTGCATTCTGAGGCTCATAGTGGGCATATGCGTTATAGGCGGTAGTATTGAAGTAGAGTGGGGCAGACTGGAAACTGTAAAAAACGAAAACTAGGGCACCAATAAGCAGTATAAAAAACTGCATTGGTATCTTGACTAGTCCATTGAGTAATAAACCCATTCGGCTTTGCTTTGTATCGCGAGCATTGATGTATCTACCTACCTGACTATTGTCTGTGCCGAAATAGGACAATGAAAGAAAAAATCCGCCTATTATTCCACTCCAAATGTTATACTTATCGTGCCAACTAAAGTCAGTTGTTATTACATTAAGTTTGCCTGATTTGCCAGCGATATATAATGCGTCACTCATCCCTATGCCATCAGGCAAACGATGCACCACCAGATAGCCAGCTAGCGCCATAGCCCCCAATATGATTATAAACTGTAGTTTTTGGGTATGGGCTACCGCCTTTGCCCCTCCGGAGTAAGTATATAGCATGAGTAATCCACCCATAAAAACATTTGTAACATAAATATTCCACCCTAGAACTGACGATAAAATAATGGCAGGAGCATATATACTGACACCAGTAGACAATCCTCGTGACAGCAAAAAAAGAAATGAGGTGAGCAGTCTAGTACGTTGGTCGAAACGTTGTTCAAGATATTCATAGGCAGTGTAAACTTTTAGTCTACTAAAAACCGGAATAAAAGTCACACATATAACGACCATAGCTATTGGTAGCCCGAAATAGTTTTGAAGAAATCGCATACCGTCGGTGTATGCCAAACCTGGCGCGGATAAGAAAGTAATGGCGCTAGCTTGAGTAGCCATTACCCCCAGTAGCACTACATACCAGGGCATCTGTCTATCAGCAAGTAGGTAAGATCCTGCGCCTGTTTGTCCTTTACCCTTATAGACACCATATCCTATCATGGCGGCAAGTGTACCTATAAGCACAATCCAGTCGATATAAGTCATAGAGGGTATTATGAAAATTGTGTAAATTAGTACAATAGTCTGTAAAAATTAGATTCAGTTAGCTCACTTCTATGTGTATGAGCGTACATTTGCGGCAATGAATGTGAAGAATGAACAAATAGTGCGATTGTCTGAATTGCCAGCAGGGACAAAAGCAGTAATAAAGAGTCATGAAGAAAGTGAGTTTCAACTTACTTTGATGGAAATGGGATGTGTGCCGGGGGAACCGGTGTGGGTAGAAATGATAGCACCAATGGGCGACCCTATGGCCATAAACATAGCGGGCTATTATTTAAGTATTAGGAAAAAAGAAGCAGATAAGATATGGGTAGAATGTACCCAGTGGATGTAGTTAAAGTGTGTATTGGTCAAAGTCAGTGTTGGACACAATATCCATTCTTATTTTACTAAATCTTTTTCCATCGTTTACTAAATCTACGCCTTCCAGTATTTTCAATTCGACTATTGCACCTTGCTTAAAAGCTATATCCAATACTTTTAATATTTCCTCTTTTACACTATTGTCGCGAAGTGCTAGATTAGTTATTGCTACGTTTGTGCTTTCAACTTGATATTCTTTCCGAATCATAACTGATTGTATATTGAGAAGGGGATTACAAACTTATAAGAAAATTGACACAATGCATAAAATAATGAAAATATAATTTGAGATGAGTGCAACAAAAAAATTGTTGCTGAAACAGAGGAGGTTATGTAATGTGATAACTTGAAAATTTTTGCAGGAATGACTTGTCGAAAGGATATTTATAAACTTGCTTTTATTTTTTACAATTTCTGGTATTCGAAGCTATCGCATACTATACCAATAATGTTAATGCTTAGTTTATTGTTGGTTTAGGGGTTTGTTTATATCTTTTCCTTTTTTACTTTTATCAACAAAAACAGTACATATGCACATTCTACTTTTTTCATTAGCTCACGAACTTCAAGATTTTAATGGTTTGTTGATTACCATTGTAATAGGTGGAATAGCAGGTTTTCTGGCGCAAGTATTGACACCAGGCAGAGGATACGGTACGCTAGCTACCATAGTACTAGGAATCGTGGGTGGCTGGCTTGGAAAAATTCTGTTTAAAAGCTTATTATCATTTACAAGTTCACCTCTTATCAATACTATTATCTGTGCTACAGCAGGTGCACTTATTCTTACTTTGTTGGTGAATATAATATCTGGCAATGACAAAGGCGATCGTACTGGTTACAGGGCATAACATTGATATTTAGAAAACCAGCAATTCAATGGTATAATCAACTTATTTTTAACAAAAAAATACCTATGTTTGAGCTTATCATTAAATTAACTGGTAAATGAATCGAACCGTTTCTACTCTAGCGTTATTGTTTTTGTTGTTGATCAATGCAAAGTTTGCATTTTCTCAAGAAATAGCGCCGCAGGACATGGAGAAGTTCAAAAAAATGGAAGACTCTTTAGTTGTCACTGCCGATTCAATGTATGAAGCATTTATACCTGATACTAGGATAATGTACTCGGAACGCTTTGCTAGACAACTGGTACGTACACTAAAAATAACTAATTCTTACCTCTATAAGTTTGATACACTTAGTAAGTTAATCAATATTATATATGCTGATGATAATGCGTTTAGGATTTTTAACTGGGCTGTAGAACCTGGAAATATTCCTAAGCGTTATTATGGAGCGATTCAATTGCCTCAACCACAGTTGAAGCTAATAGGTCTTAATGATTGTAGTGCACAGGTTGATAAGGGTTTGGAAGACAGCATTTTTACAGGCGGCAGATGGTTTGGTGCAATTTATTATCGTATTATGTCTCAGCGCGTGGATGGCCAAAAAGTGTACACGCTTTTTGGTCTTAATAATGGTCATGTACTAAGTAACCGTAAGGTATTGGATCCTATGTACTTTGACGGGAGGGGCGTGACATTTGGTGCTTCTATATTTGGTGTAGTTTCTGCATTAGATCCTAAAAAACGCATCAATAGATTTGTGTTGGAGTATAAAAAGAGTGTGGCAGCATCTATGAACTGGGATGCAGAAAAGCAATTGATTATTTTTGATAAACTAACATCTGTAACAAACGATCCTGCGCGCAAATACACCTATGTGCCCAGTGGTCAATATGATGGTTTTATATGGGAAAACAGCTTGTGGAATTATCAGCATGATATAGTGAGTATAAAAATTTTACAAGACGGAGAGGTGCCCCTAGAATGATAAGATTTTTTCACTACCTTTGCACCTCATAAAAAATTCCAGCAGCTGGTCCGGTAGCTCAGCTGGATAGAGCATCAGCCTTCTAAGCTGGGGGTCATTGGTTCGAATCCAATCCGGATCACATAATACATAAAAAGCCCACGTTAGATACGGAGGCTTTTTGTGTTTTAGTACTGTTCACAGGTGAGTTATCAGAAAGAAAAAAAGGAATTTATCATTCGAGTATTATTTTCAAAAAAATCTGTTTTCATACTTCCAAATAGTTATTTTTGTTGGGTAATAAAGATATTCTGCTCACAATAATTATCTTGTTGATAATAAATGAACAATACATACACAGACCTCGTACACCAGACTTTCCATTTTCCTCAAGAGGGTTTTGATGTAAACGAAAATGAAAACCTCGTGTTCAATGGGGTTGATATCAAATCGTTGATTGATAAATATGGTACTCCCTTCAAACTAACTTTTCTGCCAAAAATTGGCATGCAGATCAATAAGGCAAAAAAAATGTTTGCTGATGCGATCAGAAAGAATAAGTATGAGGGTAATTACATGTATTGTTATTGCACTAAAAGTTCTCATTTTTCATTTATTGTTGAAGAGACATTAAAACATGGTGTAAATCTTGAAACATCTTTTGCTTATGATATTGACATCATATGGCAGCTTTACAAGAAGAAAAAGATTACGAAAGACATATTTATTATTTGCAATGGTTTTAAAACCAAGCAGTATACCCGTAATATTTCGAGATTAATCAATGAAGGTTTCAAAAACGTGATACCGATCATTGACAACAAGAATGAATTTGAAGATTACAAAAAGTCGATTCGTGCTAAAGAACCAGTAAATATTGGAATTAGAATAGCTGCTGAGGAAGAGCCTACATTCGATTTTTACACATCTAGGCTGGGCATTCGAAGCAGAGATGTACTTGAGTTTTATGTTGACAAGATAAAGGGCAATGAAAAATTCAGACTCAAAATGCTACATTTCTTTATGAATAAAGGCATAAAAGACGATGTGTATTATTGGAGTGAGCTGAATAAGGTATTGAATCTTTACTGCCAGTTGAAAAAAGTTTGTCCAGAACTAGAAGGACTGAATATTGGTGGAGGATTGCCTATCAAACACTCTCTAAATTTCGATTATGACTATAACTACATGGTCAATGAGATAGTGTCTACCATCAAAACAGTTTGCAAAAAGAATAAAGTTCCGGTACCAGATATTTATACCGAATTCGGCTCATTTACTGTAGGTGAAGCTGGCGCTGTAGTGTACAGCGTTCTGGATGAGAAGATGCAAAATGATAGGGAGATTTGGTATATGATAGATAGTTCTTTCATTACTACATTACCTGACACATGGGGTATTGGTGAAAAGTTCTTGATGTTGCCGATTAATAAATGGGATAAAGAATATCAGGAAGTACATCTGGGTGGACTAACTTGCGATAGCCACGATTTTTACACCTCTGAAGAACACATAAATGCTGTGTTTTTGCCCAAATTAGATAAGGAAAAAAGTACAGAGCCTCTCTATATCGGCTTTTTCCATACCGGTGCCTATCAAGATCAGTTGGCTGGATATGGTGGTATTAAACACTGCATGATACCGTCGCCCAAACATATTGTAGTAGAATATGATAAAGAAGGGAATTTAGAAGATTGGTTGTATGCTCGCGAACAAAGTCCCCAGAGTATGCTCAAAATTTTAGGATACATTAAGTAAAAAAATAAGTGTTAGATATATAGACCCGCATCTAGTTTAGTTGCGGGTCTGTTGGTATATGAGCTAGGTACGAATATTTTTCCCCAAGTAAGCTGATTGATTTTTTCCAAATATCTTCATGTCTTGTGTCGAAAACAATTTCGTCTGTAGCGTTTGCTACAAGCCAAGTTCCTTCCTTTAATTCATTCTCTAGTTGTCCTGGTGCCCAACCAGAGTACCCCAGAAACAACCGTAAATCATTTTTACTGTCAACACTTTTAGGTCGACTATCTCCCAATTCATCAAAGGAACCACCCCAGTATATATCATCAGCGATTTTTAGTCCAGCACCTAGGATAGCTGGAATCCTATGCAACATATGAAGCGTATTATCTTGAACCGGTCCGCCTTTGAAGACTACATGAGATTTTTCAGCAATGTCTTTTAATAAGTCTTGCAATTCGAAATCCGAAGGTTGGTTTAGTACGAAACCAACGGAGCCTTCGTTACTATGTTCACACAGCAGAATCACTGCTCTAGTGAAATAATCATCATTAAGCAACGGCTCAGCAATAAGCAATTGACCTGCTTTAGGTTTTTTTAGCTGAATGGGTGGGTAAATTCTAATTTTTTTCATCAGGGAGATTGAAAAAGTCTAAACAATTATAGTGAATAGCTGTATTTAATAATACGCAATATAAATAATTTTTCAGGAAATACTCGTGCGGCTAAAAAGGTTATTAGACTATATCTTTGCAGAATGTCTAATGAAAATGATATAGAGGACATTTGGGATGAAGAAGATCCCGAATTGGATAGTAACGAGTCTGGTGATGAGCCAGTAGTAAGGTTGCGAATAGTAATAGAAAAACGACAAGAACCTCTGCGCATCGACAAATTTATGATGCACAGGTTGGAAGGAGCAACACGTAATAAAGTGCAGCAAGCCATTGATGAAGGCTTTATATTAGTGAACGATGAAGTTATAAAGTCCAACTACAAGGTAAAACCTAATGACGTAATTGTTGTATTTGAAACTCGTAGACCCGAAAGTCAGGAAATTGTACCTGAAAATATACCACTCAATATTACTTACGAAGATGATAGTCTGATGATCATTAATAAACCAGCGGGTATGGTGGTTCATCCAGGTTGTGGCAATTACAGTGGCACGCTAATCAATGGATTATCATATTATTTACAGCAGGGAAATGTTGAGATTAGTAATTTACATAGGGTTGGGCTTGTACACAGAATAGATAAAGATACCACAGGGTTGGTGGTGATTGGTAAGACAGAACAAGCTATGCAGCACCTTGCTGCACAGTTTAAAAAACACACAGTATACAGGCGTTATATTGCTTTGGTTTGGGGAGATTTACCCGATGATGAAGGCACAATTCATGCTAATATAGGCAGGAATCTCAGATTCAGGAAGATAATGGACGCTTTTCCTGACGGCGACTATGGCAAGGATGCTACTACTCATTACAAGGTATTGGAACGCTTTAATTACGTTACACTTGTAGAGCTCAGACTAGAGACGGGAAGGACACACCAGATAAGAGTACATATGAAGCACATAGGACATCCGTTGTTTAATGACATGACTTATGGGGGAGACCGTATTGTAAAAGGTACTGTTTTTAGTAAGTACAAACAGTTTATTGATAATTGTTTCGGTGTGTTACAACGGCATGCATTGCATGCGAAAGAATTGGGTTTTGTACACCCTGAAACAAAGGAAACAGTACATTTCAATTCTGAACTACCTGATGATATGGCAGCTGTGATTGAAAAATGGAGGGCTTACACTATAGGCATGAGTATGAAAACCAAAGCTTAAATAGCATATATGGCATTAGACGAGTATATTTTGTGTGATGTAGCTTTATTCTAAACAATATTGATAATGTTTGCAGATATTTTATGATTCAAAAAATACTAAGTGATAAGCCAACAAAACTTTTCTTAATAATAGCTTCATTTTTTGTAGCGAATGCACTAATAGCTGAGTGTATTGGAGGTAAATTATTTTCTTTGGAGCGCGTATTTGGGCTAACACCAAAGCCATTTTCATTGTTGGGCGAGTCTGGACTTACCTTCACACTTACCTGTGGTGTGCTACTTTGGCCATTGGAGTTTATAGTAACTGATATTGTAAATGAGTATTATGGACCCAAAGCTGTCAGGCGTATTTCCTACATTGCAGTTGGTTTGATATGCTATGCTTTTTTAATGTTTTATGTATCAATCAGCATTCCTCCTGATACTTCATTTTGGACAGGTAGTCAAATAACTAATGGTGTTCCGGACATGCAAGCTGCATTTGACGGGGTATTTGGACAAGGGCTATGGATTATAGCGGGCAGTATTGCAGCCTTTTTGGTAAGTCAGTTCGTAGATGTATGGGTATTCCATAAGATAAAAAAGCAAACGGGAGATAAAAAAGTATGGTTAAGAGCTACAGGTTCTACTGTTGTTTCGCAACTGGTAGACAGTTTTATAGTGCTTTTTATCGCATTTAAAATTGGGAAAGACTGGAGTTATCAGCGAGTGATAGCCATTTGTTTGGTTAACTACTCCTACAAATTTACCATGGCTTTGATTTTAACACCGCTGATATATTTGGTAGAAAAAACGATAGACAATTATTTGGGAAAAGAAACCGCCACAGCTATGAAGATGGCTGCTATGGGAAAAGAATAAAAGACCAATCATTTTGATATTCACTGCTGGAGCAATGAACAAAATAGTTTTTTATTAAAAAATGAGTAACTACATAAAGTACTCATCAAATAAAAAAAGCTAAATTGGCAATTACACGAAAAATATTAACACTAAGGTAGGTAGTTACTTAACTAGTGTAGGTGGTGTAAACATATGACCTGGGCATCCGTACTTCTTAGTGCCACATGATGCAAACATTACAAGGGCAGCAATAGCAAATAGCGGCAGATAACGTTTTACTTGAGTAAATAACTGCATGATTAATTAGATTATGAATAGTAAAAAGCTCGATTAACTTTGTACGAAGATACATAAAAAGACAAAAACAAAACATGCAGAACATACATTTTATTGCAATTGGTGGTGCAATAATGCATCAATTGGCATTGGCACTTCATCGTAAAGGATATACTATTACGGGCAGTGATGATGATATAACAGATCCAGCTAAAAGTAATCTCGAAAAAGAAGGATTACTACCGAGCAGTTATGGTTGGTTTCCAGAAAAAATAACCAGTCAACTAGATGCAGTAGTGCTGGGAATGCATGCGAAAGCAGATAATCCTGAGCTTATAGCTGCAAAAAACACTGGTATTCCTGTATTCTCATTTCCTCAGTATGTGTATGAAGTGAGCAGGAGCAAGAAAAGGGTAGTGGTAGCGGGTAGTCATGGCAAAACTACGATCACATCTATGATAATGCATATACTAAAACATGAAGGTATCGATTTTGATTATCTCGTAGGTGCACGTGTAGCTGGTTTCGATCAGTCTGTAAAACTTACGGATGCGCCAATAATAGTGTTAGAGGGCGACGAGTATCCCGCTTCGGCAGAGGAGAAGAGGCCGAAAATATTTTTCTACCACCCACATATCAGTGTTTTGAGCGGAATAGCGTGGGATCATATCAATGTATTTCCCACTTATGAGATATACTTTAATCAGTTTGAACAGTATCTGCAAGGAATGGAAAAAGGTACTAAGGTATTTTATAACAGTGAAGATGATGAAGTATGTAGAGTAATAACTACTGCGGGTAAAGAAATTGCGGCAAAGCCTTACCAAACACCGCCTTTCCATTACCAAAATGGCTATCCAGTAATGGATACCGCAAACGGTCCAGTAAATGTTTCGGTATTTGGTAGACACAATTTGCTGAATATGCAGGCGGCGATTGATGTGTGCATAGAATTGGGGGTAACAGAGCAAGCGTGCTATATCGCAATCGCAAGTTTCACGGGTGCAGCCCGTAGATTAGAAAAGGTAAAGGAAGAGCCAGGTTTGCTAGTTTACCGCGATTTTGCACATGCCCCCAGTAAGTTAAAGGCTACGCTAAATGCGGTAAGAGAAGCCTATCTTGAACATCTCCTTGTGGCAGTCTTTGAGTTGCACACCTATAGTAGTTTGAATGAAAAGTTTTTGACAGAGTATACTGGTAGTATGAATAGTGCTGATGATGCAATTGTTTTCTTCAGTCATCATGCACTTCAACTGAAAGGGTTACCTGCTATTTCAACTGATACAGTAAAACAATACTTTAAAAAGGAAGATCTTATTGTATGTGACAATCGCGATCAGTTGGAAACACTTGTGACTCAAAAAATTAGTGCAACTGAACTACCTGTTTTTTTGTTGCTAATGAGTTCAGGCACATACGATGGAATTGACTGGAATAACGTAAGTTCGCAAAAGAATATACACTAATCATGCCAGCACTAGCATTAAAGCGACCCATAGTATTTTTTGATCTTGAGACCACAGGTACGGATAATGTAAAAGACCGTATAGTGGAGTTGGCATTTGTGAAGATATTACCCGACGGTAAAAGGGACAAATATGTAAAGCGAATAAACCCTGGAATTCCGATACCGCCAGAGGTGACCGCTATTCATGGTATATCTGACGAAGATGTGAAAAACTGTCCTACTTTCAAGCATATTGCACACCAACTATATGACTGGATGAAAGGATGTGACTTAGGTGGATATAATTCTAGCAAGTTTGATTTGCCGTTGCTGGCAGAAGAGTTTTTAAGGGTTGGCATCAATGTAGATTTTACAGAGCGCCATATGATAGATGTGCAACAGATATTCTTTAAAATGGAAGCACGCACATTGAGTGCAGCTTATAGTTTCTATTGCAAAAAAGAATTGACAAATGCGCACAGTGCAGAAGCTGATATCGATGCCACGATAGAAGTGCTAGAAGCACAGCTAAACAGGTATGAGACGATAGGCACTGACGTGTCGGCATTACACCATTTTACCCATACCGATGAATATGTGGATTATGCGCGCAGAATTGTAATGAAGGACGGACATCCAGTATTTAATTTTGGAAAACACAAAGGTAGGAGAGTAGAAGATATTTTTAATGCAGAACCACAGTATTACGATTGGATGATGCAAGCTGATTTTGCGCTGCATACAAAACAAAAAATATCTGAAATTCTGAATAGAATGAAGTTGAAAAAATCTGGTTTAAAAGTTTAGCATTTATTTTAGACCTAATTAGTCACTAAATCATTATTTTGCCGCCTAATCTGCACGCTTGATTGAAGAAGCTAGTAATTATACCGACCTATAACGAGAAGGAGAATATTGAGAATATCATTCGCAAAGTGATGTCGTTGTCTGGTCATTACCATGTATTGATCGTAGATGATGGATCGCCAGATGGTACTGCCACAATAGTGAAAACACTGCAGCATGAATTCACTGATCGTTTATACATTTTAGAACGTAAAGGAAAACTTGGATTAGGTACAGCATATATCGCTGGATTTAAATGGGCATTAGAAAGAGCATATGAATTCATTTTTGAGATGGATGCTGATTTTTCTCATGACCCAGAAGATTTGAATAGACTTTATGATGCTTGTCGGAATGGTGCAGATATGGTTGTCGGTTCTAGATACACTAAAGGTGGGAAAGTAGTGAACTGGCCTTGGGACAGAATATTTATATCGAAGGGTGGTGCGTTGTACACCAAAATGATCACGTGGATGCCTGTAGATGACCCAACGGCTGGTTTTGTATGCTACAGTCGCAAGGTGCTAAGCACCATACCGCTTGATAAAGTTCATTTTGTGGGTTATGCATTTCAGATAGAAATGAAATACAGAGCATGGAAATTGGGTTTCAAAATAGGAGAAGTACCCATTACCTTTCGCGACCGTAAAGAAGGTGTATCAAAAATGTCGGGTAACATCATAAAAGAGGCCATGTATGGTGTTTGGAAAATGCGCGGGTTCTGATATTATGTGCCAATTATTATCAATTAGCAGCAAAACTGATTTATTCGGTTATTTTTGCACTCCAAATTTCAATAATTAATGAGCCGTATTTATTTCGACAATGCTGCAACTACCTCTTTGGATCCAGAAGTGTTGCAGGCCATGATGCCATATCTTACCGAAAAATTTGGTAATCCTTCTTCGGTATACTCATATGGTAGAGAAACTAAAATGGCCATCGAGAATGCCAGAAAGTATGTGGCAAAAACACTTAACGTGTCACCTGGCGAAATATTCTTTACATCAGGAGGTACAGAAAGCACCAACACTGCTATCAATGCAGCTATAAGAGATTTGGGATGTGGGCATATCATTTCGTCTCCTTTGGAGCACCATGCCACGTTGCATACAGTTGAATATTTGGCGCATTCTGGTCATGCTCGTTTGAGTTTTGTAAAACTTACTGATAAAGGTCATATAGATCTCAACCATCTGGAGGAATTAATTGCCAATAGCAAAGAACGCACAATTGTCACCCTTATGCATGCCAATAATGAAATTGGCAACTTGCTAGATATCAAGGCAGTAGGTGAAATATGCAGAAAATATGATGCGATATTCCATAGTGATACTGTACAAACTTTGGGCCATTATCCCCTAGATTTAAAGAGTATACATGTGCACTTTATAAATGGAGCTGCACATAAATTTCATGGACCAAAGGGTGTGGGTATATTGTATGTCAATCATGATATTACTATAAAGCCTTACCTGAATGGTGGCTCGCAGGAAAGAAACCTAAGAGCTGGTACCGAAAACCTTTACGGAATAGTGGGTTTTGGTAAAGCACTTGAACTTGCTACTATTGGTTATGAAAAAGATAGTGAGCATGTGAAAGGATTGAAGCTGTATATGGCTGAGCAACTTAAAAGTAACTTTACCGACATAATCTTCAATGGAGATACTTTTGGGGATAGTCTTTATACCGTTTTGAATGTTTCCTTCCCTTTGTCTGAAATTGCAGAGATGCTTTTATTTAACCTAGATATGGCGGGAATATGTGTGAGCGGAGGAAGTGCATGTACAAGTGGTGCAAACTCTATAAGCCATGTAATAAGGGCTATCAATGAAGGTAAAACAATGGATGTTGTACCTATTCGTTTTTCTTTTAGTAAGCACAATACTAAAGAAGAAGTAGATACTGTAATACAAAAATTAAAGGAGCTAATCTAGCTCCTTTAGTTATTCTTGCATTCATTTCATTTTTTTGATTAATGCGCTATTGATACTTTGTAAGTATTGTTTGAATTGATTGACTTTACAGTCACTAGGTATAGTCCCGTTTTAAAATCCGAAGTGCTAACACTAGTTGACTCGTAGAAACTGTTGTTGTATAGTACCCGTCCAGTAATGTCGCTAACGATGATTTTATGTTCGATAGTTTTATCGTTGGTAGTTACTATCATATTATCTGATGCCGGATTGGGATAAATATATACAACTGGGTCGTTTTTCGTGTCTATAACAGCAGTAGCACTACAGTCGCTGGTACCCCATATACAATCTGCAAATAGAGGCCTGTCAATGAAAGGGTTCCTATTACCTTGAAGTGCATAAACAGCATTGTTTCTATCAATTTCTTTATTGCTTACTGGGTCTGAATGATGCCACTCTAACAGCATTTGTGCTGACCAGCTTTTCAAGCTTGCAAGAGTAGCCATTTCCCATGAGATGAATTTCATACTATCGTTTCTGTAACACGTAGATACATAAAAATATGTTCTAGCCAAGTCGCCTTTGAAAGAGTCGATAGGCTCATAGCAAGAAGCAGAAGGTGCACCAGGGTAGACATTTGAACCGATTCTGCCTCCATTTGTAAATGTCTGAGTAGCACTCCCTACCTTACCATAAGGTCGGTCGCCTCTGGAAAAATTGACAAAATAGTCTGATGGATAAACGATAAATAAATCGGTTTGCATAGGAGGTTCACTCGAAAATTTACTCTGCGGCCAAGTATGCTCTCTATTATAACAAACGTTTTCTGCAGTAGGACTCACACTGCCACATTGATCACCACCTAAAGAATATTCATAGGCTGGCGTGCCACCTGGTCTATCAGAGTACATGTCCCATACTTTGCCATTAGGTTTTTTATCGGTGGTGTAATAGGCATTCCATAGACCTGGCGTGTAGGATAGCTCAGTATGTGGTCTAATAATGCTACTAAGTGCAGCCCTAAGCGACTGACCGTTAAGACCCAATGCAGGATCATAATAGCCCGCAGGTTGAGCAAAAGCTGAAAAAGAAGATAGTAAAGCGACAGTGCAGAGTATTTTTTTCATGGTATCTACTAGGTATTTTAACATAAGCAATATTAGTGCCTTTATGACGTAGCTAATGTGTTTGTTGGGGGACTATTTCCAATCCTTCACATACAAATTGAGCACTATGTTATTCCTTCTGTTTGTTTTTAGCCTCAAAAAGAATTTTTTTGTCTACTACCTGTACTTTGGATTTGTCAGAAAGTAATCGAGCAATAGCACCGTATGGGGCTACAACTATTTGGTCATTTTCTGTAATGCCGCTAGTTATCTCCAGAAATTTATTGTCTTGTAGACCTGTTTTTACATCTCTAATCAAAACCGACTTATCTGTCGGACTGTATACAAAAACTACCTGTCTTATCTCATTGGTAATGCTTGCTAGCTCTTCTTTGTTTTTCATACTATCTGGCCAATCGCGTGTAGTAACGGCATTGACTGGAACTGATAAGATATTTTCTTGTTTGTTGGTTAGTATTTCTACTGATGCAGACATGCCGGGCTTGAACGGGAATTTGCCTTTGCCAAGTTTTTCGGCGATATCGGCATAGCTGGATGGTAAAATGAGGATGTGAACAGTATAGTTGGTAACCTGATCAGTACTGTTGCCAGCAGATGCTATACTACCAGTAGTACTGCTTACTGCTACTTTTGATACTAATCCTTTGAATTTTCTGTTGCGATAGGCATCTGCATCAATAATGCAAGTGTCACCAATCTTCACTTTAGAAATATCAGTCTCGCTTACATCGACACGTACTTCTATTCGGCTCATGTCTGCTATTGTTAGCATTTGTGTACCGGCCATTTGGGCCGTCCCTACCACGCGTTCTCCTTTTTTTACGCTCAGTTGAGAAATGATACCATCGGTGGGAGCTATGATAGTAGTGCGCTGCAGGTTTTCGCGTGCTTGTGATAAACTAGCTAGTGCACCTTGTACTACATATACACCACCCGAAGTAGAAGCTTTTGCAGCATCAAGTGCTGCTTTGGCTGAGAGGTAGGAAGCTTCTCCTTGTTCAAATTCGAGTTGAGATATCACCTTTTGATCAAACAGTTTTTTGTTTCTTTCGTGTGTCTTTGATGCCAATCTGTACTGCGATTCTGCTTGCGCCATCATTTCACGCGTGTTATTGGCACTAGCTTTCGTTTGTTCTACTGATGCTGATGCTTGGTTGACCAATGAACTGTAGATAGCTGCATTAATTTTTACCAACACATCACCTTTGTGTACACTATCTCCTTCTTCAACATTGAGCATAGTTATTTCACCACTGACCTCAGGGGCAATTTTCACTTCTGTCTCCGGGTAAATTTTGCCACTAGCCGATACTGTTTCTGTAATGGTGTGTCGCGATACTTTTTCTATGGCTACTTTGGTTCCCTTATTTCCGGTGGTTTTAGATATAACAACTAATACTATGGCAATAATTGCCAGAATAATTATTATCAACCAAATTTTTTTAGCATTCATAGTCTTAACCCAATTGAAGGTGTAAATATAAGATAAACAACCGACCTACATGAAATATGACTTGTATCAATGGGCTTGATATTGATGTTTATTTGCTGAACAGTGCTATCAAGAAAAATTAACGATGATGCAACTGCTTATAAGTCGTTTTTGATGATTTATTATATTCTTTTTTAGATACCAAATGTGATGCCTATTGTGTAATTTGGGCGACATAAATACTAATTTAATGGCACAGCTAATAAGGAAGGAAGACGCACTCGAATATCATGCAAAAGGTAGGCC
>CAMDNC010000032.1 GCA_945902755.1 Flavipsychrobacter stenotrophus
TATGAAAGCTCTGCGGACCTTAAAGTGTATAAGGTAAGTTACGCCAGTTCTGCAGGCAGTAACGATGGTCGTTGGTTCTTTACAGAATATGCCAGCTCTGCCCAGAAAAAAATATACTTCGTTAGTTATCCCAGCTCTGCAGATGTGAAGATTTATTATGTTGATTATGCTAGTTCGGCTGGCTGGATAAACACCAGCAAAAAAAGTTATTTCGATTAAAACAATTCGTACTTCCTCATCTATTCCTAACAAAAGAACAGTTTGGAGTAAGCCGATAGGTACCACTTCTTTAGTATTCTTGTTTCTTATGTTCTCTAGAAAGTATAGAGGTTTGAATTAGTAGCGCCAAGTTTCAACTAGCTGGAAATTATTAGATTCAAATAAATAAATGATTTTCGTCAAAAGGCTTTGAATTGGGAATTTTTGTATTAATTTTATCGCACGCAACCAAATTCAACATTTTTAAACAAAAAACTTACTGTATGAAACTTAGGATTTTCACAGGCATGTTACTGGTAGTATTCTTATCAGTGTTCAATTCATTAACTGCTAGCGCTCATAATGGCTGCAAAGGCGATGATTGCTGCAAAAAAACTTGGCGTCACGCACGTTGGGGACATCAATCTTATTATTATGGACCAGACGGTCGTTATTCAAAAGATAAAAAATCTTGCTGCGATAAAAGTGAGAAAAGTTCATGCTCAGAAGGTAAAAAATGCTGCAATACCAATAATGTTGTAACTGAAAACGGAACTTTCCGTCGCGCTCGTTACAATCAAAATTGCTGTGGTCGTGGTTATCTGACAGTAGACAACAACAATGACTAAAATTAGTTGTAATTATATTCGAAAGAGCTGCAATTTTTGCAGCTCTTTTTTTGTTTAATAAGTTCGTGATATCAAATTATAGCATCCATCTTGTTGTTTACTTTTAGCTTATTTTAGCACCATGAATCGACTAGTAACACTTTGTATTTTACTATGTAGCCTAACCACATATTCACAGTCTTACTGGCAACAACATGTGACTACCAAAATAGAAGTTCTTTTAGACGACAAAAATCATATGCTTCACGCATATGAGGAAATGGTTTATACCAACAACTCTCCTGACACTCTTAAATTCATATATATTCATCTATGGCCCAATGCCTACAAAAATGACTACACACCATTCGCAAAGCAAAAAGAGCTCAATAGAAGTACTGAGTTTTACTATTCTAGAAAAGAAGACAGAGGATTCATAGATAGTTTACAGTTTTTGCTAAATGGCGTTAGCGCAGACCATTATATTTCTGCCGACGCACCAGATATAGCACGTATAGACCTTTCTTATCCTTTATTGCCAGGAAAAGAAATAACAATTGTTACACCATTTAGAGTGAAATTACCTAAAGTATTCTCTAGAGGTGGTCATACAGGACAGGCATATTACGTCTCACAATGGTTTCCGAAGCCAGCGGTATATGACAAAAGTGGATGGCATCCTCTATCCTACCTCGACCAAGGCGAATTCTATAGTGAGTTTGGCTCCTATGATGTAGCTATTACACTTCCGCAAAATTACGTATTAATGGCTACTGGTAACTGCCAGACAATTGAGGAAAACCTATGGCTTGATTCACTATCGGCAGCAGTTTTACCATCAGATACCCTATATAAAAGTACCTTCCCGGCCAGCGATTTGAAGATGAAAACTGTGAGATACAAGGAAGACAATGTTCATGATTTTGCATGGTTTGCTGATAAGAGATATATTGTAAGAAAAGACTCTGTAGTGTCGCCAGGCAATAACAAACAAGTAATTACATGGTCTGCATTTTTGCCCACCTATCAAGAACAATGGAAAAATTCTAATAAGCATCTTAAAGAAGCAATTTCATATTACGGCAAATGGGTAGGACCATACCCATACAATACCATCAAAGCAGTGTTGGGAGATATGAAATCGGGAGGTGGTATGGAATACCCTACAATAACACTGATTGACAAGGCAGGTAGTACCAAATTGAGCACCGTAATAGTACACGAAGCCGGGCACAATTGGTTTTATGGTATGCTAGGTAGCAATGAGCGCTCTAACCCTTGGCTAGATGAGGGGCTGAATACATTTTATGAGCAAAAAACATCTGATGCAATAAATCAAACAAAAAGAAAAAAGAAAAGAAATGCACTCGATGAGGCATTGATATATTATCAATTAGCCAGCACTGCTGATGACCAATCAATAAACTTGCATTCAGAACATTTTAGAAACATAAACTACGGTGTTGATGTTTATTACAAAACAACATTAATGCTGAGTTGGCTAGAGGCGTATATGGGCGAAGAGCAGTTTGGGGAGGCAATGAAAAAGTATTTTGATAAATGGTGTTTTCACCACCCTCAACCTGAAGATTTCAGAGCTATCATGGAAGCCTATGCTACCAAACCAATAGATTGGTTTTTTGATGGCGCACTAAAAACAAACAAGAAAATAGACTATAAAATAACTAAAGCTAAACGATATGATGACAGTACAGTAGTGAAGGTTAAAAACAAATCTGAAATTTCGGCTCCATTACTTCTCGCAGCTTTTAGGAATGATAGTATGACCGGTAATGTATGGACTACTCCGTTTAAAGGTAGTAAAAAGGTAACCTTAGCTACCAGTAACTGGAACAGGTTGAGGGTAGATGACATAATCCCAGATGCCAAGTCAACCAACAATGTTTATCGTTCAGGAGCAATATTTCATCATTTTGGGCTGAAGTTAAAACCTGTAATTGGTGTTAATAGATCTGATAAAGATAAAATATTCATTTTACCAGCATTAGGCAACAACAAGTATGATGGTGTAATGGCTGGGATTACACTCCACAATCTTACCATACCCGAAAATAGATTTGCATTTGTTGTTGCTCCACTTTTTTCTTTCAATAATGAAACAATCAATGGTGTGGCATCGGTGGGTTATGCTTGGCATCCCTTTAGAGCTTTTAAGGATATCTACCTGACGGTAGATGCGAAGAGTTTTCACAATAATGAAACTGACAAGAACCTGAATAATACAATGTACTCTCGATACATAAAAATAGCACCATCACTACAATTTGTATTACAACAGCCAGACCCTCATAGCACAGTGACCAGAATGCTGGAGCTAAAAGAATACTACATATCGGAAGAAATTATCACGAACGGGTTGGATAGTCAATCTCAACCGTCGCTAAATAGCCAACAAAATTTGTATACTGGTATCAGATACTTGCATAACAATGATCGAACGTACAATCCATTTAGCTATTCAGCTGAAGCTCACTCCAATATTTATTTTGCAAAACTGAACCTAACAGGTAATATAAAAATAGACTATAACAAGCCCGGAAAGGCACTATACCTGCGAGGATATTTTGGTAAGTTTTTCTCTTTCAATGACGATCCTTCAACTACTCAGCGATATTGGCTCAATGCTACCTATAGTGGTATAAACGACTACTTGTATGACGGCACCTACAGAGGAAGGAACGACAATAATACTTTGGCCGGGCAGCAAATATCTAGTATGCAAGAAGGTGGCTTTAAAATCCCTGTTTTTAATGGTGTGTACCGCACAGACAACTGGATGGCTACCGTTAATTTAAAAACAGACTTGCCACTACGTAAATTGCCTATCAGATTGTTTGTCGACGCTGGATTAATACCTAATCCTTCGCCAGGTTTCAGTAATATTAAAAGCACACTTACATTGTATGATGCAGGAGTTGAGGCTTATTTTTCTAATGTAGTTAGTTTTTATTTTCCAGTTGTAATGAGTCAGGATTTTAGAGATTACTTAAGTGCCACTCATGGCAGCAGAAATGTGTTTGCAAGAAGCATATCGTTTACGCTACACTTACAAAACATTAATTGGTTAAGATTACCATCGAAATTGCTAAAATCTACTTTGAAATAACATATTGACTACGATAATAGTAATCTAATTGCTAATTAAACTCCATCAATATGACGCTGAAATAAGTATAACTAACTTTAATAACTATTTGATTTTCAAAATCTAATTTCATTTCATTGGATAATTTAATTGAGTTCAGCGTTATAAATTGTTTATAACTCATGGAATAAGCAGGAATCTTCCCATCTCTCTTATTCAGATGCCGTTATTTCTGCTGTACTTGTAAAATGAATTGAGAATAGTATATTAATAATATACTTTAAACAGTATGTCAAGATAGTAAGTCAATAATCATCTTTATCCTTCATAATTGTTATTTAGATAAAGCATACGTCATACGATATAAATCGGTAAAAGCGCAAAAAAACCCTATTTTAGGTAGTGGAAAAGTAAACAGTAATGTAAATACAGTATTGTAATTTTACTGTCTATAAAACTATAAGAATGCAGGTAGCCATTGAACAAAGTTGGAAAAAAATACTAAATGAAGAATTTGAAAAAGAATATTTTCATAAAATAGTTACCTTTTTGAAATCCGAAAAGGAAGCGGGCAAAGTAATATACCCACCCGGCAGACAAATTTTTAGTGCTTTTGAGTACACGCCTATCGACAGGGTAAAAGTGGTAGTGATAGGACAAGACCCGTACCACAACCCTGGTCAGGCTCACGGACTGTCATTTTCTGTACCCGATGGCTTCCCTGCTCCACCTTCTTTAGTCAACATTTTCAAAGAAATACAAAGTGATCTCGAAATAAATCTATCTGGTAAGAGTAACCTACAAAAATGGGCAGAACAAGGAGTACTTATGCTCAATGCATCCTTAACGGTAGAAGCCAATAAACCTATGTCACATAGTCAGGTAGGATGGCATCTTTTTACAGATGAGGTTATCAGAAAAATATCAATACATAAAGATCATGTTGTTTTTTTGTTGTGGGGAAAATTTGCACAAAATAAAGAGGCATTAATAGATAGGAACAAACATAATATTTTAAAAGCAGCTCATCCATCACCCCTTTCTGCATACAACGGCTTTTTTGGGTGTAAACATTTTAGTAAAACGAATCAATGGTTGCAAGAAAAAGGTCAAACTGCAATTGACTGGCAACTATAGCAACAAATTATTGTGGTTCCCATTTAAAACCGTTAACGAAGCAGCCTAAATTATCCATGTTATTTATTAAAAACACATGACCAACATCTACAAAAGCAATTTTAAAAATAGCTTTCCTAACATCTTAGTTATTTTAATTTCTACATTGGCTGCATATTACAAGTTATACGAAGCAGGTTTTTTATCATGGGACGATGGAGAATATGTTGTAAAAAATATAGAAATTACGAACATTAGCCTACCTAACATAAAGTTGTGGTTTTCAAGCTTTTATGTTGGAAACTATCATCCACTTACAATGCTTTCTTACAGTATTGATTATAAGTTAGGAGGTTTATCTCCATTGATATATCATGCTAGTAGTGTAGTTATACATTGCATCAATGCACTTTTGGTTTTTTCGTTTTTTAAAAGAATTAACCTATCAGAGCGCATCGCTTTACTCGGGGCATTGATATTTGCAATTCATCCAATACAAACAGAAAGTGTGTCGTGGATAGCAGAACGAAAAACTTTACTAAGTTCACTGTTTTACTTTTTAGCACTACTACAATACACCTCCTACTCTAGCAAGCAAACAACTAAAAGGTTATTAATATTTTCCATTTTCGGCGTGGCTGCTATGTTTTCAAAAGGCACAGCTGTGGCGTTACCAATTAGTTTATTTGCAATAGATATATGGCTAGACAGAAAGAAAACAGCTAAGTTGATTACCGAGAAAATGCCGCTATTCATTTGTGCGGCAATTTTAGGGTATGTAGCTATCATAGCACAGCAAAGTGGGAGATTTTTGGATGTACATGTTAATTACAGCTTTGCAGAGAAGATTTTTTATGCTGCTTATTCATACAGTTGCTATATTTTTCATTTCTTAATTCCCATCAAGCTTGCACCTATTTATCCATACCCAGAGGCAATAGGTTTGTTGCAAATTGTATTGGCGGTTTTCACACTGGTGTTTATTGGTCTTGCCTATTGGTCGTACAAAAAAAACTGGCGATACTTGCTCGGTGGTATTATCTTCTTTACTGCAAATATTATTTTCTTGCTGCAATTTATTTCGTTTGGCGAAGCTATAATGGCCGACAGATATCTATATGTTTCCTGTATTGGCATTATTACACCTTTGTTGTTTGGAATTCAATTACTTTTAAAAAATGTCCAACCCCTTAAAGTGACCATACTCACATCAGCGATCGGTTTTGTGTTACTAATAGCTACCGTCATTCGAAATGACGCATGGATATCTGACACTTCTTTTTTTAATTCTTTATTGGATGCTTATCCAGAGTCAGCTGTAGCTCAGTATAGTGTAGGTGCCATGTACCTAAAAAATGGAGATATTCTTAATGCCGAAATACACTTGAACAAAGCTGTAAGGCTAGAACCTAACAACTACAAGGCTTGGTATAACAAAGGCACACTTCACCTGAGACAAGGTAAAGCCATGGAAGCACTTGATGCACTTGACAAAAGTGTAGCAATTAATGGATATCAAAAAGCACTCTTTTCCAGAGCAGTATTACATCAGGCCACCGGAAATGTAAATCTTGCACTAGCGGATATCAATGAAGTTTTAAAAAAACAGCCTACTAATGCAAGGGCTCTGTGTATAAAAGGGGACTGTATGGAACGCAAAGGAGATAACAAATCCGCAATTGAGCATTACAACAAAGCAATTGAGTATAACAGTAAAGAACCTTTGTTTTACATCAGAAGAGGTATTGTTTTTGGCAAAATGAAACAATATACACTCGCCACAGGCGATTTTGACGTTGCTATCCTGCTACAACCAAATAATGGTGAGGCACACTACTACAAAGGCGTACTGAGATACCAAGCCGGACAAAGCCCATGTGAGGATTTGCAACTAGCGATACAAAAAAAATACAGCAGGGCTAACGAAATGTTTAGAAAACTGTGTGTACAACAAAAGTAGTTAACTGCATTTTCTGTCCCTCTTGTAAAGTGCATAGTCCTTTATAACCTGAGTGTACAACTGCTCATACTGCGGTATGATGTGTTGTTTTTCGAATTTGCGAGCATGTGCAATTGCAGCTTTTTTGAAGTGAAGCAATCGTTCATCGTCGCTAAGTATGTGTATGGCATTCGCGGCCATCGCATCAGTATCACCCACATCTGATAAATAACCTGTTTTGCCATCTACGTTAATTTCAGGCAATCCACCAGCATTTGTAGATACTACTGGCACACTGCATGCCATTGCTTCAAGTGCCGATAGTCCAAAACTTTCAGTAGCAGATGGCAATAAAAACAAATCAGATATGCTCAATATTTCGTTTATCTGTTCTTGTTTACCTAGAAACCGTACATCACTGTACAATCCCATTGACCTTGCCATTTCTTCAGCATTTTGCCTTTCTGGTCCGTCACCTATCATCAACAGCTTTGCTGGTATTACTTTTCTTACTTCTGCAAATATTTTAATAACATCAGGCACTCGTTTCACACTTCTGAAGTTAGATACGTGTACTAAAATACGCTCACCGTCAGGAGCTAACATTTGCTTGAAGTGGTTTTTATCGGTATGATGAAAGCGTTTTACATCAACAAAATTCGGGATTACGTGGATATCTTTTTCTATATTGAAAGAATCAAGTGTTTCTCTCTTCAGGCTATCTGAAACAGCAGTAATGGCATCAGATTCATTAATAGAAAATGTTACAACAGGTTCGTAAGTAGCGTCTCTACCTACAAGTGTAATGTCTGTACCATGCAGTGTTGTAATAAATGGTATGTCATTACCAGATTTTTTTAGAATTTGTCTGGCAAAATATGCTGCTGAAGCATGTGGAATAGCATAATGCAGATGTAGTAGATCTAATTCTTGATTCACAATCACATTTACCATAGCACTAGCAAGAGCCGTTTCATACGGTGGAAAATCAAAAAGCGGATATGTGGGAACCTTTACTTCGTGAAAATAGATGTTAGGATGAAAACCCTGAGTTAACCTAACGGGTTGTTCGTATGTAATAAAATGAACTTCATAACCCTTATCCGACAAAGCAATACCAAGTTCAGTTGCTAAAACCCCACTTCCGCCAAATGTTGGATAACATACTATTCCTATTTTCATTTATTTGCTATAGTTGTTTATGCGTAATATGTGAGTTACTAATCCAGTCTCTCACACTTTGCAAATATCACGTTATAAAACCAATGTTACTTGATAGTACTATCAGATTTAACGATATAATTTTTTTACGTTCCTTTTCAGATATTCTCACCCCCAAACAACTTCAAATATTGTATAAATTATTTTAATAAATCTTAGACTTTACACAATATGATGCGCTGACAAACATTTCCACGCAAAACACAAACTATATTTCAACATGAGTTATGCACAATTGTGTTAAAAAAAGTTATCCTGTTACCTCTCAACAGACCACGTATTTATGTTAGGTTTGCATTTGGTTTTCAGTCTATCAATTTTTGATTATGTCACTTACCGCAAATCCTCGCCGGTATGTTATCAGCATTATATTTATTGGAGTAGCAATTGTTATGCTACTCCGATTATTCTTTTTACAAAACTTTGAGCCTAAGTACAAAATACTCGCAAATGACATAGCTATTTACAAAAAAGTAGTATATCCGCCCAGAGGAGTGATTATAGACCGAAAAGGACGTACCCTACTGTCTAATACTCCTATTTACGATTTAATGATAACTCCCAGAAACGTACCCAAGACACTGGATACTGCTGAGTTGTGTGCGTCGCTGAATATAGACAAACCTGCATACGAATCCATATTAGGAAAAGTATTAGTAAGAAACCTTGAAGTAAGGCAAAGCCCATTTATGGAGTTGCTCAATGAAGAGCAAACAGCTCGTTTTCAGGAAAATGCATACAAATTTCCCGGATTCGAATTGATAGAACGAAATATCCGTATATACGAAAAACCGATAGCCGGCTTAATGCTAGGATACATTGGCGAAGTTTCGCCTGAAATGCTAAAAAAGCCTCGTTACGCCTCTTATCGTCAGGGCGACTATACAGGCCTAAGCGGACTTGAACTACAATATGAGGAAGTGCTACGTGGTCAGAGGGGCGTTCACTATTTGGAGAGAGACAAGTTTAACCGACCAAGAGATCCTTATCGCGGTGGAGAGCTAGACAGTCAGGAGATATCAGGCAAACAACTAGAATTGTACCTAGATATGGAACTGCAAGAGTATGCCGAAAAATTAATGGCAAATAAGATAGGAAGTATAGTGGCTATTGACCCCAAAACCGGGGGTATATTAGCTATGGTAAGCAGCCCTACCTATGACCCAAATCTACTGAGGGGAAAGGCTCGTTCTCGGAACTATGCCAAACTGTATAGAGAAGCTACTAGACCACTTTTCAATAGAGCTACACAAGCCATGTATCCTCCGGGGTCTACAATCAAACCTTTTACCGGACTCGTAGCGCTTAATGTGGGCGCAATAACACCTAATTACGGTTATCCGTGCCATGGTGGATACGGTGGTTGTAGTCGTAAAATAGCATGTGAACATAGCGATGCTGGACACGCTGCCAACTTTAGAGCCGCTCTTGCCCACTCTTGCAACTCCTATTTCTGCCACATTTTCAGAATGACGGTAGACAACAATGAAGGTCAAACTGTTAAACAAGGATTGCAATTGTGGCATGATTATTACACAAGTTTTGCATACGGAAGGCAAACAGGTATAGATATACCTTACGAAGGTAAGGGGCTAGTACCAGATTCAAACCTGTACAACAAGATGTACAATAAATCCTGGAATTCATGCACAATAGTATTTGTGGGCATGGGGCAAGGCGAACTATTGCTTACTCCACTGCAAATGGCAAATGGTATGTGCATTATTGCCAATAAGGGGTATTACTACACACCTCACTTTGTGAAGTCGATTGGCAAAAATGAAAAAGATACTCTTCTCCGAAAGTATCAGGAAAAACATGTGGTGCTAAATATTCCAGATACCACCTTTACAATTGTGCAGCAAGCTATGCAAGATGTGGTAGATCATGGCACTGCCGGTGGTGCCAAAATAGACGGAATAACGGTGTGTGCCAAAACAGGAACGGCAGAAAATAAAGCAGTAGTAAATGGTGAAGTGATAAAAATGCAAAACCACTCTATGTTTGTCGCATTTGCCCCTCGTGAGAATCCAAAAATTGCAATAGCAGTTGCTATCGAGAATTCTGGATACGGTGCCACATGGGCTGCTCCTATAGCCAGTTTGGTGATGGAAAAATACCTGAAAGATAGTGTGACCTACAAACGGAAAGCGGTAGAAGACAAAATGATGAATGCAAAGCTCATAAACAGATATGTGTATACCATAGACTCTGTAATCAGGCTGCGCGACCAAATGGTTTATGAAGCTAAAGTAGAACGCAAACGTATTAAAGACAGTATAAGCAACGCTGAGACCAATTCACTTTACAACAAATGGATAAACTACAAACTCAAAAGAAAAAAAGGAATATAATTTTATTATGAGTACCATTCGTAAATCATTATTCAATAGGCTAGATGGCATAGTGTTGCTGCTGTATATAATGCTTGTAACCATTGGTATACTTGCTATATTTTCAGTAGAACATCGCACTACCGATACGTCTTTGATAATGATGAATAAAAGCTATATGCGACAGGTTATATGGTTAGGCTATTCTTTGTTTATAGGTTTTATAATAATACTTACAGACAGTAAATTCTTTTCATCGTTTGCATTTTTGCTATATACTATATGTATTGCGGTGCTCATCATTACCATATTTGCAGGTGTAGATGTAAAGGGCTCCAGATCGTGGCTAGGTGTAGGTAGTTTTCGTTTTCAGCCCGGAGAAGTAGCCAAAATCTTCACTTCTCTGGCTCTAGCCAAGTTCTTATCTCTAAACGAAACTAACTTCAAAAAGCTAAAAAACAGATTTATAGGTGCCGCAATAGCACTCACGCCAGCAGTGCTTATACTCTTACAAAAAGAAACTGGTCTTGCACTGGTATATTTCACTTTTTTTCTTGTTATGTATCGCGAGGGGCTGCCAATTGGCATATTGCTAATAGGGTTTGGGGCAATAGCACTTGTACTTACCTCCTTGCTTATAGACCGAATAACTCTAGCCATCATTCTTACCGGACTTACTATACTGATAGGGTATATTATAAGAAGTACTCTAAAACGTAAAATAGGTGCAAGAATCATATTAATTAGTGTATGGTTGGTTGCGATAATATTTTCGCAAGTAGCTGTTCCATTTGTGTTCAAAAATATTCTTCAAAAGCACCAGATTGAGCGCATATACTCTATGATTGGCATTGAGGTACCGAACGAATATAACAAAGCATTTGCACCAGGTGACGAGAAAAAAGAAAAAACCAACAGCTCAGAGTACAACGTTCTTCAATCAAAAATTGCAATAGGTTCAGGAGGTATGTTTGGTAAGGGATATTTGAACGGCACCTCAACAAAGAATCAATTCGTACCAGAGCAAAATACAGATTTCATATTCTGTGCCGTGGGTGAACAATTCGGTTTTGTAGGCAGTGCTGTATTGATAATCATATACATCAGTTTAATGCTGCGTATCATTCATTTGGGAGAGCGACAGCGGTCAGATTTTACCAGAATATATGCTTACTGTGTAGCTTGTATACTTTTCTTTCACTTTGCAGTAAATATATCTATGACTATAGGTCTTGCACCTGTTATTGGAATTACCCTACCCTTTATTAGTTATGGAGGTTCTTCCTTATTATCATTTAGTATTCTCATTTTTATATTAGTTCGCCTTGATGCCGACAGGCAAGTCCTGATTAGATAAAAGAAACAGAGACAAAAATGTACTCAATATTTATATAAATTATGCCAATAATACATCCATTATCAGAAGGGGTTTTTACGATAGGACACGACAAAGAGTTTGTACCATTTAACGAAGAAACAGACGAACTTAATGACCGTCCTGTTGGTTCTTTACTCGTTGAAGTGCAACCTTTTTTGGTAATAACCAAAAACGATATCATTGTTCTCGATACTGGTCTTGGCTTCAGAACAAAGGAAGGCATTTTGCAAATTCATCACAATCTGCGTCAGCATGGCTATGAGCCAGCTCAAGTCACAAAGGTATTATTGTCTCATTTGCACAAAGATCATGCGGGTTGTTTAGTGTTTACCGACAATAATGGCATGACGCACACTACGTTCCCCAACGCCGAATACTATATTTACAGGGAAGAAGCTGATTTTGCACTTAAAAAAGGTTTACCATCGTACTATCCTCATGATATTGAACCATTACTATCAACAAATCAAGTGCGCTGGATAGATGGCATTACGGGAACTATAAATGGATATATCACTTACATGCATTCTGGTGGACATTGTCCACAGCATATTGTATACCTCATAGAGGAAGATGGTGAAAAACTGTTCTTTGGTGGTGACGAGGCGCCACAACTCAAGCAGCTAAAAATGAAGTATGTAGCAAAATATGACTATGACGGCAAAAAAGCAATGCAGTTAAGAGAACATTATGCAGAAAGAGGCAGAAACGAAAACTGGAAGTTCATGTTTTACCATGATGTAAAAACACCGTTGTCTGTTCTTTAGCTTATTTACCTTCATGTTTGGCCTCTTTGATGCACTTTGCATATTGCTGCATAGATACAGATAATGCAGGTGGCACAGGAACCTCTTGGGTGGCCAAAGTGAACTTTGTAATTTTCTTCGCTGCAATATCATTTAACGATTCGGCAGGAACAGTATAAAACACATACCTTATTGCTTCGGCTCTGTCTTGGGTGTAATCGTGCAGTACTTCAATTTCTTCATCAGTGATTTTAGAATTATCATCAAACTCTATGACCATTTTTTTCTCTTGCTTCTCTGTTCTGCTGGTGTCGCCAGACAAATTATAAATATCGTCAAGCTGACAAATCACTTTGAATATTACTACAAAATTATCAAAAGGATAATCCTCGTCAATACTTACACTTCTTTTAATAGATATTAGAGGCATATCATCACCCTTTACTGGGGTGGAATAATCCCATTGCAACTTATTATCAGCTACTTCTTTTTTTATTTGCTTGCATATGTCCTGTGCATTCACAGAAGTAACAAAAACTAAGGCAGCTAAAGAGAAAAGTAATTTCATGTGGTATTCAAGTTAGTAATCCGCCATAAATATACAGGTATATCACAAAACTTCAAAAGTATTAGTCTGGTTTACTTTTCTGTTTACATTCATTCGATTGTACCTACTTGGTTTTCAAAAATTGATAGTAAAATAAATTCTCACTACCTTAGCCGTTTATTAGTTGCCGCTACAGAAAGTCTGATAGATATTAAATATCGTTAGTCAATCTGTTTTAAAATATCAAAACCTGAATGCAAAAAATTCTTATTGCCAATCGTGGCGAGATAGCAATGCGCGTAATGCGCACTGCACGCGAAATGGGTATAAAAACCGTAGCAGTTTTTTCTGAAGCAGATAGAAATATGCCCTTTGTAAGATATGCAGACGAGGCAGTGTGTATAGGTCCTGCATTGTCTTCACAATCTTACCTCAGAGCAGACAAAATAATAGAAGTAGCCCTGAAAACGGGAGCTGAAGGTATTCACCCTGGTTATGGATTTTTGAGCGAAAACGCCTCTTTTTCTAAAGCTGTATCTGACGCGGGTCTTATTTTCATTGGTCCATCCGCTCATTCTATAGAGGTAATGGGCAGTAAAATAGGTGCTAAGCAAGCTGCCAAAAAGTTTAATGTACCAATGGTACCAGGTACGGAAGAACCAGTAAAAGATATTGAAGAAGCCCGCAACATAGCTCGAAGCATAGGTTATCCGATACTAGTCAAAGCATCAGCAGGTGGTGGTGGTAAGGGAATGAGAGTGGTAAATAATGACGAAGAGTTTGAAGAACAGGTACGTGCCGCTAAGAGTGAAGCATTGAATTCATTTAGCAACGATGACGTCTTTATTGAAAAGTATGTTGGTTCTCCTAAACATATAGAAATTCAACTGATGGGTGACCAGCATGGTAACTATGTTTATTTGTTCGAACGTGAATGTAGTATCCAACGCAGGCACCAGAAGCTCATAGAAGAAGCACCATCTAGTTGCCTAACACCCGATATAAGACAAGCAATGGGTGAATGTGCCATAGCTGCTGCCCGTTCATGCAATTACTTTGGCGCTGGTACAGTAGAATTTTTGGTTGATGAGCAATTGAACTTTTACTTTCTGGAAATGAACACCCGCCTGCAGGTTGAGCATTGTGTAACTGAAATGATAACTGGTATTGACTTGGTTAAAGAACAAATAAATGTTGCCCGTGGTCACAAACTATCTTTCAGTCAGGATGATTTGAAAATTAACGGGCACTCTATAGAGCTCAGAGTATGTACCGAAGACCCATACAATAACTTTTTGCCAGATACCGGCAAACTGGAAATGTACCAACCACCGAAAGGACCAGGAGTACGTGTAGATGATGCATATGAAGAAGGAATGGATATTCCTATCTTCTACGACCCCATGATAGCCAAACTTATAGTACATGCACCTACCCGCCACGAGGCTATAGAAAGAATGTGCAGAGCAATAGACGAATATTACATAAAAGGCATAAAAACTACCCTACCCTTTGGCAAATGGGCTGTTCAGACAACACCTTTTAGAGATGGCAATTTTGACACTAAGTTTATAGAAAAGTATTTCAAACCGGAATATCTGAATGCAGATAGTGAAGAAAGCGAAGAAATAGCTGCATTGTTATCTGCTCATATATGGCACAAACATAAAAAGCCCGAAGTAGTACTTTCTGCTACCAGTTCTATAAACAAATGGAAAATAAACAGAAAATAAACGCTGCATTTTATCCATACACCTTTTCATTTTTCATCCGCGTTGTATCATACAATGCGGATGTTTTTATTTAGCCTGCAGCTATGCAACAAATTAATAACAGCCGTCATACCTAAAAGCGATTATAATTTATTGTATCAAAATCAACAGAAACATTGTCAACCAATAAACTATAAAAAGCAAAGCTATAACGACAAATGGATGATCTATACCAAATACTCTAAACAATTGGAGGTGTTATGACATACTATCACTAATAATACATTTACCATTTACATAATATTATAGGCTATCATACATTACTAATACCAACAATATTAATACCACTCTGTTATCTACTCTATTTTAGTGCTACACAAACCACAATACATACGAAATCCAACCGCAAAAAGCATATTTTTGCAGCTATGCATGCAACATTAAGCGAACAGGAACTCGTACGCCGCGAAAAACTGCGGGAACTGCTGGAATTAGGTATTGATCCCTACCCTGCCCCACTGTATGATGTGACCCACACGGCCATAGATATAAAAGAAAACTATAACGAGCAAACAGCCGAAAACTATAAATCGGTATCGCTTGCCGGACGCATTATGAGCGTAAGGGATATGGGTAAAGCGAACTTTGCTGTAATTCAAGATAGCTCTTCACGCATTCAGGTATATATAAAGCGCGATGAAATTTGCCCTGATGAAGATAAAACCATGTACGATATAGTTTGGAAAAAACTTTTAGACATTGGCGATATCATAGGCATCAAGGGTTATGTATTTACTACCAAAACCGGAGAAACATCAGTGCACGTTTCTTCATTCATATTGCTGTCAAAAAGTTTGCATCCATTGCCTATCGTTAAGGAAAAAGATGGCGAACAATTTGATGCAGTTACTGATTTGGAGTTCAAATACCGTCAGCGATATGCCGACCTAATAGTAAACCCAAGTGTGCGCGACACCTTTGTGAAAATCACAAAAATGAAAAATGCTATCCGTTCATTTCTTAATGAGCGTGGTGCATTGGAAGTAGACACACCAGTATTGCAGAGCATACCGGGTGGTGCAACAGCTCGTCCGTTTATGACGCACCACAATGCGCTGGATATTCCTTTGTATCTCCGTATAGCCAATGAATTATACCTAAAAAGGCTGATTGTAGGTGGTTTTGAGTGGGTATATGAGTTTAGCCGCAACTTCCGCAATGAAGGCATGGACCGTACGCACAATCCTGAATTTACAATCCTTGAGTTTTACGTAGCCTACAAAGACTACCTGTGGATGATGGAAACTACAGAACAAATGCTGGAGCAAACTGCAATAGCAGCCAACGGCACCTCTGTAACCAGTGTAGCAGGAGTGGAAATAGACTTCAAAGCACCCTACAAACGCATAAGTATATATGATGCCATAAAAGAGCATACTGGTACTGACATCAGCGAAATGGACGAAGATGGACTCAGAAAGCTGTGTAAAGAACTGCGTATAGATGTAAACGAAACTATGGGCAAAGGCAAACTCATAGACGAATTGTTTGGCAGCCAATGCGAACACCATTATATACAGCCCACATTTATCACCGACTACCCTATAGAAATGAGCCCCCTTACCAAAAAACACCGCAGCAAGCCGGGATTGGTAGAGCGTTTCGAACTGATCGTAAATGGAAAAGAAATAGCAAACGCTTACTCTGAGTTAAACGACCCAATAGACCAACGCGAACGATTTGAAGATCAGGTGAAACTAATGGAGCGTGGCGATGACGAAGCCATGTTTATTGACTACGATTTCCTACGCGCACTAGAGTATGGTATGCCCCCTACTGCTGGTATCGGTTTTGGTATAGAGCGCTTGGCTATGTTACTTACAGCTCAAGTATCTATTCAGGATGTGTTGTTTTTTCCACAAATGCGCCCCGAAAAACGAACTGAAGCTGATGATTCTATAAATATTTAATTAACGATACAACATTCCGCATAGGGCTGTAACATGAAATTCTGGTTCTGTCTATTATTTTCTCTGGCTGTGGTGCAGGTAGCATACAGCCAGACCTATGTCGATTCCATAGCAGCTCACAGAAAAAAGTACATAGCAGAACTACTAGCTGAACCCCGACTGAACCTAAAACAGTCGCAAGTAAGTAAGATCAGTTTTTACCCTGCCAACTCATCTTATGCTGTTTGGACTACTGTGACACCTACACCTGGCAGTAAACCCTTTATGATACCTACCAAGAGTGGCAAACAAAAACCATTCAGGGAGTATGGCACACTAACTTTTACACTAAGCGGCGAGGAGTATGTGTTGCATGCCTATCAGGGAATGGACCTAATAAAAGACACTACTTACAGAGATTATTTGTTTGTACCTTTCAAAGACCGAACCAACTATGATGCAACATATGGCGGCGGCAGATACATAGACCTTTCGACAAAAGACATAGTAAATGGTAAAATTTTACTAGATTTCAACAAATGTTACAATCCTTATTGTGCATTTGCTGATGGTTTTAACTGCCCTATACCACCCGATGAAAATTCATTACCTATTGAAATTCCAGCAGGCGAAAAAACATACTTACGCTAATACACAATTCCATGACACTGAAAGAACAATTTGAAGCAGCAGTAGCCGGAAGCAAACTACTTACTGCACGCCCTGACAATGATACTTTGTTGAAGATATATAGCCTCTATAAACAGGCCACTGAGGGCGATGCGCCAGATGATGGCCCTACAAATCCCTTCGATTTCATAGCAAAAGCTAAATACAATGCTTGGTCTGACCTCGGCGGCCTCGCCACCGACGCAGCTATGCAGCAATACATAGACCTGATAAACAAACTAAAAGGATAAAATACCTCAATATCATTTTCCCTGACCCTAATCTTATACATTTTAGCTACTAATACAATACAAAATGACACTTGCCCACAAAATAAAAGACGCTGCATTTGATGCACTGTCTGCTTTGTACCCCGAAACTACATTTGACAAATCTATAATTAACGTCAATGAAACAAAGCCTGAATTTACAGGCAATTACACCATTGTACTTTTCCCGTTTGTAAAACTGCTCAGACAAAAACCTGAGGCACTGGGAAATGCAATAGGCGAATATCTTATGGGGCACTCAGACTTGTTTAGTCGTTACGATATAGTAAGTGGATTTCTCAACATGTCGTTAAAAGACAGTGTATTATACACGTATCTGCTTACCCACTATCATAGTTCCGATTTCAATAAAACATACCGTGCCGATGACAAAGTAATGGTAGAATACTCCTCTCCCAACACTAACAAGCCGCTGCACTTCGGACATTTACGCAATATATTTCTAGGTGCTGCTGTATCAGAGATTCTTCGCACCGATGGCAAACATGTTGTAAAAGCCAACCTCATCAACGATAGAGGCATACACATATGCAAGTCTATGATAGCCTGGATGCATTATGCCGAAGGAGCTACACCTCATAGCAGTGGCATAAAGGGCGACCATCTGGTAGGCGATTACTACGTAAAGTTCAATGACGTATACAAGCAGCAAATAGTCAAAATGGTAGCAGAAGGTGTAGATGAAAAACTTGCCGAAAAGTCTGCACCTATCATGCAAGATGCACAAGACCTCCTGCGCAAATGGGAAGCCGGAGACGAAGAAGTACGCCACCTATGGGCTACCATGAACGGATGGGTATACGAAGGGTTTGATATTTCCTACAAAAAGCTGGGCATTACTTTCGATAAAGTCTATCATGAAAGTGAAACTTACCTACTAGGCAAACAACTCGTAGAAGAGGGTCTGACAAAGGGGGTATTGTTCAAAAAAGAAGATGGATCGGTATGGATAGACCTGAAAGAAGATGGACTAGACGAAAAACTGCTGCTGCGTGGCGATGGTACTTCGGTATACATTACCCAAGACCTAGGTACAGCAAGGCTGAAGTATAACGACTTTCACATAAACCAATCTGTGTATGTAATAGCCGACGAACAAAACTATCATATACAGGTACTGAAACTAATACTTAAAAAACTGGGCGAACCCTGCGCTGATGGTATATACCACCTATCCTATGGAATGGTAGAACTCCCTACGGGCAAAATGAAAAGCCGTGAAGGCACAGTAGTAGATGCCGACGACATGGTTAAAGAAATGATAGCACTGTCTAAAGAACAAACGGAACAATCCGGAAAAACAGAAGGATTCTCAGAAGAAGAGCTTATTTGGCTCTATGAAACAATAGGGCTAGGCGCATTGAAGTTCTATTTACTCAGAGTAGACCCGAAGAAAAAAATGATCTTTAACCCAAAAGAATCAATTGATCTTCATGGGTTTACAGCTACATTCGTTCAGTATGCCCATGCCCGTATCTGCTCTATTTTGCGAAAAGAAGGCATACCGACCCTACCTACCTCTAATCTATTCACTTCTTTTGGCCCCGATCAGGAATTATTAAAACTTGAAAAAGAAATAATATTACTTACAGAACAATACCCAGATATTTTATCAGCTGCATCTACGGAGTTTAACCCCTCAGCGGTCTGCAATTATGCCTTCACTTTAGCGCAATTATTCAATACATTTTACGATGCTCATAGCATATCTAAAGCTGAGAATGAAGAGAAAAAGCAACTTCGATTGATGATAGTCATTCATATTGCAGCAATTCTCAGACATTCAATGAGTTTGTTAGGTATTAGAATGCCTGAAAAAATGTAAAAATGCAAAACAAATAGCAAAATATAAATTCAACAACAAAGGGCGCTCGTTTCTATAACTGAGCGCCCTTTGTTAATTCAAGTACTACTCTCTACCTGTATGAAGGGTTAAGAGGTAAATTACACTATCAAGATTCTTTAGAGCTTTTCTTATCCGTTTCAGCCCAGTATTTTCTCTCGATAAAGTAAGATGAAATTAACCCTACCCCGCCACCTATGGCTATCAAAGAAAAGTATACCACTGGGTTTTTACTACTATCTGTTGCTAGTATCATTCTTGTATTGATATCAACAAAGTATGCTATCAACAATCCTAAGCCAGCACCACACAACAATAAACCCCATTTTAGATTTATAAAGTGTTTTGGACGTGCGTCAGTAACACGTGGGTTAATCCCTCTTTCTATAAGTGCCATATTTTCTCGGTTTCTAATATAAAATATTCCAAAAACTAATGCAAAAAATGATAGCGGAACGAGGATATCTTCAAGAATTTGTGGTCCCATTTTGTTTATTCTTTTTAGTGATGAATGAATGATTGAAAAGTTTGTTGGTAAATTGCAATTACTGAAAACTATGACTACCATTTTTTACATTTGGTTACAAATCGTGACGACTCTTTTTTAAAACATTCCTGTTAAAACTATCTATCCGCTTGTAACTTTTTTCGATCTTTTTGCGTCATACCTACGTAGATGTATACCTCTGACAACGACATTACCATTATTAAAAAAATATTGCATGGCAAACAGGAAGATTATGCAATCCTAGTTAACAAATATCAGCGGTATGTTTTCTCCATTGTTTTAAGATATGTCAACCACAGGGAAATCGCTGAAGAAATATCACAAGATGTATTTGTAAAAGCTTACAAGAATCTTAGTAGTTTCAAAGGAGAAAGTAAATTCAGTACTTGGTTGTATACTATTGTACATACTACTTGTTTGTCACACCTTCGCAAGAAAAAAGATGCTTCTATTTTAATAGAAGAAGAAACAATGATCTTGTTGCATGACAAGAAATATCATCAGCCTTCAAGCGATATTTTTTACGACAATTCAGCTAGAACCAAATCTATAAATGCTGCAATCGGTAATTTACCCGAATCTGATGCACAAATCATCACTTTATTTTATATTGCGGAACAATCTGTAAATGAAATAGCTGAAATTACAGGAATGTCAATGGCCAATGTAAAAGTGAAATTATTTAGAGCTAGAATGAAATTAAAAGAAATCATTGAACAAAAGTTTAAACAAGAATTGATCGATTAGAACTTGAAAAATATTAACTTCAAGATACTGTTATGCTAAACGAAGAAAATATAGAATTGTTAATATGGGAGTACATTGATGGCAATCTAAACCAAAAAGATAGAACTGCTGTTGAAGAGCAAATAAAAATCAACACCCGATGGAGTGTTGTTTATAATGAGCTTATGTCTGTAAACAGCCAATTATCCTCATCTTCTCTACTCTCTGATCCTCCATTACGCTTTACAAAAAATGTAATGGAGAATATCGGTACAGAGCAACATACATACACAAATAAAGTTTACATTAACCCTTATATAATACGGAGTATAGCATCAATATTTATCATAACGATATCATTAGCTATCGTTTACTCACTTTATAATGCAAACTGGAGTAACATCTCGAATCCAATTCATTCAAAAGAGACAACTTACTATAATCTTCCAAAATTTAACCTTAATGATATTTTAGGCGAGTCGTTTTTGAACGTTATAATCTGCATAAACGTTATCCTGATCCTTGCATTACTAGACTCTTTTCTATCGAAAAGACATATTCACCATTCTTAAAAATCCTAAATTTTTTCCCCTCATTTCATTAAAAATTATTGAATTGAGGGGATTTATTATTGCTACTAGATCGGAATAGGCGCAATACAATATCTTCGCTATTAAGTATGTTAGCAGAACATAATCGCTAATGCATCAATGTATTTTAAGTTGTAAAAAAATATGCATGGGGTTGAAATAGTCCGATATTCCAAATTATCACTTCTCAGAATAGATATTGTCTAATATTTCGTGTAGTTCAAGAACAGATTTAAGATAAAAAATCACTTTTCAGAATAAATATTCTTATATTTGAAATGGTGATAGAAATTTAACAATTGTTCTAATTGCATTTTTTTTGACGCTAACATCAATATCAATTTATTCATTAATTGTCAGGTAAAAGTCATTATAGGTCAGCATTTTGTTCATTTTGCATTTTTTAAGTCAAATATCATGATTAAAAAACTAACTCTTAAAGTATACTACCATTCCTTTCTATTGTTAACTATTTCAATTTTGATGTTGTTGTCAAACAAGATTAAGGCACAAGATCATGCTGTTGCAATACCGGTAAACAAATTAGATACCCCCCTAGAATTGTGGGCAAATGGTATTACCTGGGATAAGTCAATTTCGGAAAAAGAATTGATTGAGGGTAAACAATCTTCTTCAGAAAATAGAAATATAATAAATAAGGCGTTTAATAACTTCACTAGTTTTTCGCAAATAAAGAAAAAATCATCTCACGAGATCAGTACCTATAATGCGGAATACACGGATCATCCAGAACTTGGTGTTTTATTAGCTGATGCTCCATGCGATGACTGCTATGAGCTAATTGGCAAACGAACAGCAACGCAAAAATACTTCGTGAAAGAAGGAACAAATGCTTCCCATTTTTTCATCCAATCACATCAATACCCCATTCACTATAAAAATAACGAGGGGAAATGGATTACTGTTTCTAAATACCTATCGAAAGACATCAACGGACACTTATATAAAACGACAGGCAACGATGTAGACATAGAGATTAATGCCGACAAAGGATTAAGTACACTTAAAAGCAGAAAAGGCAATATTACTTACAATCAAAACCTAGCATTGATTTTTGTTCACTCTGATGGTTCTGAACAGTTACTAGGAAAAGCAAACTGGGCAAACCATACAGCAGGTGACAATGGCGTAATTGTAAAAGATGCATGGCCAGGCATAGACATCGAAATGGTTGTATTGAACAATAGCCTGAAAACAAACTTTGTAATAAATAGTGCAATGCCAGCCTTGAGTAATGGAAAGTTGATATTCAGGGACAACTACACATCTAGTAATGGTCTGAAATTGAAAATTGACCATGAAAAATCGACCAACTCTTCAATAACAATCAATAACGATAATGCGGAAGAAATATACCTCATAAACAAAGCAATAGCATACGAACGCAACAACGCGAAAACCCAGATTATTCCCCTGACTTATAACAGCCATACCTGCAACCAATTAGATATTGAAGTTCCCGGTAGCTTACTCAACAACCCTTCAGGCTCATATCCACTCATCATAGACCCTTTGGTTTCCGGCACTCTGTCTTCTGGTTTTACCTACACAACAGGAGCATGGTACCCTGCATTTGCAAGCACGACAGAATACTGCACAAACACCAACAACCTATTAGTGCCAGCAGCAGCCACATTAACAGACATACGAATGGTTTTTAATTATTACGGCCCTGCTGGTGTATTATGGAACAATTCAGCACTTACATTCAGGGTCAATGGTGGTTGCACTTTTGGTTGGCTTGCGTGCGGAGGCACCAGTAGCGGTATACCTGGTGGCACCTGTGGCGTAGCCACCAACTCTAGCTTCTGGGCTACTGGTCCAGCATGGGGCACTACTCCCGGTTGTTTGCCTGCATTCAGTTGCAATTCATACACATTACCCTTTCAGTTACTACTTACCCAGCGTGCAGGTGCATCCGCACCATGTGCACAGACTGTTTATGCTACCTCTACTGGTTTTACTGTCAACATAGAGGGCACAACTGCTATTACACCTGTAATAACCCCATCTGCACCTACTACATTGTGTATGCCATCTACACTTATACTAACTGGTTCTGGCACTGGCGTTTGGTCTTCAACTTCACCTGGTGTAGCCACTGTTTCTACATCTGGTGTTGTAACTGGAGTCACCAATGGCACTACAAATATTAATTTGACTATTGGTGGATGTAGTACTGCCCTTCCAGTTACTGTTGGTACGTCTCCCACCATTACAGGCGTTTCCAGTATTTGTTTTCCGGGTTCTACTACACTTTCCGGTAGCCCGGCTGGCGGCGTTTGGACTTCTTCTGCTCCAACCATTGCTACTGTTGCTGCTGGTGTGGTAACTGGTGTATCTATAGGAACAACTATAGTTAACTATAGCACTGGTGTATGCTCTGCAAACAGACCAGTAGATGTCAACAACCCTGCAGCCGTTGCACCAACAACACAGCCTACTGGTCTCTCAATTACTGGCGTTACACCATCTGGATCCACAGTCAATTTCACACCTAATGGCTCTACTGGATACCTTGTTGTTGCAAGTACATTTCCCACATTGTATGCAGCTCCTGCCACTTTTACCACTTATGCTACCGGTGCAGCTTTTGGGGGTGGTATAGTTATACAAGGTTCTACGTCAGGTAGTTCTCCTTCATACACCACTACCCTTCTCAACTCAAATACTCGTTACTACATTTTTGTTTTTGCTTTTAACAATAATTGTGTAGGTCCTCAATACAACCTTACTTCACCACTTACTGGAAGTTTTAACACATGTGTAACCCCTACTAGCACACCAGTTACGGGAACAGTAGGAAACAACTTCATTAACCTTAGCTGGACTCCTGCATCTGCAGGCGGTGGGTTTGTTGTTCCTATCAACTATATGATATATGCTTATACTAATGCTGCAATGACCATTCTTGCTCCTGGCTACCCTGTCATGGCCGGTGTAGGCACTACATATACAGCTACTGGACTAACCCCAGCCACTCAATACTGGTTCAGAGTAGCTCCTGCTGATGCTTGCGCAATTATGAGTGGAATAGCTACCGCCATGACCACTTGTGCGGCGGCTGGCTCCATCCCATATCTTCAAACTTTTGAGATTGGAACAACTTTTGGAGAGACTACCCCTAACTGCATGGACAGAACTGTTCAAAACTGTGTTATTTCGGGAGTGCAATCCAATGTCACTTTTCTGGGTACTATTAATACCAATCACACCCCAGGTGGAAGTAAATTCTATAATTTTGTACGAGCAGGTGCTTGCTCCGCAGGTTGGGCAAACCAATGGCTGTTACTGCCTTCTTTGAATATGACGGCTGGCACCACATATACCCTTAGTTTCTGGTACAGAACAAACGGTGTTGCCTGGCAAACAATCAGAACTCAATTCAGTACTGTTGGCACACCACCAGCTGTTGGTTCTACAACCATGGGAGGTGTACCCGGAACGATAGGACCAGGGCTGACTGGTGTCAATAGCACTACGTATTTACAATATATACAGACATTTACTGTTCCCACCACCGGGGTATACTTCGTTGGAATTAATGCAGAAAGTGGCGGAGCTGCTGGTTTGCTAGCAATTGATGATATAGAAGTATGTGCAGTTCCTACTGTTACAGCCACAAATGCAACAGCTCCATATTGTGTTCCAGATACAGTATTCTTACTGTCCACAGGTACTACAGGTGCAGTTAACTACAGTTGGTCTGGTCCTTCAGGATATTCCTCAACTCTTGCCAATCCTACAGGTATTGGAGGGTTGACTCCTGGCACTTATACATATACATTAACAGCTGTGAATGACCCTATTGCTGCAGGCTATGGTGGTTATTGTACTGCGAGTGGAACTACAACATTTACAGTTAGCAATCCACCCACTCCAATTATTGGCTCTACTTCTGTATGTGTGGGACAAACAACTGCTTTGAGCAACGCTACAGCTGGTGGAACTTGGAGTAGTAGTAGTCCACCGGTTGCTAGTGTCAGCTCATCCGGAGTTGTGACCGGAGTGAGTGCAGGCACTGCAACTATCACCTATAACATTGGCGGATGTTACACGACAACTATCGTTACTGTAACAAGTTTTCCTTCTGCAATTACAGGTACATTGATAGCTTGTCTTGGCGCTACTACTACTCTTAATAGTACTCCTGTGGGAGGTAGTTGGAGTAGTAGTAATGCAGCAATTGCGTCAGTTGGATCTTCTTCTGGTATAGTAACTGGTAATGCACTAGGTACCGCGATAATCACTTACTCGTTCGGCGGTGCATGTTATGCTACAGCCATTGTTACAGTCAATCCATTTCCAGCCCCCATCACAGGGTCTCCTTCATTATGTATTGGTGCCACTACACTACTCAGCAGTGCAACCCCTGGTGGTTTCTGGACGAGCGTACCTACTACTGTAGCGTCGGTAGGTATAACCAGTGGTATAGTCACTGGTATTACATTAGGTACTGCCACCATTTCTTATTCTGTCAATAGCTGCCGTGTTACAACATCGGTAAGTGTTATATCGGCAGCTGGTCCTATTGTAGGCCCTACAACGGTATGTCCTGGTTCTACCATTACACTCACCAATAGTACAGGTGGAGGCTCATGGTCGAGCAGTGCACCCGGAGTAGCCACAATTGGTTCCTCTACAGGCGTCGTTACTGGAGTAACTTCTGGCACAGCTACCATTACTTACGCAGTAAGTGCAGGTTGTACCACATCAACAATTATTACAGTTACGGCAGCCCCTGCTGCCATCGCAGGTACTACTTCAGCGTGTCAGGGACTTACTGCAACACTCACGCATCCATCAGCAGGTGGTACATGGAGCAGCAGCAATCCAGCTATAGCCTCAGTAGGCTTAGGTACTGGTGTTGTTACTGCAGTTTCAGCCACACCAGCACCCGGCACAGCAACCATTACTTATACTACAGCCGCAGGCTGTATCACTACTACTACATTCACAGTACTCCCCCTTCCGGCCCCCATCACAGGGTTGCTTACTTTCTGCGAGGGCGTAAGCAGCACCCTGAGCAGTGCTACCCCTGGTGGAGCATGGACGAG
>CAMDNC010000033.1 GCA_945902755.1 Flavipsychrobacter stenotrophus
TACCCTATAAAATCAACTATCATTATGTCAGTAGCTCATTTTTCATACCGCCAGTACACCACATCATCCACACCACCACACACACCAAAGCGTGCGCGCTCCTCACCACAAAAACTACCGGAAAATGATTGCATACCGGAAAAATGAATGGCATTGATAATCAATGAGTTAGGTGCCAAAACGCATGAAATGACCGGAAAAAAACCGGAAATTAAAAATTAGCTAAATATGATAAGGTGTTACCACAAAACACCCGCCGATAGATATATGAACGCCCAGCCCTTGGTGGTGCCTTTTGATGCCGAAGAAGAAAGCACAGTAGCCGAATTATATACACTAAAACCCTAACCTATGACAAAAAGACCCATTTTAGTAATGCACCGGCAGAAAACCAGCACCAAGCAGCCGCCAGTAGCCGAAGGATAACAGCGTAGAGCTACTTTTTTGTCAGCGGAGCGATTGACAAAAAATTTCCTTTTCTTTTGGTACTTTACTTTTTGAAATAAAAAGAAAAGTACGAGCCCACGGTCAGAACAACACTGAGCAGAAACCACATACCGGAAAAATTAATAGCATTGATAATCAACGACTTATCTATTAAAACCCATGAAAACACCGGCAATAGACCGGAAATTAATAATAAACACAATATGACAATAAAACCACAGCACCCATCAACCCACATCCTGCAAATCTTAAAATCCAGAAATCGTGTTCCAAACAAAATCCAACCAGAAAATGCTACAAACCGGAAAAGTAAATAGTATTGATAATCAATGAGTTAACCCCAAAAACATAGGAAAACACCGGAAAATTATCGGCAATACCGGAAATACCGCCCCTTCGGCTGTCCCTCCGCTCCCGCTCTCTTCCTCGCTCTAAAAAAACCAAAAAACACCAGAAAATGCCCACAAACCGGAAAAGTGAATAGTGTTGATAATCAATGAGTTAACCCCAAAAACACATGAAAACACCGGAAAATTATCGGCAATACCGGAAACACAGCCCCTTCGGCTGTCCCTCCGCTCCCGCTCTCTTCCTCGCTCTAAAAACCCCAAAAACCACCAGAAAATGCCTACAAACCGGAAAACTGAATAGTATTGATAATCAATGAGTTAACCCCAAAAACACATGAAAACACCGGAAACAAACCGGAAATTAGAAATAAATTTAATGTACCCGATCACTCGTCCGCTATATGTTCTGTCAGTCTATCATTCATTTCTTCCATGTAGTCCATTTGCATCTGCTGAAATTCCATAATTTTCTGCATCTGAATGATCATGAGGTGGTCTAGTTTTTCGTGCAGCATTCTTATCTCCAGTTCCGCTTTCAGATTTACTTTATAGTCATATTCACTTCTCTGGCGGTCCTTAGTTTCCTGTCTGTTTTGGCTCATCATAATGATGGGCGCCTGTAGCGCCGCTATGCACGATAGCACCAGATTGAGCAGTATATAAGGGTAGGGGTCAAAAGCCTTACTGAGCAAGAACACAGAATTGAGCACTATCCACACAGCCAGCACAGTGCCAAAAGAGATGATAAACGTCCAGCTACCCCCAAACTCAGCTACTTTATCAGCCATTTTTTCGCCTGTACTAAGGGGCGCATCCTTATTGTTATCAGTAGCCATAAGCTCCTGAGCGGTGATGGCAGCCACCATGTCTTGCTCCGCCTTTACCGCCATACCTGTTTCATTGTCTATAATGTTTTGCAGGTATTTTTTGCGGTATTGCTGTAGGGTGTTGATATTAATGTACTTGTCATCCGTAAAGCCAGGATGGTCGGCAGCTATCAGTTCTTTGAGGTTGCTGCGGATAGCTACACCAAGTATCAGTGCGGCTTTAGGATAAGCCTCGCCAGTGATATAACATTTGTGCTGATTCATATTCAGTGTTAAGATACTTTATTAGCATGTATAATCCTATGATATTGTTCAGATCCTGCCCTAAAAGACTGCTTACCACAATCATCTTTCATTTGCGGAGGGTTTGGTATTTTTGTGACTATGAAAAAGGGGATAGTGGGCATAGTGGTTGCTACTGCGGTGGTGATAAGCTATGCTTTTACAGCACACAAAACGGGTGTTAAACGGGTGGCACCTACTACTCCCGAGCAGTTGGGCGAGCGGCTATTCTTTGAGAAAATGCTCTCTGCCGATCGTAGCATCAGCTGTGCATCGTGCCACATACCTGAGTATGGTTTTGCCGATACTGTAGCATTTAGCAAGGGTGTGGGTGGGCGCAGGGGCAAGCGCAATGCACAGTCGTGTGCCAACATGAGCGACAGACCTTATTTCTTTTATGATGGCAGGGCAGCTACACTAGAAGATCAGGTGCGTTTCCCTATAGAAGACAGCAACGAGATGTCGCTACCCATAGGGCAGGCTGTGACGCGACTGGAGCATAATAAGGACTATGTGGCATGGTTCGCACGGGTGTATAAAAGCAAACCCACAGAGCACTATCTAAAAGCTGCCATAGCAGCCTATGAGCGCACACTAGAAACATCAAAAACCCCTTTCGACCGGTATATGGATGGGAATGATAGTGCGATATCAGCGTCGGCAATAAGAGGTAGAGAATTGTTTATGAGTAGCAAAGCAAAGTGTTTCGATTGTCATTTTTCGCCTGATTTTACAGGAGATGAATATAGGAACATAGGCCTGTATGATGGCGTGAAACTTAAGGATGAGGGCAGGTACGGGATTACGGGCAACAAAGACGACCTCGGCAAGTTTAGAGTGCCTGGTTTACGCAATGTAGCCGTTACAGCACCCTATATGCACAATGGTATGTTTGGTACACTGAGGCAAGTAATAGACTACTACGACAACCCCAGTGCTACTGTAACCAACCCCATAAACATAGACACGCTACTCGCCAACCCCCTAAATCTGACCGAACAGGAAAAACAAGACTTGGAAAACTTCTTGCTCACCCTCACAGATGATAGATTTAAGAAACGGTGATTGTTAAGGTCGTAGGTTGTGAATGCCTGTAGTAGATACTTGCAAATAGGAGCAACAAGAACCTATAGAAAACAATAATGGCTGCCAGTAAAAGGCAGCCATTATCCTATAAAAGTATTGCTAATAGACTATCGAATGAGGGTCACTGTGCCAGTAATGGTTTTGTTGGTGCCATCGGGCTTACCTAAAATAATGATGTAGTTGAAGGTACCCATATCCGCAGGTTTGCCATTTTGTGTACCATCCCAGCCAAGATTGCTTCCATCATCGGCACGGAATATTTGCTCGCCCCAACGGTTGAAGACACTCATCATTACCATTTTGTGCTTGCCCAGGTTCACGACTCTGAATACGTCGTTAGTGCCATCGGCATTAGGGGTGAAACCTGATGGTACAAAAACATCATCATCGCTAGCTACCTCTATCAGCACGCTAGCTGTGTCTATACAACCATTGCTATCTACAGCCATTACGGTGTACACTGTGGTAACAAGCGGAGTAGCGATAGGATTATTGATATTAGCATTGTTGAGAGAGCCATCGTTAGGCATCCAGGTGTAGAGGCTACCATTACCGGCATCTAGCTGAATGCTGCTACCCAGTGATATAGTTTGTTTTTTGGTGATATCGAGTAATGTCAATGATGCGTCGCCAACCTTGATGTAGGTAGTATCTACCCCGCTGCAGCCAGTGACCGTATTAGTAACAGTAACAGAATAGATACCTTCGTGCACTGCTAGCGCACTACGAATGAAAGGATCTTTTTGAATTGAACTGAAAGAGTTAGGACCTGACCATTGGTAGATGTAATCATCACCTATTGGATTGGCTTCCAAATTGATGGGTTCTTTTACACATACCGTTCTACCACCACTAGCTGTTGCAACGACATCGGGTAAAATAGAAATCTGGAAAACATCTTTTGATTGACATAAGAAGCCTGGTACTGTAACTGTAACAGTGTAGGTTATAGGACCCAATGGTGTGCTTATGGGCTCCATGAGCGTGGCGTCATCAAGATAAGTAGCGGGAGCCCAATCGTAGAGATAGCTTGGGTTGCCAGAAACTCTGATGGCAGCAAACTTGCCAGGGCAGATGGCTGTATCTCTGGTAAGCACCTGAACTACAGGATCTATTACTGTAATTGTAATAGTAGCAAATGCTGGGCAACCACCTATTGTGGAGGTAGCAGACAAACTGTAAGTAGTGGTAGTAAGCGGACTAGCAGTGGGGTTTTTGAGGTTAGGGTCATCTAGCGAAGCGCCAGGAGCCCACGAGTATACAAGTCCGGGTGTGCCTGCTACATCTATCTCTATGCTGCCACCTTTGCATATTGAGGTGTCGGGGGTGACTACATTGATTGCTGCAACATTAACGCCTATACTCACCGCGTCTGTTATGGCTGCGCAGCCAGACAAAGGTAGGGTGGCAGACATGGTGTATGTAGTGAGTGCAGTAGGGGTGGCTATGGGCTGCATAGCTACCGCGCTTGATAGTGTAGCTGCTGGTGACCAGTTGTAAACCAAACCCGGAGTACCAGACACCAATATTTGCAACGACGCTCCTAGACAAATAGCTGTGTCGGGCGTAGTAATAATGGCTGTAGGGCGGTCGAGAATGTTAAGTTGCACTGTATCTACTACACCGCAACTAAAGGGCGAAGAAAGGTAGACAAATACTGTTTTTACACCACCAGGAGTTGTAGTAATACCAGATAGATTGATGATGACACTGGTGTCGCCAGGTGCTATAGTAGCACTATCGGGAGCAGAAAAATCAATGCCTCTGATGGCAGTACCACCATAAGTGAAGTAAACGCGCTGTGGTGTGCCAGTGGTGCGGCTGTTAAGTACGGTAATGGGTGCTGGGGCACAGCCCTTTACAAAAGCGTTGGGTATGCCAGCTATCGTGTGGCCTATCGAATCATTCTTTTTGAAAAAGTACGAATTTGTTTTAAGGCTGCCTGCTTCTATAAATACACCAGAGTCATATAGAGAGTTGCTGGCATCAGCTACTGTCAACTTGAGGTGATAAGTACTGCAGGGAGTAACTCTGTGTTGCGCCAGCAACTTGGTCGTGTAGCCACGGTACGTAACTTGTGTGCCGCCCAAATTATTGACGAAGAAAGTAGTAAACGGAGAACCAGGCCCCATAGCTGTACAGTTGGCTATATTACAAAAGCCAGGAAAACCGGGAGGACCGGGTACACCACTATTTATACTGTTGACCGTAACTGGAATGTTGGTGCCAGGTACCAAAGCCATGTTTTGTGTACCCACTATTCCAGGACCCGAGATAAAAAATGCAAATGCATCATTGTACTGACCGCAGGTAGAGTTGATGTATTCTTCTGACCCAAACTGATAATTGAAGCTAACAGTATCGCCCTTAGGGATAAAATCAAATTCGAGTACACAAGCATTAAACGTGGTGGCACCTGCCAATGCAGCAAGTGCTGGGTCGCCGGCACCTCCATTGTTAGTGCTAGCAAGGAAGGTTTCCAATCCAGCAGTGTTGGCAGCATTGCCAGTAGTAAGCACTATTCCACTATCAATGATGATAGGAGTAGTGACAGAAATAAATGTACCATTAGCTGCACCAGCACATGTAAGTGTAGGTGAAGAGATAGAGATACCAGGCCCTGCCAGCTTGGAAGCCAGCACAGCAGCGGTATGATTGGGCACTACAGTAAGCTGAGAGAAAGCTGCATTCTGAACACCAAAACACAACAAACTAACCAGCCCAAACAAGAATGAACGTTTCATGATTCCTATATAATTATTGCAAAATAACGTACTCGAAATTACTTCTTTATTATGTTAATATGATTTTTCAACCTGTTTTTTTGATGATTATTGGGTGACAGTTAATAATTTATTGGTGACACCTGAATTAGTTTTCATTTTTATTAAGTATACCCCTGGTGTGTTGATTTGCAACTCATAGTTATGCTCACCACCAGTTACATGATTGTTGTTGTAATTATGTATAAGTTTCCCAGCCATATTGTAGGTACTAATGTAAACTTCACTAGCATTGCCCAGTGAGTAGTTGAGGGTTACTTTTCCAGTAGATGGATTTGGGAAAACAAATAAATCATCGGCATGGGTATTTATTCCATCTACGCTGTTAGCATCACAGTCTGGTATATTAGTGAGCGAGCCACCCAAACCTGAGAAATTGGCATAGAATGATTGATAAAACAGATTTGCAGCTGTATCGTCGTGTATGATAAGTGTGTTTTCGTCGTTTTTAGTGTCGGCACTATTAGTCCAGTTGTGCGAGCCTGTAAGTACCAATGGATCTGAACACTTGTTTGATGCATCTACAATCAAAAACTTGTTGTGATAAATGCCTGCAATGTTATGTATTTTGTAACGAGAACTACCTAGTCCGGAATTTAGTATACCATCAGGTGAGTTTCCGCTATTCGCAATGTCATTGATACCTGCCACATATACACCGCTGTTATATTTGGTAACGAGCTGAGTGGCAATAGAGTTCATGGTAAACGTAGACATTCCAAAATACATATCTGTGTTAGCAGAGTTTATAGCATTCAGTATTTTACTATTTACACCATCGGCAGGGCTAAAGTATACCTCTACTTGTTTGCCATCGATAATAAAACTGTGGTTGCCCAGATCAGTTTTGTCCTCACCAAATTTCGAAAGGGAAAGATTTGGCGCTATACCTGTATCACCCCACATCATATTGAAGTGGTCTCTGTATGCCTTTGCCAGTGGCTGATGTTGTATCACTACAGTATTGTTATAATCAGTGTTAAATTGCTGAGCGTTCCAGTTCGATGATCCTGTCCACACAATAGCATCATTGGGGTTGGACGACAAGGCATCTATTATCATAAACTTGTTGTGCATGATAAAGTAATCTGAGCCTGGATTGGGGCTGCGCAATTTATTAATCCCTGCGCTTAACGATAGTATACCTTCGTTGGTTGAGCTAAAATCGTATATCCATCTCACTCGCACTCCTCTATTGTGTGCACTGTTTACAGCTACTGCTATTGCAGGGAATGTAGCTGTGTAGTTATATACTGCTATATCCAGGGTATACTTAGCACGGTTGATGTATGCCACAAGCGTATCCCCCATGCAGCTATTGAGGTATTGTGCATTCACGCCCTTTGAAACGGAGGTGTTTACTGGTTTGTTGAAATAATATTTTATCTTGTTGTTAGCGTTTGCCTGTACAGCCAATAGGATTATCAGTAGCAAGGTCAGTCTGGTCTTCATCACAATTTTCAAAATATACCTTTTAAAAGATTAGTTATTACAAAAGTCGTGCAAATTATGTCGTTTTTTTTAGATGTAGTACTGGGTGGGGTTATATTTCCATTAAAATTTGATTTGAATTTCATGTTAATGGCAATGATTAATCAAATGGTAATCAATATTTAATCTTACGCTTTTGCATATATGAATGCGTTGCATTAACTTTGTAAGTTGCGTGACAGTTTTATTGTACGGTGAAATATCGTTTTATTGATTTAAATTTAAGCCTCAATAGTAGATTATGAGTATTGTTAAACTAAGATTCTTTTCGTTGTGGAGTTTAGTGGCGTTTTTGGTGTTGACAACATCAGGTACCCTATTAGCTCAAACCCCTATTGCCCCCAACGTATGGACAGGTAGCCCAACATCTGCTGTAGGACCAAGTGGGTTCACTACTTTGCCAGCTACCACCACGCCAGGTGCTGCTACTGTTTTTGTATCACAGTGGGATAGAGGAGCTGTGGGTTTTAATGCAGCTGCAGCCTGCTATAATAGCCGCGACTGGGAAGTAGGTGGTACACTTGCATCGGCAGTTGCTAACAACCGTTGTATATTTTTTACTGTCACCAACTCAGCTACCACCCAATTACAAATTACACGCCTTTTTATTAGATCTCAGGTAAGTGCTACTGGTCCACAAAAAGTAAGGGTACAATATACATTGGGTGCTACTACCGCCAATTTTGGTGGTGAAGTTGCAACTGCTGCCAGTGCCTCGCCCGAGGACTGGACGATAACTGATGTAATATGTGTGCCACCCGGTGAAACCATTACCTTCCGTTTGTACGGATGGGCTGCTACTGGTTCTGCTGGTACATTACGTATAAATGACGGGACTTCTATTTTTGCGTTTTTTACTACACCTGTTACTGCTACCGCTACAAATACCTCGCCGGTATGTGCGGGCAATCTGCTTGACTTTAACACTATCGTATCTGGAGGACTGCCAGGGTATACCTACAGTTGGTCTGGACCTGGTGGTTTTACCAGTACGCTTCCCAATCCTTCTATTCCATCTGCCTTGCCTGCAGCGTCTGGTGTTTACACCGTTACCGTTACAGATGCACTTTCTTGCAACACATCATTTACACCAGTTACCACCACAGTGACGGTGAATACCGCTCCGGCTGCTATAACTGGCACATTGATTGTTTGTCCGGGTCTTACTACTACACTGAGCAGTGCGACTGCTGGCGGAACATGGTCTAGTGCCAACCCTGCTATAGCTACAGTAGCTTCTGGGACTGGGGTAGTAACTGGAGTGTCGGCTGGTACCGTAGAAATCACCTATCAGCTAGGTTCTTTGTGCCAAACTACGGCTATAGTAACTGTAGATGTACCTCCTGCCGATATTGTTGGTGGGCTTTCGTTATGTCAAGGTCTTACCTCTTCGTTATCCAGCCCAACGCCAGGTGGTACTTGGGTCAGTACCGACGTTACTGTAGCCACCATTAGCAGCACGGGAGTAGTGTTCGGTGTGGCACCGGGTACTGCTACTATATCCTACACTATTCCTTCGGGTTGCTTCACTACCAGTGTGGTTACTGTTTATCCTTTCCCAGCTGCGGTTACTGGCGCTAGTGCCGTATGTGTCAACGACAACATCACTCTTTCCAATACTTCTGCTGGTGGTACATGGGCCAGTGGCAACGTTGCAGTAGCGACTGTAGACGCTGCTGGTATAGTGACTGGTGTGAGTGCAGGCACCGCAAATATTAGTTACATATTAGGTGGTGGTTGTTCTTCTTTTCTTACCATAACTGTTAACCCGCTGCCTGCAGCCATTGGAGGTCCGGCTTCAGTTTGTGTGGGTGCTGTGTCTACTTTTACCAATGCTACACCAGGTGGCACATGGAGTAGTAGTGACATTGCTGTAGCTACTATAGGTGCTGGCACGGGAGTGATGTTGCCACTTTCTGCAGGAACTACAATTGTTACCTACACCAACACTACTACCACTTGTTTTATTACCCGAACTATTACCGTTAATCCGTCACCAGTAGCGATCACGGGGGCTTCTGGTATTTGTTTGGGTACTACTGTTACACTAGCTAATGCAACACCCGGCGGCACATGGATCAGTAGCAATACTACTGTGGCTACAATAGGATCTGCTTCTGGTGTGGTGAATGGATTAGTGGCTGGTACAACCAACATTACTTATACTGTTACATCTACTGGCTGTATAGCCACGCGAGTGCAAACTGTGCATCCATTGCCTACAGCCATCACTGGTCCTGCTACTGTTTGCCCAGGGCTCAGTATCACATGGTCGTCATCACCAGCGGGTGGCAACTGGACCAGTGCGAACACTACGATTGCCACAGTAGCACCTACCACAGGTGTAATAACTGGTGTAGCTGCGGGCCTTGTGAATATCACATATACTTTACCTACTGGCTGTATAGCAGTAAGGTCGGTGAGTGTGAATCCGGCACCACCTGCCACTATCACCCCACTAGGCGATACAACGTTTTGTCCTGGTGATTTTGTAGCACTTAGTGCCAACACTGGCGCAGGCCTTACCTACCAGTGGTATAGTGGCGCCACTCCTATTTCTGGTGCGGTTACTGCCACTTATATTGCTACTGCCACAGGTAGTATCAGGGTAAGGGTATTTAATGTATTAGGATGTCCTACATTTTCTGCTCCAATGGCTGTGCTGGCTGATGCCGTTACTGCTACCATAACACCTGCCGGTGGCATCACTACGGCTTGTGCATCTACACCTGCTGTGCTCAATGCTACTGTAGGTGCGGGTTATACCTATCAGTGGTTGCTAGGTGGTGTGGCATTACCCGGCGCTACCAGCGCTAGCCTAACTACAACTGCTAGCGGCAGCTACACTGTGCGCATCACTAACGCTACCGGTTGTTCTGATGTTTCTGCTCCAGTAGTGGTTACTTTAGTGCCTTCGCCCAGTGATGTAGTCACTATATCTGGTCCGCTTACCTTTTGCTTTGGCAACAGTGTGTCGCTTACAGTAGGCACAGGCGCAGGTTATACTTACCAGTGGTTTGATGTAGGTGGGGCTATAGCAGGTGCCACCAGCAATGTGTTTACTGCAACTGCTAGCGGTGCATATTATGCCACTATTACCAATACCGATGGCTGTGTAGCTACTACTGCTATTACCAATGTGGTGGTAAACCCTCTTCCCGACCCAACGATCACACTTGGAGGTCCGTCAGTGTTTTGTGTAGGTGGTGGTGTTCTATTGAGTGCTTTTCCAGGATTGACCTATCAGTGGTTTAGAAATGGGGTGGCGATTACTGGTGCCAATTCTGTGTCTTATGCTGCTACTTCTACTGGAGGTTACAGAGTGCGGATAACTAATCTGGCTACGGGTTGCTCTAGTATTACAGCAGCAGATTCTGTTGTAACTCTACTGGACAATCCTGTTGCAATAGCGCTCACACCTGCTCGTTTCTGTTGGGGTGGTAGTGCTTTACTTTCTACTACTTTTGGAAGCTTAGGCAGTGGTGCAAACTACCAGTGGTCGTACAACGGTACCCCTATCCCTGGTGCCACTAATGGTACCTATAGTGCACCCAATACCGGCGATTACAGTTGCAGCATTACTGTAACTGGGCCAGGCGGCTGCACAGTAGCTACCAACAATGTTAGTGTTAATGAAGTACCACTTCCCGACCCGATTGTCACCCAATCTGGTGGACTGCTACGTGCGCAGACATTTTATACTTCTTACCAGTGGTACAAAAATCTGGTAGCGATACCCGGTGCCGATACGCATACAATAGCGCATACAGGCTCAGGCAGCTATAAGGTGAGGGTAACTGATTCGAATGGCTGTCAGTCTATGTCTGGCAGTTATCTGCTGAACAACGTTACTACTACAGCTGTGGTAAGCACTGTTATTAACAACATCAATATTTATCCAAATCCTGCACAGAGCACGGTGTACATACAAGGTGATGTAATAGTGAATGCAGTGATAACAAGCATGGACGGAAGAGTGGTAATACGCAAGGCAAACGCTACCAATCTAGATATAGCTGCTTTGGCTGATGGTGTGTATATGCTGACGCTGTATGATGAAGCTAACACTACGATAAGAATAGAAAAGTTGGTGAAGCATAGTAAATAACCAATGTAATACAACTATAATATTTAATGGAGCCTGTACATTTTGAATTGTGCAGGCTCTATTATTTTGCAATTTTGTTTGTTTTTGAGCCTGAATTTGCTCGTTCAGTATCTTTCATTTCTCTGCAAAAAACAGATACTTTAATTTGCAGTCAATATTTTCTACTCAACTAGAATGCTATACGCAGTGGAATGATATTTCAATCTAGTTTAACGCTAGGTTTGCTCAGAAACAGACAGTGCATGGTTTTTATCAAAAAATATGGTTTTATACTGCTTGCAACACTTTTATACGCAAGCAAGTCAGTATCACAACCCATTGAAATAGGTTCTTGGAATGTGTTAAACATTAAGTACAATCATACCAAAGAACTTAGTTGTTTTTGGGAAGGTCAATTACGGTCATTGCAGTTGTATAACGAATTTCATTATCATGAATATAAAGGGGGCATTAACTACAAATTTTCCAAATCAATAATACTGACGTTAGCGGCGGGTAGTTATCAAACCTATAGAGAGGGTGGAAATTTTGAAACCCCAAAGAATAATGATGAATTCAGGCTTTGGCCACAGGTGACGCTGTTTCAGGAAATCGGTAAAATTAAAATTGAGCAACGATACAGAGCAGAAATGCGCTGGACCATTGACGGATATCGAAACCGTTTCAGGTATCGGTTGGGTGCAAGCTACCCGTTTGGTAAATTGATAAATGGTTATGAACCTTTTGCGCTTAGTGTGAGCAATGAATTGTTTTTTACAGATGTAGCGCCCTATTTTGAGCGAAACAGAATTCAAACGAATTTCAATTTCAAAATCTCTAAGATCTCCACAATTCAATTCGGTTATTTGCACCAGTTTGATTACAAAATAAATGACGAGACCGGACGCGACTTTTTAGTAGTGGGTTATTTTAAGGAAATAAATAGAAAGTTAGTTGCTAGGAAAGGGTGATAAGTTAACTGAGATTGTAGAAAGTCTAGCTAAATTAATGCATAAGGAGTCACGTTATCCCGTGTTCCAAACTACTCAAACACAAAAAAGCCCACCACTTACGTGGCAGGCTTTTGAATATGCAAGTGTTGTATAATCTTAGTTTACTGCAAACTTAACAGTAGTAGTGCTGTTGTTGCTGCTCATTCTAGCAAAGTACATGCCAGATGTAAGGTTAAGACCGTTTACAGTCAGTTGGTTTTCACCAGCAATTGCTTTTACATTCTGTGTGTGTACTGTGCGACCTGTGATGTCGTAAATGTTCAGACCGTAGTTGTTAGTTTCTTCTGTGCTGTATATAAAAGATACTTTGTCAGAAGAAGCAGTACCTATTACTTTAAGCTCAGTAGTAGGTGCGCTAGCTACATCAGCTACGCTTACATTACCAGTCCAAGTAAGGTTAACATCATCTATCGCAGTAACTGCACGTGAGCCAGAACCAGTAGAAGCTGTAAGAGCTACGATACGTATCCAAACATTTGAAGCTTTGTTGTCTAGTGCGGTACCAAAGTTTACTGTAATAGGATTGTTACTGAAAGTCAGGTTACCAGTAGTCATAGTACCGGTAGTAGTAGCAGGAGTGAAAACATCAGTTGCACCTAGTGTGTTGCCTACGAAATAGTCAACTACCCATGTGGTAGTACGAGGAGCAGTATAATCTAAAGATTGCAATTTGAAAGAAAGATTGAATCCAGTACCACCAGAAGTTTTAGCTAGTTTCAATACGAAAGCAGCACCTGGTTCCAGATTTGGGTGAGTTGCATTAGTCTGAGATACTTGCTTTACGCCCATAGCCCTATCGGTAACCAATTTTTGTGCAGCGCAATCCATAGTAGAAGTTGCAACGTTGGCAGATGGGTAATTTTTGAAACCACCACCATTCACATCAGAAGGGCAGTTTAAAGTATCAGCATATCTACCATAATCAGAACTAGTGCTGAAAGATTTGATAGTTCCTACAGAAGAAGCAGTAGCCAAGCTGTAAGTAGACCAACCTGTAGGCAATCCTGTGCCAATGCTGTTAAAGTTCTGCGTGTAAGGAGATGCAGTAATGTTGAGCTGTGCGTTAACGTTCATTGTAACGGCTGCAGCGGCGATAAGTAAAAGTGCTTTTTTCATAATCAATTGTTTTTTTATTTAAAAGTCAGAGCAAAATTAAGCTATTCATGTTATTAAATCATTACCAAAATTTATCTGTTGTAGTTACTACATACATATTATGGGCACGATCTTGGGTCTGTAAACTGCACATCGTTGGTATCTCTCATCACAAACTGTGGTGTAGCATAATAAGTGGTGAAGATACCTGTTATTTTACCTTTGCCATCGGGGGTAATAGCTGCCTGAAAGGTAGAGTAGCTACTGTTGTACATAGTAAGCGAGCCCGAAAACGGACAATCAGATATAGTACGGTTGGTGCTAGAGTTGGCATTAGAGTATACTACATTGTTAGAACCACTAGCAAACTGCATGTTTTCTAGCGTTACCAATGTATTAAGGTATCTGCCCGGACTAGAGAACAGGTCCGCGATGGTTACTACCTTGGGGGTAATGGTGTTAGGAAACGAGCCACGTACAATGTAGGTACTGATAAGTGACGAAGGTATACCTGTGGTGCTACCTGTTGCATCTATACTGTAGGCTATTTCGGGTAAACCTCTGTAGTTAATCAGGTACAGACCTTTCAATTTCACATACACCTTGCGGCCTACTGGGTAGTCGCCATACAGGTTAGTTCTATCAAGCACCAGGGCTATTGCTCCACCTAGTGTGTCTTGGATATAGAGTTGTTTGTAGATGTTGCCCGATCTGTCGTCACCTATCACAATACCGCAAATGGTAGTATCGCCAAGTACTCTTCCTTTATTGCTTTCCAGATACAGTGCACCTTCTGCTACTGCACTAATAGGGGCATTAATAGGCAAATAAGGGTCTATCTTACTGCTGTCTGGTGGTGCATCAAAATCTTGTTTCACGCATGACGTTATACTCATTGCTCCTAGCGCACACAGTAAAGTTGTCTTTAACAATTTCATTTTTTTCATTTTTTAGAATCTTAAGCTGAGTGATACATAATAGTTGGCACCAAACGCATAATCGTATTTATTAGGGAATCTGTTTACATTTCTTTGGCTGTAGTCGTAACGCAATTGTTCAAAGCCAGATACTTTAATGTCAGTTTTGTTCAACACGTTTACTACTCCTACATTCAGGTAGGCTGTGGTGCTGCGTTTTAAGTTTTTGACATACTTATTTACTCTGAACGATTTACCAGCATTAACATCCATTGTAAATGCAGCTGGTAGTTTTTCCTGAGCCACAATACTGTTCCATTTTTGGCTGCCTTTCACTACCAGATCTGTTGCTTCTTGAGTGCGGCGGTCGGGGTTGATGTCTATATAGTTGCGGTCGGTATAGTTGAAGTTCACTCTTCCTGTCCAGTAGTTTTTTGGGCGATAATTGATAGCGAAAGAATATACTGTCTGTGGACCTACTGGGAGGTAGTAATCTTTGATGTACACCTTGCGCTCTATAGACGTTTGGTCGGGCTGATTGTCTCTGTAGAACTTAACGTTAGGCCTATTAGTGTAAAATGCCTGACCTACGGCAGCTATTGCATTTAGGCTCCAAACATCATTTATCTTCAGAGCACCTGAAAACTCAGTACCCAATGAACGGGTATTAACACCCGTCATGATATAGTTTACAAATGATATAACTGCAGGGTCGTCATTAAAGAAGGTTTTATTAATGGCTGCATCTGTAACGTCAGTAGCATATCCAGTAATACGGGCATAAATGCTTGGTGACTTGAATATATAGCCGGCCTCAACAGTTTTTGATTTTTGGGTAGTAGCATTATCTATTACAAAGTCGCGGGTGCGGGCAGATATGTAGGTATTAGTCACTTTCGGCGCTTCCGTAGACATGTCTGCATTTACATACAGGTTGTGTTGGTTGTTTACCTTATATAATATACCGCCTTTCGCTTTATAAGTCAGGAAGTCGTTAGACTTGCTTTTGCCAAATGAATTGTCAGGGAATAAACCATTTTGCATAAAGCCATTACGGAAGAAAGAAGTGTAACCTCCATTAGCAGCAGCAAAAAAGTCGAATTTGTTGGTATTAATCACTGTTTGTCCCCATATTTCGCCTTCTTTAATATTCATGTTATAATCATAACCATACTTATCGCCCTGACGAATCACCTGATTAGGATTTTTGAGGTCATTTTGGGTGAAATTAGGGTTGCTGATAGTTTGTTGAGACGCAAACTGATTGTAGTTCAAGAAGAACTCACCGCCTAGCAGGTCCAGCATTTCTTTATAGTATCTGTCGTCTTGCGATACAAAGCGTATACCGCCATATACATTCACGTTTTTGCTTAGTGAGTGTTCTATATTGGTGTTGAAGCTTATTTTCTTCATGTCGTCCACCCGATTGCTAAGTGCATATAGTGATCTCTTACCAGTAACGGTTTGGCCACCTGCTCCACCTATATTTTCTATAGTTTCAATATTATTGGCATTAGAAGAGTACATTCTGTCCCAGTTTACCTGAAGCAAGTCTCTGTTGGCCAATATCTGATTTCTGACTGCATTTGCAGCGGCCGGTAGCGGATCGAAGATATTAAGGTAATAGCTAGGTAGATTTCGGTAATAATCTGGAGCAGGGTTGTAAGCATTATAGAAATCGATAGAAGATATTTTATACTTTCCAAATTCATAACCTACGGCAGTGTTCCAACGGGTTCTATCGTTAGGTTCGTAAGTATAATTAGCAATCATAACTGGCTGAAAAGAGTTTACCACTCTCGAGTTGCGTTTTTCGCCATTTTGGTATCCCCATGCTGGGTTGTACTGATTGTCATTGGCTAGCTGATATACTTCATCAATAGCAGTGAGCGATTGACCCCTCTTGGTAGGAGCGGCAAATGTTGTAAAGTTCAGTTGACCTTTTTTAGTGACCTTGCTTACAGCACCATAAAAAGAATAACCGTCGTAGAATGTACCCGGTACATATCCTTCATTGGCCCAGCGGCGCGAAGCTGACACTGACCATGCCCAGCCTTCCTTGTTCAATCCGCTATTGTGGGTTACCATCAGTCGGTTTCTGAAGTTACGGTTGGCATTCATGTGACTGATGCTGGTGCCTTTACGTTGGTTGGCAGCAGTTGCATCTATGTAGTTAGTACCATTGGTGCTACCATAGGCAAACTCTGATGGAAATAAACCATAAGTAGTATTCCTGGAGCGCAACACATCATTAAGTCCGCCTAGCTGCCCGAATGTAGCAAAGCCACGCTCCAGATCTTGCATTTGTATGCCATTTACAAAAATGTCCATGTTGTCCAATCCACGGGGACGAAACCTGTACTGACCTAATACGAATCCAGAGATAAACAAAAACTGATCTTGGCTACGGAAAGACATACCAGTACCATTTTGAGAACCAGTAGCAGAAACATCATCATCCTGATTGTCATTAACCTCTTCTACCGTTATGGTGGGTATGTATTGGTCTATATGACCAGAATCACTTTTAGCAGTATCGCTTTTGGCTTCCTGACTGTAGATATTAGGGGATGCAATAAGTAAGATACCCGATACTAAAAGTACTTTTTGAAACATGTTATATTTATATTTTATCAACACTCCTCACAATTCATTGTGGGTTGCAAAACTATGAATGACAGTTTTGGAAAACTTATTGATGGGGTTATGTAATAGTTAATTCGGCTTAAATTGGCAGATATTTTATAATTTCTTGCGGTAATTTGCACCCAAATCTAATAAAACGCCAAAAATAACTCATTTAGTGAAACGTACATTATTATTTACACTATTATTTATAACGACTTCCTGTATTTGTTCAGCCCAAAACAAATTCAAGGTTCTTGCACTGGGTTTTTATAATGTTGAGAATTTTTTTGATACCATTGACGATCCAAATAAAAAGGATGAAGACTTTACTCCCAATGGGAGCTACCACAATACGCCAGAGGTATATGCGCAAAAGCTATTTAACATAAGCAAGGTTTTTAGTCTTATGGGTACTGACCTCACGCCAGATGGGCCTGCTATTATTGGTATGGCAGAGCTGGAGAATGACAATGTACTGGAGGATATAGTAGTGCAGCCATCGATAAAAGATCGTAACTACAGATATGTGTGGTATCCTACGCCCGATGAAAGAGGTATCAGCACAGCTTTGATTTATAGTCCAAAGTACTTTACTGTGCTTGATTCAAAACCGCTGCGAGTGCCACTGGAGCAACTGGGTCAAAGGAGACCTACAAGAGATATATTGTTTGTGACAGGAATTTTGGCGGGCGATACAGTACACGTATTGGTAAATCACTGGCCATCGAAAAGCGGCGGAGAGGCTGCTTCTGCACCCGGACGCAAGCTGGCGGCAAGTGTAGGTAGGCATACTATCGATTCTCTTCTAGCCTTAAATCCGAACGCTAAAGTACTCCTGATGGGCGACCTTAACGACGATCCTATGAGCGATGCGGTAATAGATGTACTCAAATGTACCGATGACAAGGAAAAAATGAAAAGTACTGAGCTTTACAATCCATGGATAAAACTATATAAAAAAGGAATAGGTACAGAAAACTTCAGAGGGGAATGGCATTTGATAGATCAAATGATTTTAACATACGGATTTGTGAAAAACCCTAACAACAAATGGAAGTACCACAGTGCTAAAATATTTAATGAAGACTTCCTGATAAATAAAATAGGAAAAGATAAGGGACTACCTCACAGATCTTACAGCATCAACCATTCTTGGGACAATGGATTCAGCGACCACTTTCCAGTAGTAATGTATATGGTTGAAAAATTATAAATTTGTAGTTTGCTTTCATAATAACTGTTGGTTAATTAACCAATCATTTGTATTATTTTAAAGGGGAAAAAAGGTGTTGTTTACACTTTTTCTCCCTTTCTGAGCCAGATAATTAGTTTAAATTATCTTAACATAGCGTATCTGTCAGGGAATATTTGTTTCACGAATTTTGCAGCTCAACATTATACACAAAAAACCATGTCTACAAAAACGATCTTTTCTTTTGCCAATTCGTTTATGGCATTAACTGCGTTCGTAGCAGTATTTGCCACCTATCAAGCCCACGCTCAAGCCACTATTAGCCCTACTACATGGGGTGGAACTAATTCTACCACAGCGGCAGGTCCCAGCAATTTCTCGCCTTTACCTGCATCTACTTCGCCTGGTGCTGCTGCCGTAGCAGTCTCGCAGTGGAATCGTGGTCCTGGTGTTTTTTACAATGCAGGTGGCGGAAGGTACAATAGTAACAACTGGTCTGTAGGTGCGGTGGGGATAGCTACCGCTTTCGCCAACGGGGATTACCTCACATTTACCGTAACTAACAATGCTAGTACACAGCTTAGAATTACAGGCGTTAATATTGGTACCGGACAAGCCAGTGGTACCGGGCCTAATACATTTGGTTTGATGTACAGAATAGGTACGGGCTCTCTTATCACATTTACTGCTTCTGCTAGTGGGCCTTCACCGTCATTTACCGGTACCGCTTTTACATTATGTGCAGGTGAAACCGTAACTTTTTATATGCCGGGTTGGGGTGGTACGGGCTCATCAGGTACTTACAGCATCAATACAAACGCCACACTCTCGGCACAGTTTATTTCTGCTGTTAACGCTACTGCTAGCAGTACTTCTCCAGTGCCTGCAGGGTCGCCACTTACTTTTTCTTCATCAGTAACCGGTGGTGTTGCACCTTATACCTATTCATGGACTGGTCCGTTATCGTATACCGATGCTACAGCAGCACCTGTAATTGCTGCACCAACGGTTGGTGCAAATGGTACCTATTCTCTTACTGTAACTGATACTTGGGGTTGTACAGTGCAAACTACTACCCCCGTTACTATTACTGCAGGTGTTGCTTGCTCAGGTACGCCTACAGCTGGTACTGCTGTAGCAAGTGCTGCTGCTGTGTGTAATAGTGGCACTTCTACTATTTCTCTTTCAGGTGCTACTGCGGCGTCAGGGTTAACTTATCAGTGGTACGAGGCTACAGCTCTAGCTGGTCCTTATACACTTATCGGTGGTGCTACTTTACCCACTTACAACACTCCTGTAGTGTCCGCTACAACCTATTATCGTTGCGAGCTTACATGTACTTCATCTGGTTTTTCAGACATATCATCTCCCGCTACATTCACAGTCAATCCTCTGCCTGTTATTACTGGTACAGGTGGCGATGTTTGCGCAGGTGGTAGCGGTCTGAGCATTACTGCCGGTGGCGCCGTCTCATACACGTGGGCGCCAAGTACAGGGCTATCCGCTACCACCGGCGCCTCGGTAACTGCCAATCCTATAATAAACACGACCTATACTATAACTGGCACTGATGCTGCTGGATGTGTAGGCACACATACGGTGGTTGTCAACTACAACCTGGTGCCATCTACTATTTCCATTGCCCCATCTCCTGTTACGGCATGCTTGGGTGGTGCTGCAGCATTGGTTACGGCTACTGGAGGTACGGTAGGTCCTACTACGCTCAATTCCGGTAGTATTACCATACCTGCCAGCATCGCAGCATTCGGTACTATAAGCAGGTCGTTGGAGATGTCAGGTATACCAGCTGGTGCGGTGATAACGGGTGCATCTGTTAACGTAATAAGTTTTGGATCCCAGTATCAAGACGACTACGTAGTTAATATTACCGCGCCAAATGGCAACCGCCTGAATCTTATAAATCAGAGAGGCTCTCATACTGCTACTGTTACAACTTTATTTGCCAACACTAATCTCAGTTCTGCAGGCGGTCCGTCTTTAGCTACTGGTTCTGGTACTTTTACAGGTACTTGGTCTGCCGATGCTGCTGCTGGGGTAGGGGCTGCACCATTTGCGGCTAATGTCACAAATTGGACCAGCTTGTATAGTGTACCTAATGGTACGTGGACGCTCTCTATTTACAACAACACCGGTTTTACAAATGTTGTAGTACCTACCGCTCAGTGGTCTATTACGCTCAACTATTCTTACCAAGCGCCTATTACATGGTCGCCAGCAACTAATCTTTATACTGATGCTGCCGCAACAGTGCCCTACACTGGTGGCGCTACCAATAGTGTATATTTCAATCCAGCTTCTTTGTCAGCGGGTTCTTATACAGCAGTAGCTACCAACGCTACTTGTACAAGTAGCGCAACAGTAGTAACTACCGTTAATCCGCTACCAGCTTCAATTGCAGGTGCAACAAACGTGTGTGTGGGTGCTACTATTGCGCTTGCTAATACTACTACTGGCGGCACTTGGAGCACAACCAGTACCAATGCAGCTGTAGATGCTGCTACAGGTGTAGTAACGGGTATTTCTGCCGGTACTGCTGATATTTCTTACGTATTACCTACTGGGTGCTTTGTAACTACAACCGTTACTGTCAACGCACTACCTACTGCGATAACGGGTACTCTTACTGTCTGCACTGGCAGTACTCAGACATTGTCTAATGCAGTAACTGGTGGTACATGGGCAAGCAGTAGCACTAATGCTACGATCGATGCCACTACCGGTGTGGCTACCGGTGTGAGCGTAGGTACTTCAGATATTACCTACACCTTGCCTACTGGTTGTTTTACCACTGCTGTACTTACGGTAAATCTTACACCAGCAGCTATCACTGGTGCTACCGATGTATGTATAGGGTTTACTACTACACTGGCAAATGCAACTACTGGTGGGACATGGAGCACAGCAAGTACCAATGCATCTGTAGATGTGGCTACTGGTGTGGTAACGGGTATTGCAGCCGGTACTGCCGATGTGTCTTACATATTGCCTAGTGGTTGTTTCGCAACAACGATCATTACTGTTAACGCTCTTCCTCCGGCTATTTCTGGTACACTCACAGTGTGTACGGGTAGTACTCGGACGCTTTCTAATGCAGTAGCAGGCGGTACATGGGCAAGTAGTAACACCAATGCAACAATAGATGCTACAACAGGCGTAGCTACCGGTGTGACCACTGGCACGTCAATTATTACGTATACATTACCTACGGGCTGTTACACTACTGACGTTATCACGATTAACCCCCTGCCAGCTGATATAACAGGTCTTGCATCTGTATGTGAAGCGGGCGGTACTACTGTTTTTTCTTCAGCTACCGCTGGTGGTACGTGGACTAGTAGTAATGTTAATGCCACTATCGATGCTGCCACAGGTGTTGCTACCGGAGTAACAGCAGGCACCTCGTTTATTACTTATTCTTTAGCTACTGGTTGTACAGACACACTTGTGCTCACGATCAATTCACTGCCAGCAGCTATTGCTGGCGCATTAAATGTCTGCGAAGGCAGTACTACTGCGCTCTCTAGTGCCACTACTGGCGGTGCCTGGTCTAGCAGTACTACCTCTGCAGCTACGATAGATGTTGCTACAGGCGTAGTGGCAGGTATAGCAGCTGGAACCACAGTTATTACCTACACTGGTCTTAATACATGCATTACTACTGCCACAGTTACAGTTAATGTTTTACCTCCAGCAATTACAGGCACTTCATCAGTATGTGTTGCGGCTAGTGTTGCACTCAGCAATACAGTAACTGGTGGTACTTGGAGTAGTAGTAATGCTAACGCAACGGTAGATGCTATTACAGGCGTTGCAACAGGTGCAGTAGCTGGAACGGCTACTATTACTTATACATTGGGTACTGGTTGTTTTGTTACTTATGTTATTACCATTGATCCAATTCCAACCCCAATAACGGGTACCATTCAAGTGTGTGAGGGTGCATCTACGGCGCTTAGTACTACTCCTGCAGGTGGTGTATGGAGTGCATCCAGTATTCACATAGCAGTTGGTGTGGCTACAGGTACAGTAGCAGGTTTGTCTGCAGGCACAGCGGTGGTTACTTATACATTACCTACCAGTTGTGCTGCTACCATTGTTGTTACCGTAAATACACAACCTTCAGCAATATCTGGTACGTCTAGCGTATGTGTGGGTGCCGGTATCAGTCAGTCTGCATCACCCGCTGGCGGTGTTTGGTCTGCCAGCAACACCAATGTAGCTATTGATGCTGTTACTGGCAATGTAACTGGTATTACTTCAGGCACATCTATAATTACTTATACTGTTGCTGGTATTTGCTTCTCGATCAAAACTATTACAGTCAATCCACTGCCTGCTGCCATTACGGGTCCATCAGGTGTTTGTTTGGGTAGCAACATTACCCTAACTAATGCTACCGCTGGGGGTACATGGTCGGCAAGTAATGTTATAGTGGCTGTAGGTGCTACAACTGGTGTTGTTGCCGGTTCTTCAGCTGGCACCTCCGTTGTTACTTATACCATACCTACCGGCTGTTATATTACTTCAGTGATTACCGTCAACTCTCTTCCGGGTGGCATTACAGGTAGCACAGGTGTTTGCACAGGGCGCACTTCATCGCTAAGTTCGTTGCCTGCTGGTGGTACTTGGAGTAGCAGTAGTACCAATGCTACAGTAGATGCCGCAACAGGTGTGGTAACAGGAGTATCTGTAGGAACAGCCGAAATAACATATTCCCTTAGCACAGGTTGCGTACAGTCGGTGGTAGTAACAGTAAATTTGTTGCCCGCGGCCATTTCAGGTTCGTTGCAGGTTTGCGAAGGTTATACGACATTACTTACCAACACCACAGGTGGCGGCACCTGGAGTAGCAGTAACTTAGCTACTGTGCATATAGATGCTGCAGGGCTTGCTACTGGCATATCTGTAGGTACTGCAACTATTACTTATGCGCTGGGTACTGGCTGCACCGTAGAAGCTGAGGTTACAGTAAATCCTGTGCCACTAGCCACAACAGGCACACTTACAGTATGTCAGGGCAATACTACAGTACTTTCAAATCCTACTGCTGGTGGCACATGGAGTAGTGCAGACTTGTCTATAGCTACGGTAGATGCTTCGGGCATAGTAACAGGAGTATCAGGTGGTAGTGTTACGATATCTTATATTTTGCCTACAGGTTGTTTTGCGCTGGTTTCTGTGACCGTGGACCCAATACCTGCTGCAATATCTGGTGGCACAGCAGTATGTGCTGGCTTTGCTACTACTTTGTTTAGCTCGCCCACTGGCGGTACATGGAGCAGCACGGATACTGCTATAGCACGCGTGAACAGTATTACTGGTGTTTTATCGGGTGTTGTGGCTGGCAATACGACCATAACTTATACTTTGCCAACGGGTTGTAGTATTACTACTCTAGCTACAGTCAATCCACTGCCTCCGGTAATAACTGGTACTGCTACGGTATGTGAAGCGGGAACTACAATATTATCAAATGGAATAGCAGGTGGTACATGGACATCAGGCAACCCCTCTTTAGCTATAATAGATGCTATTACTGGTGTGGTAACCGGTGTAGTGGCTGGCACAGTAAGTATATCCTATACCATACCTACTGGATGTTTTAATACTCGTATTGTTACGGTCAATCCGTTACCAGCACCCATTACTGGCACTACCGTAATATGTCAGGGACGCACCTCAACTTTATCTACGTCACCGGCTGGTGGTTTTTGGAACAGTGGAGCAACTGCTGTTGCTACCGTCATATCTGCTACCGGAGCAGTAACCGGTATAACTGCAGGTACTGCAGAGATTACTTATACACTGCCTACTGGATGTCTTGCTGCAAGGGTCGTAACCATCAATCCTGGTCCGTCGCCTATTGTAGGCAATCCCAATATTTGTTTGGGTAGTACAGCTACATTCTCAGATACAGTTTTAGGAGGCGTGTGGAGCAGTACTACACCTACTGTAGCTACAGTAGGTACTTCTGGTGTGGTTACTGGGTTCACGCTGGGTACTTCTACTATTTCTTACACATTGCCTGTCACGGGCTGTTACAGTTCAGTAGTTGTAACGGTTCAGCCTTTGCCAAATGTTTATACAGTAGTAGGTGGTGGTACCTATTGTGCTGGTGGTACTGGCGTAACTGTTGGCTTGTCGATGTCTGAACCTGGTGTTACTTACTCACTTGTGTACGGCAGCTCTACTACTGCTTTTGTATCGGGTACGGGTAGCCCTATCAGTTTTGGTTTGCACACAGCCGCAGGTGTATACACTGTGCAAGCTACCAATGCTATTACTGCTTGTAGCAGAAACATGGCGGGTAGTGCCACGATAGTTATCCAGCCATTATTGACACCTAGTGTAGGTATTTCTACTGCTCCGTCAGACACACTGTGTGCTGGTGAGTCTGTGCTGCTGACTCCTACACCAGTATTAGGCGGAACAGCGCCAGTGTACAACTGGAGTGTAAATGGTACCTATGTGGCTACTGGGGCTACCTATACATTTGTACCGGCTAACGGCGATGTGGTACGTGTAGGTATGACCAGTAATGCTGCTTGTCTGCTTACTGACACTGCCGTAGGCGCTCGTACACTTAGCGTATTTGTGCCCGCTATGCCAGTAGTTACAACCATTGTTTCTCCTTCCGATACCTCATGCGAGTTCTCTCCAGTCAACTTCACTGCTACTCCAGTGAATGGTGGACCTACCCCAGTGTATTCATGGCTGGTTGATGGCATTGTTTCGGGTAGTGGTCCGGTGTTCAGCTATGCACCCTCTGATGCAGATGTGGTGGTTTGTAAACTTTACAGTAACTACAGATGCCGATTGGCAGACAGTGTGCTTAGTGCGCCTATTAATATGACGGTACTACCTATTCCTTCTCCAGCAGTCACCATTACTTCCAGTCCTTCGTTAGCATTAGTGCCCGGTCAGAGTTTTACTCTTACGGCTACGGCTACAGATGCAGGTGCTGCACCTGTTTATCAGTGGTTGAAGAATGGGGTACCAATAGTAGGTGCCACAACTGCTGTACACACGGATGTGGCGGTAATAGGTGTTACTGAATACACGTGCAGAGTAACTAGTAGTGGATTCTGTGGCGGATTAACGTCTTTTAACTTGGTTTACGTTAATGGATCACCTTCCAACAGTACCACGAACGTAGTTTTGGCAGAGGGAATACGCCTGTCTCCAAATCCTAATAACGGTACCTTTACTTTATCTGGTAATACAGGGGGTGTAGGTAATGCAGAAATTCACATTACCATCACCAATATGCTGGGCCAAGTGGTGCATCAACAAGAATTGTCTGTAACAAATGGCACCATCAATGCGGAGATAAACTTGAACAATTCTCTTGCAAATGGTATGTACTTGCTCAACATGAACACAGGCACTAAAACAAGTACACTTCACTTTACGATAGGTAAGTAATTTTTTTAATAGATTGCAACTAATGCACGCCCTCGGCCTATAGAGCCGAGGGCGTTTTGTTAATTGTGTCTTAAACTAGCGCTCTTTTTTTTGATATTCGAGAATAGTTATCTCCCGTCTATAAAAATTAGTGTGCCAAGCTTAGTGATATTTAAATCGCCCATCCTAATGGGGAAGTTTATGCCAATAAAGGAAAGTGTATTTTTTTTTATAATTTCATACAATAGTGTCGTGAAATTTGATGTACCTAAATCAAAAATAGATATACTATTCGTATTCATCTTTACAGATAGCAACGTAACTCATGGTATTTAGCAGCATAACATTCATATTCTACTTTTTGCCGCTGTTCTTTTTAGTTTATTACCTCGCCGATAGTAGATATAAAAATACTGTAATTTTATCGGGTAGTATCTTTTTTTATGCGTGGGGTGCACCCCTTTTCATCTTCGTTATACTAGCCACCACCTTCCTCGATTATCAGTTAGTAGGGCTCATGCATCGCTCCCACCACCGAAGCTCTCGAACAATCTTG